>NZ_JBVJLD010000041.1:0-77306 GCF_055584905.1 Kitasatospora sp. NPDC088742 | reverse complement strand
ACCGAAGGTATGGCCGACATCCGGCCCCCGATGTGAAGGGCCGGACGGGCCCTCCGGAAGATCCTTCCGGGCCCCGGTGTGACCGCCGCCACCCCTGGCGGGTGGCGACGGCGCGCACACCGTCGACCCAGCGCGAGGACCCGGACACGCACGGTCCGATACGCGGTCCGTCCGCGGTGGCCCGCCTCACAACCATCCTCCGGAGCCCGCCCCCCGGCCGACCGCAGACCGTCGTGAACTACCGCAGACCCGGGGCAGCCGTCGCGAGCCACGGCGGAACGTACCGGCACCGCATCCGCGGACACGACCCGCGGACACCAGGCGGAAGCACCGCCCGCGGCTCTCCCCCGCCCGGTCCGACCCGCCCGCCGGGCCGCGGCCCCCGGCCGGACCGACGGTGACGTCTACGGACGGGAAGACCGCCACGGTCCCCCAGGACGCCGACAGCGGCCCGGCGGGCGGGCGCGATAGCCGACGGCGTCCCCTGGACACCGGCAGCGGCCGGGCGACCGAGCTCGATCAGCGGCCAGGCGACCGGGCACGATGACCGGCGGGACGGGGAGGACCTTCGGCTCTCCCGGCCCGGTCCGGTCAGCTCGCCAGGCCGGCCCCCGCAGGACCGACCGTATTGACGCCGGCTGGCGGGAAGACCACCACGGTCCCCCTGGACACCGGCAGCGGGCGGGCAGGCGCGATGGCCGACGGGATACCGGCGGCCCCGGACAGTGCGGCCCCGGGCCGCCACCTCCACCACGCCAAGGCGCCTACTAGGATCCATTCCTGACAGCCCGTCAGGGGCACTAGCGCACACAGGGGTGGACGACATGCCGGACGACATCGAGTGGATGAAGCGCGGACTGGAGGACCCGGCGATCGAGCGGGTGGACCTGCGCACCGACATCCCGCACTCCGCGCGGATGTACGACTTCTGGCTCGGCGGCAAGACGAACTTCCCGCCCGACAGGGCGCTCGGTGAGGCATTCGAGCAGGCCATCCCCAGCATCAAGACGATGGCCAGGGAGAACCGCAAGTTCCTCGGCCGCGCGGTGCGCCACCTCGCCGGCGAGGCGGGCATCCGCCAGTTCCTCGACATCGGCACCGGCATCCCCACCGAAGGCAACACCCACGAAATCGCCCAGGCCACCGCCCCGCAGAGCCGCGTCGTCTACGTCGACAACGACCCCATCGTCCTCGCCCACGCCCGCGCGCTGATGGACAGCACCGGCTCCGGCCGCACCGCCTACATCCACGCCGACCTGCGGGACCCGGAGAAGATCCTCACCGACCCGATCCTGACCCGCACCCTGGACCTCCAGCAGCCCGTCGGCCTGACACTGGTGGCCGTCCTCATGCTGCTCGCCGACACCGACGACCCCTGGGCCAAGACTCGCACGCTGATGGACGCCCTCGCCCCCGGCAGCCACGTCGTGATCACCCACCCCGGAGCGGACTTCAACCCGACCGCGATGGCCTCGATCGTCCAAGCCGCCGCCAAGGGCCACATGACACTCGTACCGCGCACCCGCGACGAGGTGACACGGTTCTTCGGAGACTGGGAACTCATCGACCCGGGAGTCGTCCCCGTCATGGGCTGGCGCCCCGACAACGGACAACCCGCCGACCCCGCCGCCGCCTACTACTGGTCCGGAATCGCCCGCAAACCCTGAACACCACCACCGCCGACAGCAACGGCAACGGCACGCCGGTGATCAAAGGCCCGCCGGCGGCACGGACCAGCCGGTGGCCAACGGCCCGTCGGCGGCACGGACCAGCCCGTGGTCAACGGCCCGCCACGATGGGCGCAGGGTGCTCCCCCCTCGCAGTGACGGGGAGGATCCCGGCACGGCGAAGGTGGTTGTGGACGGGTCCGCGGTGGCGGCTTCCGCCGGGAAGTACGCCTCGGCCGTCGAGGTCGGATTCGGGTTCGGGTTCGGGTTCGTCCGGCGGCAAGGGCCCGCTGGACGTCCCGTGAACCCGGAGCCGCCTGCCGGGTACGCGGGTACCGCGGGCGGAGCCGCCGCGGGTTTCCCGAGGAGTCCACCGGGCCGCGCCGGAGCCATCGGGCACCGGTACCCGGCGATGGGGCACGCCGGCCGCCGGCTGCCGGGCCGGGCGCGTCGCGCTGATCGCGATCGACGCCCTGGTCCTCAAGGCCCCCGTTGGCGCCCGGCGGCTTCGAGCCGAACCTCCCCGAGCTGTGCGAGGCGATCGGCGAGGCGACGCCGCTCGCCGCCTCCGACGGTCCGGCAACCGCCGCACCCAGGACAGAGGGGGTGACAGGGCGTCGGATTGCGTCAGCCAGATGATCACTGCAGCGGGCAGACCGCTCGGCCGGGGCCCGGCCCACCGATCACCCGCAGGACCTCGCGACTGACAAACGGTCAGGGGAGGCCACGACCAGGCCCCGGGCCCGCCGGCGATCAAAGGCCCGGAGGGCACCCGGTGCCGTTCCGACATCACCGGTCAGCGGCGGCCGGTGCTCAACACGAGCAGGAACTGGCCGCCGCCCGGCTCGATCCCGACGCTCACCGGCAGCCCCGGCACCAACCGCGAGAACCGGTCGACCAGCCAGTCCGCCGCCTCCTGGGCGTCCCGCCTGGTCGGACAGCGGCCCACCATCTCCCGCCCGCCCTTGCGCTCCAGACGCCCCGCCACCGTGATCAACGGCGCGGGCTCGACCACGTAGAGACGCTCCGGCCACGCGATGACCACCTTCACCGCACCCTTGCGGGTATTGCAGCCACGGTGCGCGAGCCGCTCCGCGACCTTCGCCTTCCGGTCCGCAGTACGACTGTCGACACTGGGCCCGCGGTCGTCGTTCACCGACATACCGGGATCGACCGGCTCGTCGCACACCCAGCACCGCCAGCCGTCGCGCTCGGCCACCTCATCAAGAAAACTCACCCCCGCAAACTAGCGTGCCAGGCCACCACCCCACACACCACCACCCCCACCGGGCCGCGCGTTGGTAGCGCGCCCCGCCACCTCCGACCGACGAGTGAGCGTGCTGCACAACCGCAAGCCGCTGGCGGTGGGAATCCGCCGCGGCAACGTCGTCGCCCACGACCGGGGCTTCCACCACGACGGAACCGACCACGTCCAGCGCACCTTCGTCCTGCTGGAGGAGGGCATGCGGATCAACCAACCGGTGACGTTCCCGCCGCAGCAGCACGGCCGGTGGTACCGCGACCTGGTGAGCCTGGAGTGGGACGGCCCCCGAGAGGACCTGCTGCGCACCGAGGACATGCGGATCGACGTCATCACCGGCCCGCCCGACCACCCCTACCGCCTGCTCGACCTGAACGACTTCGCCGACGCCCCCGAGGACGGACGGACCGACCCCGCACAGGCCCCCGACGGACTGAGACGGACGCAGCACTTCCTCGACCACCGCCTCAACCGCCAGCACCGGACGACGCGGACCTGACCGAACTTCCCACCCCCCGAGATCGACGCACTCCTCACCACCGACCTGCCGCACGAGTGGCGCCTGCTCGACTGACGAAACCGAGACCGACACCGACACCGACGGACGGGACCCGGTCCGCCGCGAGGCCCGCTGCCTACGGGACGGCCGGGCCCGCGTATTCGGGCAGGTCGACGCCGTTGATCGCACGGCCGATCAGATCGGCGAACCAAGCGCCCGAGAAGTCCGGCAGCGGCTCGGTCTCGGGCCCGGGGACCTGGCGGGTGCGGGCGTTCAGGCGGCCGATCTCCTGGTTGGCCTCGACGAAGGGGCGCATCCGGGTCTCGTAGCGGGCGAAGGCGGTGCCGGGGTCCCAGCCGGCGGCGGCCAGTTCGCCGGCCAGGACGTACGCACCGACCAACGCCAGGCCCGTCCCCTGACCCGACATCGGCGACGAGCTGAACGCCGCGTCGCCCAGCAGCACCACCCGGCCGCTGGACCAACGGTCCATCACCACCTGGGCGACCTGGTCGAGGTAGAAGTCGGGGGTGTCGTCCAGGTGCGCGAGGACGTCCGGGGCCAGCCAGCCCAGGCCGGCCATCCGCTCGCGCAGCAGGTGCTTGTGGGCGGCGACGTCGCGGTGGTCGAGGTCGAAGTCGGGCGAGGCGCAGTAGAACATGGCCATCGCCCGGGTGGCGTCCTGGATCGGCCGCAGCAGGACCGAGCGGCCGGACGCCTGGTCCTGGTACTCCAACAGCCAGCTGTCCAGGGCGAAGTCGTTCGGCACGCTGAAGAAGGCGAGCACGTGCCCGAGGTGGTGGAGGAAGCGCCCGTGGGGGCCGAAGACCATCGCCCGCAGCTCCGAGTGCAGCCCGTCCGCCCCCACCACCAGGTCGAAGCGCCGGCGGCCGCCGCTCGCGAAGAGGACGTCGACCCCGTCCGGGTCCTGGGTGAGCGAGGCGATGCGGTCGCTGAAGAGGTACTCGACGCCGTCGCGGGTGTCGTCGTAGAGCACCTGGGACAGGTCCCCGCGCAGGATCTCGATGTCCGCGATGAACCCGTCACCGCCGTCGTCCTCCGCACGGAAGGTCTCCAGCACCTTCCCGTCCGCGTCCACGGTGTGCGCGCCGGCGGTGCCGGTGCACGCCGCGCGGACGGCGGCGTCCAGGCCCATCCGGCCGATGACCTCCTTGGCGACCCCGCGCGCGTCCACCGCCTGCCCACCGGGACGCAGCTCCGGAGCCCGCTCCACCACCGTCACCTCGGCGCCCCACCGGCGCAGCCAGTGGGCGAGGGCGGGCCCCGCGATGCTCGCCCCCGCCACCAACACCCGAGGGCCGTCCACCCGCTCGCCCGTGTCGGCCGTGCCGCCCGTGCCGCCCGTGCGTTCCTGTTCGAAGTCGTTGACGCCCATTCACTGCCTCCGTGTACGTCTCCGCGCGGGAGCGTTCCCGGCGCGGGCCCACCGCGCTCGGTGGTTCGAGAGTGTGGACTGCGGATCCGCGCACAACTCATCGGTCCTCGGCCACTCTCCACGAATCCGCCCGCAACGCGCGCCAGGACCGCCTACGTGGCGGCGGGGATCTCCCGGACGAACAGCACCGCGTCGGTCAGGGCCACGGTCGCCGGGTCGAGGGCGAGGCCGGTGGGGTCGGCGGGGATCCGGGGCGGGAGGTCCGGGGGCAGGGCGGCGGCCAGCGCCGCCGGATCGATCACGGCACGGGCGTGCGGCTGGCCGGCGGCGAGCCGGCCCTCCAGGGTGTCCGGGGCGGCCACGTCGGTGCCGCGGGTGCCGAAGGTCGAGGCCACGAAGGCGTACCGGGAACCGAGGCGGGTGGCGAGCAGCGCGCCGGTGCCCCACCAGGCCAACTGCCCCTCGCCGAAGGGGACCACGCTCTCCTCGCGTTGGAGGTGGCGGTTGTGGGCGAAGAGCAGGGTCGGTCCGCGGTCGGCCTCGTGCTCCACCACGGCGTGGGCGTTGTCGGCCATCAGCAGGTCGCGCAGACCCATCAGACGGCTCATCCGGTCGGGCCCGTCGTCGGCCAGGGCGGCGTGGTAGCGCAGCAGGCCGCGGGCGGTACGCGCGTACAGCCCGGCGTGGTGGAGCCGGTCGGCTGAGGTGGCGTCGGCCAGCCGGGGTGCCTGGGTGGCGAGCAGGGTGCTCAGGTCGTCGGCGGCCAGGCGCAGCCGGTCGGCCTCCGGGGTACGGCCGACCGCGGCGGCCGGGTCGGTCAGCGCGGCCGGGTCCGACCAGCGCTCCTCCGGGCCCAGGAGCCGCACCAACTCGCCCCGGCTCCACCGCAGTTCGAGGTGTTCGGCGAGCAGGTCGTACAGCGCCAGCAGCGCCGGGCCGGGGCCCTGGGCTCCGGTGATCTCGACCGGGATGTCGATGCCGTGGAGGCGCAGGCGCGGCTCGGACGGGTGGGCGGTGTTCCACTCCCGCATCCAGCGCAGGAGTTCGCGGTTGGCGGCGAGCGCGCCGAAGCCGTGGCTGATGCCGCGTTCGAGCGCCTCGTCCAGGCTGACGGTGCCGCCGGCCAGGTAGCTGTCGGCGACCGGGGCCGACCGGGCATCGCTCTCCAGGGCGATGGAGCGGTAGCCGTGGTGCTCGACCAGGTGGTGGAAGAGCTGGTTGCGCAGTTCGAGGAAGACCTCGACGTTGTGGGTGGGCTCGCCGAGGCCGAGCAGGCGGACGTCGGGCGGCAGGAGTGCGGCGAGCGCGGCGCCGTCGAACGACCGGGCGGCCCGGTGGATCAAGGAGGTCATCCCGGCACGCTATCCATCGGTACCAATACGCACCATCGGTTAATCGGCTGGTCGGCGACGGTGAGCGGTGAGTGTGTCCGCCGCCCGTGGCTTTCCGGCCGCGCACCGGGGCCACGTCGTCCGCCTCCGGTGGTACGGTCCGCCGGGGACGGGCCGGTGTGGGTGGCGGATGGAGGGCGGCGGGATGGAGCACGGTGGCGGGGTGTTCTGGTGGCTGGCCGGCGCGGCGGTGGTGGCGTGCATGGTGGTGGCGGCCGTCTTGGTGGTGAAGTTGGTGCGGGCGCGGAGGCTGCTGGGTTCGTCGGGGATCCCGATGTCGAACAAGGTGCTGTTCTGGGCGTCGATCGCCTACCTGGTCAGCCCCGTCGACCTGCTGCCCGACCCCGTGCTGCTCGACGACATCGGGCTGCTCCTGCTGGCACTGCGCTCGCTGAACAAGGCGGCGGCACTGCGGCCGGGCCCGGACCGCCCGGCCGACGGAGACCGCGACACGGTCTGACGGCGGCCGGGCCGGCCCGGCATGGGAGGACGCGGACGGGCCGGCTGTCAGCCCGCGACGAGCTGCAGGTCGACGCTCTTCCGGTCGAAGGAGAAGGCCGTGATGTCGGGGAAGCCGTTGGACGTCGTCCCGTACCGGACCAGGGCCGCGACGCCGTTGATCCGGCCGCTCTTCGCGTACTCCGACCGGGGCTTGCCCTGGTTGACCCACGGGTGCTCCGCGCCGTCGCAGGTGGTGACGGCGGCGGGGAGGGTGCCGCCGCCCCAGGGGATGTTGCCCTCGCTGATCGAGCTCTGGGCGGCGACGGGGACGGCGGGGACAGCGGCGAAGCAGCGGTAGGTGCCGGAGAGGGTCACCACTCCGCCGCTGGTGACCGTCCCGGTGGGGTTGAGGGTGATCGTCCCGGTGGGGGTGGCGGGCGCGGTCCCCGGGGTGGCCGCCTGGGCGGGAACGGCGGCCCAGGCGGCCGAGAGCAGGGTGACGGACAGGGCGGTTGACAGAGCGGCAGAAGCGGAACGGCGCAACGGACTTCCTCTCGCGGAACGGTCACCAGGCCTGGTCTAGACCTGTCGCCGAGACCGTACCAACCACATCACCGCTGAAGCCGTGGGCACGTCGGACACTGCCCCGCCCACCGTCCGGGGCTGCCCGATCGGGCAGCTGCGGTGGGCATCCCGAACAGCTGACGCCACCTCAGAAGTGCCTGGCGCAGCGGTGCGTGGCGAGGCAGTGTCGAGCAAGCGGGGCCGCCCGGGATTGCGCCGGGAACGAAAAGCCTTCGCCCGAGCACACCCCTGCGGCTAGCTTGACCGTCATGCACGAAGTGACCACGAAGGACGGCCGCACGCTCGCCGTGGAGGAGTGGGGTGTGCCGACCGGCACCCCCGTCGCCTACCTGCACGGCAGCCCGATGAGCCGGCTCGCCCGCCACCCCGACGACTCGCTGTTCGAGCGGCTCGGCATACGGCTGATCACCTACGACCGCCCCGGCTTCGGGTGCTCCTCGCCGCTGCCGGGCCGTCAGGTCGTGGACGCGGCCGCGGACGTCGCCGCCATCGCCGACCACCTGGGCCTGGAGCGGTTCCCGGTGTTCGGGGTCTCCGGGGGCGGACCGCACGCGCTGGCCTTCGCCGCGCTGCACCCCGAGCGGGTGACGCGGGTGGGCACCCTGGCGAGCCTGGCCCCGCGCGACGCGGTGGACCTGGACTGGACCGCCGGGATGAACGAGGGCAACACCCGGAGCGCGACCATCGCCGTGACCGACCGTCGGGCGGTCGTGGACCACCTCACCGCGGTCGGCACCGCCGGGCTGCCCCCGCTGCCCGAGGTCGAGCAGGCGGTGCTCGCCCGGCCGGAGATCGGCGCGATGCTCGGCCCGGCCTTCGCGGAGGCGGTCCGGCCGGGGCTGGACGGCTGGGTGGACGACGTCCGGGCGCTGTTCGGCACCCCGTGGGGCTTCGACCCGGCCGAGGTCACCGTCCCGGTGCGGCTCTGGCACGGCGGGCTGGACACCCTGGTGCCGCCCGCGCACGCCGCGTGGCTCGCCGCCCGGATCCCCACCGCGACCCTGATCCTCCAGCAGGACGCCGGACACGCCGGGCACTTCGACGCCACCCCCGCCATGCTCACCTGGCTGACGGAACGTCACGAGGGCGGGAACTGACCCGCTCCCCCCGCAAACATCCGGGCACGGCCCCGGGATTTCTCGCGCCGAATTCTTTCGCGAGTTCCCGGGCCGTGCCCGGCGGGAAATCCGCCCGTGGATTTCCGAACGACTCTCGGAGTGCTTACGAGAGGAACTGGAAGGACGCGTTGTTGTTGTAGGTGTTCTTCAGCTGGAACCAGCTGGAGAACGGGGAGAGCGAGTCGCTCGCGCCCTTGTAGCCGCTGTTGTAGTAGATGACGGCACGGTAGCTGGTGTTGCGGTTCTGGGCGGAGGCGGCGTTGTTCTTGACGCCCTCGTTCGCGCCCGCCTTGCCGTCGTCGCAGTAGTGGAGGGGCTGGGCCCAGCTGACGCCCTCGTTGACGTTGCCGAAGTCGTAGATGGGGTAGCCCATGTTCCGGTGCGAGCCGGAGTACGAGGAGTTGAACCAGAGGGTCAGCCAGAAGTTGCCGGCGCTGGTGTTGGGGGCGCACGCTTCCGAGGCGTACTGGTTCTGGAAACCGTCGTTGGCGTGAGCGGCGGTCGGCGTGACAACGCCGAAGGCCAGGAGTGCGGCAGCGCCCGCGAGAGCGGGTCGGAAGTGGCGCGAGCCCATGATCGGTGCCCCGTTTTCTGTGATTGCGGTGAATCCCTGCCGTAAACCTGGCAGGCACCAGATCATTACACCAGCTTCACATACGGCAAATCGGACATGCGGGGCACCGTCAGATAACGGATGGATACCGTTCGCTGACGATCTACCAACACCCGCCCCGCCCCCGAGCGCACCGCTACGGGAGGAAGGCCACCGCCGGGAAGGCCGGTGACGGGCCGTCGAGCAGGTGGCTCGGGCGGTGCCGCAGGTGCTCGTCGAAGAAGGCGCACGGGAAGGCCTGCTGGATCCGCATCGCCTGGTCGGGGTCGAGGGTGCCGATGATCCCCTGAAGCTGCGGCGCGCTCCAGCCGAGCAGCTTCGCCGCCTGGGCGAACAGCGTCTCGTTGTCGCCGTAGGAGACGTGGAGGGCGCCCTCGGCCCGGATGTCCAGACGCCATCCCCGCAGGAGGGACCAGAACGCGGCCGCGGCGGGGGACGTGGCCCGGTTGAACTCGGCGGTCATCAGCATGAACGGCCGGCGGAGCTCGCCGGAGAGCGGCGGGTTCATCTCCATCGGGGCGTCGACGGCCAGCCCGGCCCGGATGCGCTGGTCGGAGAGGCTGGCGCGGGCGGTGGCCGTGCCGCCCTTCGACCAGCCGAAGGCGCCCACCCGGTGCGGGTCGAGGCCGCCGAGCAGGCCGGCCGGGAGCCGGCGACGGTCGACGTCCGGGTTGCGTCCGGCGGCGAGCTGTTCGACGCAGTCCAGGACGAAGGACAGGTCCGCGGCGAAGTCGCCGGGAAGCGTCGGCGCCTCGCGGTCGCGCAGCGGGACGGCCACCCGGCCGTCGGGGAACTCGGTGTAGGTGTCGTACTGGTGGGCGATCGTCACGACCGCGTACCCGTGGCTCGCGAGCTCCTGGACCATCACGGTGTGGTCCCCCTGGTGGCTGCGCGCACCGTGCGCGTAGAGGAGGACCGGCAGCCGCCGGGCCGGGCACAGCACCGGGGCGTCCACGTGGGCGGCGGTGAACGGCGCCCGGTCGGCCAGGGCCTCGAACCCCACGTCGGCGAGGAACGCCTTCAGCGCACCGGGCGGCATCCACGGCACCGCCGGCCGTCCGGCGGTGTCGCGGGCCGGGTACCAGACCGTGGCCATCAGTTCGCGGAACCGGCCCGCGCCCGCTATCGCGTCGGGACGGGAGCGGTCCACCAGGTGCAGCGTGGCCGCGCCGACCGGGTGCGGCCCGGTCGGCTCCGTGAGGGTCAGCCGCTGCGACGCCGCTCCGGGGACGGGGCCGGAGTCGGGGCCGGAGTCGGGACCGGACGGGGAGGCCCAGGCGGGTCCGGCCAGGGCCGAGAGCGGGAGCGCCGCCCCGGCGGCCAGCGCGCCGGCCAGCAGGTGGCGACGGGTCGTTCCCGCGCGGTCGGTGGGAGAACTGGAAGGGAGAAGCTGCATGGTGGTCACGCCCCCGTTTGGTGACTGGTCGTCAGTAGTGCTTCCACGGAAGGTCCGTGGGCACACCGGAACACTGTCACGGCCCGTCCTCCCCTGCGTCGGCCCACGGGTTTACATCCACGCGCCGATGCCCCGGCCGGTCCGAGGAGCGCCACGGCGAACGGGACGTCAGCGCAGCACTGCGGCGAGCAGGTCCGCCCCGAGGGTGGTGGTGGCGGCCAGGTCCAGGGCGTAGTGGACGTAGCGGCCCTGGCGGCGGGCGGTGAGCAGGCCGGCCCGGCGGAGCACGGCGAGGTGGCGGGAGACCTCGGGGTCGGTGAGTTCCCAGGAGCGGGCGAGTTCGCCGGTGGTGTGCGGGCCCCGGGCCAGGGTGCGCACCAGGCGCAGCCGTACGGGGTGGGCGAGGGCCTCCAGGCGCAGGCGGACGGTCTCCAGCGGGACCGGCTCGGGGTGGTCGGCCCGGGCGAGTGGGTACTGGACCACGGGCTGCCACCCCGAGGCGTGGACGGCGACCAGGTGGGGGTGGCCGTGGACGGTGGGGAGGAAGGTGACGCCGTCCGGGCCGGCTTCGGCGGAGTTGTCCTGGAGCTTGTCGAGGACCAGCGAGCGGCCGTCCGGGCCGACGGTGATCGCACCGCCGACGGCGGCCATCGCCGCGCCGAGGCCCTGACGGCGCAGCAGGTCGCCCTTGGCGCGCGCGTCCTCCGCGAGCCGGGGCACGATCGCGGGCCAGGCCGCGTCGAAGAAGGCCTCGCCGCACTGCTCCAGGGTCTCCCGCACCCGGGCCCGGACCACCGCCGGGTCGGTCAGCAGCCGTTCGGCGAAGGCCTCCTGGGCCGCGCCCCTGGCCTGGGCGCGGCCCAGTGCGTCGGCCCGGGCCTCGGGGTCGTGCAGCGGCGAACGGCCGGCGAAGAGCAGGCGGTTGCTGCCGCAGGTGGTGACCAGCGCGGAGTGGGCGTAGCGGTCGTCGTCGATCAGGTCGACCTCGTCCAGCTCCTCGGCGAGGGTGGCCCGGGGGCGGGCCGGGACGAGGAAGTCGGCGCGCGAGGAGCGCCAGAGGAACTCGGCCTCGTGCAGCCGCTCGGCGAGTTCGGGCCGCAGCGCGGTGCGCACGCCGGCCGCCCAGGCCGCCAGCGGCGGGTGGTGGTCGGGGGCGGCCAGCACGTGCAGCATCGCGGTGAGTTCGGCCAGCGGCGAGGGGGCGAAGCGGATCCGTCCGCTGGGGGTGCCGGTGAGGTCGATGCGCAGGGTCACCCGGTCATCTTCCCTGGTGGTGGGCGGAGCCGGGTGACGGGTTGACGGAAATCGTCAACCGACGTGACCGGCGGCGCGGGCCGGGCGCACGGTGTCCGCCATGACCACCACCGCCGCACCGTCGCCCGCCCGTCCGTCCTTCACGCTCCGTCAACTGACCGCCGCCGGCGGCGGACCGCGCTACGCCCTGGCGCTGGCCGTGGACGCCCTGGGCACCGGTCTGCTCCGTCCGTTCCTGCTGCTGTACGGGATCACCGTGCTGGGCCTGTCCGCGACGGCGGCCGGGCTGGCGATGACGGTCGGCATCGTGGCGGGCCTGGCCTGTCTGCCCGGGTTGGGCCGCTGGCTGGACCGGGGCGCGCGCAGCACCGCGGTCGCGGCCTCGATGCTGGTGCGGGTCGCGGGGGTGCTGGTGCTGCTGGCAGCGCCGCCCGACTCGGGCACCGTCCAGTTCGCCGTGGCGGCGCTGCTGTTGGGGGTCGGCAACCAGTCCTGGCCCGCCGCCCACGCCGCACTGGTGGCCACCGTCAGCGAAGGGCGGCTGCGCGACGCCGCGCTGGCGGGTGCCCGGTCGGTACGCAACGCCGGGCTCGGGGTGGGGGCGCTGCTGGCGGCCGGTGCGATGGCCGCCGGGCCGGGCGGGCTGCGGGTGCTGGCGGTGGCCTCCGGGGTCGGGTACCTGGCCTCGGCCGGGCTGGCCTGGTCGGTGCGGGTGGCGGCGGATCCAACGGTGCGTCAGGACGCGGCGGCGGCCGGGCCCGCACCTCGGCTGGGGACGCTGCTGGCGGCGAACGTGCTCTACGTCTTCTGTCTGAACGTGCCCGAGATCGCGGTGCCGCTGGTGCTGGTGAGCGAGCTGCACGCCTCACCGGCCTGGGCGGCGGCGGTCTTCGTCGCCAACACGGTGCTGGTGGTGACGCTCCAGGTGCCGGTCACCACCTGGAGCGCGCGCTGGTCGCGCGGCACCGTGCTGGCCGCCTCGGGCGTGGTGCTGGCCGTCGGCTACCTGGGTTTCCTGTTCGCCACCCGTCTCGGCCCCGCGGCGGTCGCGCTGGTCTCGGTGCCCTTCACCCTCGGCGAGATCCTCTACGCGGGCAGCTCGACGGCCTTGGTCACCGCGCTCGCCCCGGCCGCGCTGCTGGGCCGCGCGCTGGCCCGCTTCCAGCTCTCCACCGGCTTCGGTCTGGCCGTCTCCCCCGCCGTGATCACCACCCTGGCCGCCCACGGCCCCACCGCCCTGTGGGGCACCCTCGCCGCCGGCACGGCGGGTGCCTCGGCCGCCGTCTGGCGCGAACGGGACCGGGCCTGACGCCTGACCGTCCGTCAGCGCGCGGGCCCTTGTCCTCCCGTGGCCGCCGCCACATCCTGGACCTCCCGGGGAGGGAGTGGGGTGGGGGCGTTGCAGGGGATCGGGGGCCGATGGGCCGTGGTGCCGCTCGCGGGAGTGCCGGCCGCCGTCGCCCTCGGCTCGCCGGTCCTCGGCGCGCGCCTGGCCCTCACCCTGCGGGACCGCCGGCGGAACGGGCGTGACAGAGTAGCGCGATGAAGACCATCGGACTGCTCGGCGGGATGAGCTGGGAATCGACGGCGGAGTACTACCGGCTGCTCAACGAGCTCACCCGGGAGCGGCTCGGCGGCCTGCACTCCGCCAAGTGCGTGCTGTACTCGGTGGACTTCGCCGAGGTGGAGCGGCTGCAGGTGGCCGGGGACTGGGCGGCGGCCGGCGAACTGCTGGCCGGGGCCGCGAGGTCGGTCGAGGCCGGCGGTGCGGACCTGCTGCTGATCTGCACCAACACCATGCACAAGGTCGCCGACCGGGTCGCGGAGGCGGTGGGCATCCCGTTGCTGCACCTCGCCGACGCCACCGCCGAGGCGGTGCTCGCCGACGGGGTGCGGCGGGTCGGCCTGCTCGGCACGGCCTTCACCATGGAGCAGGACTTCTACCGGGAGCGGCTCGCCGCCCACGGGTTGGAGGTCCTGGTCCCGGACGCGGCCGGGCGGGCGCTGGTGCACCGGGTCATCTACGAGGAGCTCTGCCTCGGCGTCGTCCGCGAGGAGTCGCGGGCCGCCTACCGCCAGGTGATCGCCGGCCTGGTCGCGGCGGGCGCCGAGGGCGTCATCCTCGGCTGTACCGAGATCGAGCTGCTCGTCGGCGAGGACGACAGCCCCGTCCCGCTCTTCCCCACCACCCGCATCCACGCCGAAGCCGCCGTCACCGCCGCCCTCTGACCGCGCTGTGCGGCCTCCGCCCAGGGCCACCCGGGCGCCGCCCCGGCGAGCGGCAGAATCACCAACTCGCCGGGGCGGGGCGGGAGTTCACTCGTTGATGGCCTCGATACCCTGGGCCTTGAGGGCTTCGAGGTGCTCGCGCATCTGCCGGAGCTCCTCCTCGGAGTGGCCCTGCCAGGCCCGGAGCTCCGCCGTCACGCGCAGGGGCTTGCGGGTGCGGTAGGAGCGGGTCGGGTTGCCGGGGAACTTGCGGTCCGTCAGGTTCGGGTCGTCCTCGAACTCGCCGGTCGGCTCGACGAGGTAGATGCGTTCGCGCCCCTCGCCCGCCGCCAGTTCGGCTCCCCAGACGGCGGCGTTGAGGGTGGCGCTCAGGTAGACGAAGTTCGCCTTGGCGCCCGCGCCGTAGTTGGAGCCGTAGCCGGGCTCCAGCAGATCCCCGACCGCCAGGACCGCCTTCGTCCCGTGGAAGAACGGACCGGGGTCCCCGCCGCCCCACCTGACCGGATCGTTCACGGTGCACCGCCTCACGCCTCGACCTTCAGGACCGTCCCATTCCAGCACACCGGCACCGCCCGGACGGGGATCAGGCCGGCAACTGCCGGGCCCAGTCGTAGAGGTGACGGGCCTCCTCGCCGAAGCGGGTGGCGTAGAGGGTGCCCGGGAGGCCGCCGGCGAGCTCGTCGGTGGTGCTGGTGACCCCGACGACGGTGCCGGTGCCGGTGCGGGTGTCGAAGGCGGCGAGGTGCGGGCCGCCGCTGGCGCCGTGCGACATGTCGCAGGTGGTGCCCCGGAGTGCGGGCGCGGTCGGGGCGGGGCGGTCGGGGCCGGCGCAGTGGATCACGCGAGAGCCGGTGTACTTGCCGTCCGGGTTGTTCAGCCGGTCCTTCGGGTAGCCGAAGGCGTGCGTGAACTCGCCCTCCCGGGGCGGGGAGAAGGCGATCCGCTGGGTGCCGGTGACGTCCGCGACGCGGCGCCCGTCGGCGGAGCGGTTCAGCACCGCGGTCGCGGCGTCGTGGCCGGCCATCGCGACCTCGTCCGAGCCGGTGCTCCCCGGTGCCGCGTCCCAGGCGGTTGAGGTGGCCATGGCCGCGACGCTGAAGCCGCCGAGCGGCTTGGTGCCGTTGCGGTAGCCGGGCACGAAGTACAGGTTGTCCCGCCAGGTGCCGGCCTCGGCTGACGGACCGACACCGCGCAGGCAGTGCGCGGCGGTGACGACGGTGGAGCGGTTGGCGGCGGTGACCACCGTCGCGGTGCAGCTGCCGTCGTAGCCGTCGGAGAAGGTGAAGAACAGCCGGCCGACGCTGCGCTCCACCGCGCCGCCGTGGGTCCACACCGCCCCAGGGTCGGGGGTGCCGGCGGGCAGCGGCCTCGGGTCCTCGGGCGTCGGGTCGTCGGCCGGCACCGGGGTGATCTCGGGGACCAGGGCCCCGGCCAGCCGCATCCGGTCCGGGGTCCAGTAGGCGTCGATCCGCGCGCGCTCGGCGGCGGTGGTGGCGCCGGCGTGCACGCTGAGGGTGGTGCCGCGGTCCGCGGCGGCCGCGGCCGGCGGCAGCGCCAGGCCCGTGCTGATGAGCAGGGCCCCGGCGGCTGCCGCACGGCGGCGGAGGGCGGGGCGGACGGTACGGGTACGGGTGGTGTTCGACATGGGGCGACCGTAGGCCGGGCGTGTCAGGGTCCGGCCTCGGCCGGATCTCGTCCGCCCGTCGAACGGATCATGGTTCTGTAACAGGGCCGCGAGCAGCGGCGGCTGTCGCTCCGTCAGCTGCCGGGCGCCCCCGGGAAGGAGGTGACGCGGGCCTTCTCGCAGCCGAAGAAGTGGTGGCTCCGCCCGGTCGCGCGGTCGGTGTAGGTGCCCATCACGCAGACCTCGGTGTCACCGGGGCGCAGGCCGGAACCCGTCGGGGCGAACTGCAGGACCAGGTCGAGGTCGCCGTCCCGGAAGGCCTGGGAGGGGTTCTCGGTGCGCTCGGGCACGTCGAGCAGGTGGCCGCCGAGGTGGGGTTCGGGGGTCTGGCCCGAGCCCTCGTCGTAGACGGTGTGCCGGGTGCCGAACCGGACGCTCGGCACCGAGACGGTGGAGGCGTCGAAGGCGAGCGGGAGCCCGTACTCGCCGGCGGTGGTGGTGAGGACCGCGACGGTGGTGAGGCCGTGCGGGGTGAGGACGGTGCCGGGGCGGCCGCCGCCCTGCGGGAGCAGGTCGATGGCGACCGGGACGAGGCAGTCGACGGTGAACTCGGTGGTCCTGCGGTCGTTTCCGGGCGCCGGGTCGGTGTCCTCGGGCCGGGCGGGCGCGATCGAGCCGGTGAAGCGGTAGGTGTGCTCGCCGGGCTGGTCACAGCCGATGGTGAAGGTGCTGTCGGCCGTACGGGGCGCGCCGACGGCCAGGGCCGGGACGGGCTGGGGCGAGGTGGCGGGGGTGACGGAGGCGCCGGGGTCGGCGGTGGCCGCGGTGGTGACGGTGGCGTCCATCGGGGAGGAGGGGCCGCCGCTCGCCACCGTGGAGTGCAGGGTGACGTCCAGCGTGGTGCCGATCACCAGCTGGACCGGCGCGGCCACCGCGCTGAGCTCGGTGACGGCGAGGTCGGCGACCGCGACGGCGGTGCTGTCGGCGGTGGCGGTGTTGTCGGCGGGCCGCTGGTCGGGCCCGGCCAGGTTGTTCGCGACGGCGGTGGCGGTGAGGGTCTTCGGCCGGCCGTTGCGGTACACCAGGTCGGCGGGCACGTCGGCGGTGAGGGTGAACTGCCGGGTGGCGCCGAGCGGCAGCTCGTTCAGGTGGCAGACGGCCTGAGTGCCGGTCAGTTCGCAGGGCAGGCTGCCGCGCGGGTCGGTGACCTCGGCGGGCAGGGTGGCGGTGACCCGGGTGGCGGTGGAGGAGTTGGGGCCGTGGTTGGTGACGGTCACCGTCCAGGTGAGGGCGGTGCCGGCGATGACCGGCTCGGGCGCGGCGGCCAGGGTGAGCGAGAGGTCGGTGCGGTTGTTCTCGGCCCTGGTCCGCTCGGCGGCCTCCGCGGTCGGGAAGGTCGGGTCCTCCAGGCGCGCGCCGGCGGTGCCCGCGGCGGGGAAGAGCCCGGGCATGGTCTCCTCCACCAGCTTCCAGTCGTCGTACCCGGTCAACTCGCTGTCCTTGGTGGCGTTCTCGCAGTCGGCCGGGCCGGCGTCGTCGACGTTGACCGCGAACCGCTGGCCGCCGTCGTCGCCGTAGCCATCGGGGTTGTCGCCGTTCCAGTCCGGGTTGGCGTTGAGCGGGGTCGTCCGGCTGCTGCCGCGGTCGTCGGTGAAGACGAACTCGTTGACGGTGTCGGCGGCGGACAGCACGCGGTCCTCGTGCAGGTCGTCCTCCTTGAGCGGGGCGAGCGGGGCCGAGCTGCGGGTGCTGCCGTCCAGGGCGATGCGCGGCGGCGAGAAGTCGACGACCAGGCCGCCCCCCACCCGCGGGATGCCGGAGTCGATCGCGTAGTTCATCACGCTGAGGTAGTTCGGCTTGCAGTTGTGGGCCTCCTTCCCGCCGTGGTCCAGGCCGAGGTTGTGGCCCAGCTCGTGCAGGAACCCGCCGGCGTCGCTGCGGTACAGGACGACGTCGGTGCCGCCGATCGACGCCTGCCCGCCGAGACCGCAGCCGGTGTCGGGGCCGGCGGGGCCGTCGGTGTCCGGGTCGGGGGTGGTGAACACGACGTAGTGGAAGGCCCGCTGACGGGCCGGCGAGAAGTTGAAGCCGGGGCTGCCCTTGGTGGCCTTGTAGGCCGCGTCGATCCCGCAGTTGTCCAGGGCCGGGACGGTGTTGCCGCCGCCGAGGTACTCGCCGGCCAGGCAGTCCGGGTCGGAGGAGTCCGCCAGGCCGTCGCCGTCGTCGTCCAGGCCGTTGTCGCAGTTCGGCCGCAAGCCCTCCACCCCGACGTCGAGATACCGGCAATCCGGATCGGCGCCGTCGGTGCCGCCCAGGCCGTCGTTGTCCGCGTGGTCGGTGCAGGTGCCCTGCGGCGGGCCCTCCATGGCGCCCTTGTCGTGGATCGCGCCGGAGTCGACGTGCAGTCTGATGCCGCGCTGCCCGTCGGGGTTGGGGAGCGGGGAGACCGCGAAGGCCCGCTTCACCGCCTCGACGCTCTGGTGCGAGGGCTCGGAGCCCGGGGTGTGGTCGACCTCCAGGAAGAGGTCCTTGTGCAGTGGGTCGGCGCCGAAGGCGGGGAGGTTGACGGCCATCGAGCCGTCCTGGTTGCGGACGCCGTACCGCTCGTCGCGGTCGCTGATGCCGTCCCGGTCGGCGTCGCTGTGGTTCGCGGAGGTGATGGTCAGACCGAGCTCGGCGCGCTTGCCGTCGCCGTCGTCGGGGTAGTTGGGGTCGCCGTCGCCCACGGCGCAGGCCTGGCCCATCGGCTGGCCGTGGTCGTCGACGCACGGGTTGTCCAGGCCGGGCCCGTGGCCGATGCCGTCACCGGACCAGGTGTCGGTCAGGACGTCGTAGGTGAGGTTCAGTTCGACGTCCTGCTCCTGCGGGCTGATGTCCATCCGGTCGTCGCCGAAGCCGAGGAAGCCGTCGTCGTCCCAGATGCCGACCGTGACGTCCACGGTCGTCCTTCCGCCGGTGAGCTCGACCCGGCGGTGGGCCACCCACGGCGGGTCCAGCTTGTTCGGGTGGAAGTCGTCGTCCGAGACCACCTGGCTGTGCTGCTCGGGGAAGTCCCCGATCTTGACGGTCACGTAGTACTCGCCCTCCTCCCCGATCCCCCAGTCGGGCACCTCGAAGCGCTGGAACCAGTCCATGCTGACCGTCAGGTCGAAGGAGAGCGGCGGCGGTTCGGCCGCGGCGGCCGCGGGCACCGGGGCGAGCAGCAGCCCGGACACCAGGGCCGAGGCCACGGTGACGGCCGCCGCGGCGGGCCCGCGCCCGAGGAGGCTCCGCAGGATCCTGCGGCCCCCTCCCCCGTGCTTGCGTCGGAACACGTCTGGCATGTGGCCTCCTGGGAACGTCCGGTTGGTTCGGCTACGCAGCGTCCCACCGCGACCGGGGACGGGAGGGGTACAACCACCCGGCCGACACCCGAAGGGATGATGCGGTTGAGCCGAACGAGCGGGCGTGGGTGCGGCGTTGACGCGCTCCGGCGGGGGCCGCTGCTGTGATGGGGCGTCAGACCGGTGGACGGAGAGGAGTCGCCCCGTGGGCACGGAGCGGGAGCGGGTGCCCCGGGCCGCGTACGTCAACCTGGTGGTGGCCACGGCCGGCTTCACGCTCACCTTCTGGGCGTGGAACCTGATCGCGCCGCTGGCCGGGGAGTTCGACAAGACGCTGCACATGTCCTCGTTCGCCCAGTCGCTGCTGGTGGCGGTGCCGGTACTGGTCGGCTCGCTGGGCCGGGTGCCGGTCGGCGCGCTGACCGACCGGTACGGGGCGCGGCTGATGTACCCGCTGGTGTCGGGGCTGACGATCCTTCCGGTGCTGCTGGTGATCCCGGCCCGGAGCTCCTACGGGGCGCTGCTGGCGGTGGGCTTCCTGCTGGGCCTGGGCGGGACCACCTTCGCGATCGGCGTGCCGCTGGTGAACTCCTGGTTCCCGCCGCACAAGCGCGGCCTGGGCGTCGGCGTGTTCGGCATGGGGATGGGCGGGGTGGCCCTGTCGGGGTACTTCACGCCGCGGCTGTGGAAGCACGGCGAGAACCTGCCGTTCACGGTGCTGGCGGTGGCCCTCGCCGCGTACGTGGTGCTGGCCCTGCTGTTCCTCCGCGACCGGCCGGACCGGGTGGTGCCGACGGCTCCGCTGGCCGCCCGGCTGGCGACGGCCGGCCGGCTGCGGGTGACCTGGGAGCTCTCCGCCCTGTACGCGATCGGCTTCGGCGGGATCGTCGCGTTCGGCGTCTACCTCCCGACGTACCTCAAGACCTGGTACCAGCTGTCGGCGACCGACGCGGGGACCAAGGCAGCCGGGTTCGCCCTGGTGACGGTGGTCTTCCGCCCGCTCGGCGGCTGGCTCTCGGACCGCGTCCACCCGGCCGTGGTCACCGCCTGGTCGCTGGCGCTGACCGCGCTGTTCGCGATCGTCCAGGCCTTCGACCCGGAGCTCGCCCCGGTGGGCACGATCGCCTTCCTACTGATGGCGGTGGGTCTGGGGACCAGCAGCGGCGCGGTCTTCGCCCTGGTCTCGCAGGTCACGCCGGTGGCCCAGGTGGGCAGCGTGACGGGCATCGTGGGCGCGGTCGGCGGCCTGGGCGGCTTCGTGCCGCCCTTGGTGATGGGGGCCATCTACAGCCAGAAGGGCAGCTACTCGATCGGCTTCATGCTGCTCTCCGACCTGGCGCTGGCGGGCTGCGTGTACGCGGCCGTCCGGATGCGCTCCATCCGTGCCGGCACACCTTCCTGACGGACCGTCAGGTCTCGGTAGCGGAGTACGGGGTACCGGGTGACGGGCCCGGCCGGGGGTGGGACAGTGCTGCCACAGCCGGGGCGGGCCCCGGACGGGCAAGGTCACCGGAGGGGGACACCGTGCCGAAGACGGGCAAGAACGGGATCAAGTACGCGAGCAACAGGGCCGAGGCCGAGCAGCTCCTCAAGGAGTTCTGCCAGCGGATCGAGTACGACTTCGACTGGGTCACGGCCGGCACCTGGGCCACCACGGTCGACATCGCCCTCGACCCCGAGACCGGCCTCGACACGGCCGAGAAGGCCCTGGTCGAGGACATGAACGAGAAGCGCGGCGCCGACGCGAAGCGGCGCAGGCGCGACGCGATCAGCGCCAAGCAGGCCGCGCTGATCGCCCTGGCCGACGCGGAGGACGGCGGCGACGACGAGTTCGGCACCAACACCGTCTCCCTTTTCCGCCAGGCGTGCGCCCAGTACGTCGACGGCGGCCAGATCGACATGACGTTCAGCGAGACCCTGACCGCCGCGCAGTACACGACGCTGCGCGGGGAGTGGAAGCGGCTCGGCACGCTGTCGACGCGGGTCGCCTCCTCGCCGTTCTCCCGCTTCGAGTCCATGGAGCCCGAGGACAAGGAGGCCAAGGGCAAGGGGTCGGTCGGCAAGACCCTGGCCACCCGCAAGGTCCAGGGCAACGTGTTCGTGACCGTCGTGACCGTGCGCTTCAACGTCCACGTGGACATCAAGGGCTGACGAGGGCACACCGGGGGCGCACCGGGTGCACACGGATGACCGGACGTGCTTCCTGACTGATCGTCAATTTCCTTGTACTGCCCGCCGGATGT
This sequence comes from Kitasatospora sp. NPDC088742, assembly GCF_055584905.1. Lineage (NCBI taxonomy): Bacteria > Bacillati > Actinomycetota > Actinomycetes > Kitasatosporales > Streptomycetaceae > Kitasatospora > Kitasatospora sp. NPDC088742. The sequence goes on along the minus strand of NZ_JBVJLD010000041.1, from coordinate 56,269 downwards.
CCTGATTCCACTTACGATCGGCCGAATGGTGTGTACGCGACGCCATTCCGGTGAAGCGCCGGCAGCGGTCCGGCGCGCCTTCCCGACGATCGAGGGCAGGGCATGAGGCAGATACAGCAGCAGACAAGGGCACCCGTGCCGCGCACGGGGCGCCGGGCGGCCGGACGGGCCGCCGCACTGGTGGCGGCACTCGCCACCGTGACCACGGCGACCACCGTGGCGGCGCCCCCGGCCTCTCCGGCCGACGCGGACGGGTCGGTGACGGTCCGGGTGGTCCGGGCCGTGGACGAGAACGGAACGTGGAGCCCGGCCCTGGAGCCGGGGATGGCCGGGGTGACGGTCACCCTGACCGGGGTGGACGGGGTGGTGCGGACGGCCGTCACCGCCGCCGACGGCACCGTGACACTGGCCCCGGCCGCCGGGAGCGACGGCGGCCGGTACCGGGTCGAGGTGGTGAACCCGAAGCCCGGTGTGCTCTTCCCGGCCTTCGCCGCCCGCGAGGGCCTGGCGGGGGCGCCGAACAGGCTCAGCAGCAACGAGGAGTTCGTCGACCTCTCCGACGGCAAGCAGGTCACCTTCACCACCGGCCTGTGGAACCCCTCGGACTACTGCCAGGCGAACGCGCCGCTGGCCACCGCCTGCCAGCCCGCGAACATCGAACCGGGCACCAGCCGCACGCTGCTGACCTTCCCGTACCGCTCGCGCGGGGTGAACAAGGACGTCACGAACGTCTCCACCGCCGCCGACACCGGGAACGTCTTCGGCATCGCCTGGAACCGCGAGGACCGGCGGCTGTTCAGCTCGGCCCACGCCAAGCGCAACACCGGCTACGGGCCCGGCGGGCCGGGCGCCGTCTACGTCACCGACCCGGTGACGAAGGCGACTTCGCTGTTCGCCACCGTCCCCGACGCGGGCACCAGCACGCACACCGGCGCCGACGACCCGGGCTTCTTCGCCCCGGTCGGCCGGGAGAGCCTCGGCGGGCTGAAGCTCACCGAGGACGGCCGCGACCTGTACGTGGTCAACCTGCACGACCGCAAGCTGTACCGGTACGACGCCACCGCGCCGACCGCCGCGGAGCCCAAGGCCGTCTACCCGATCCCGGCGGCGGACTGCCCCTCGCCGGAGGACTGGCGGCCGTTCGGCCTCGGCATGCAGGACGGCGTCGGCTACCTCGGCGGCGTCTGCTCCGGCGAGTCCACCCAGAAGATCGCCGATCTGCGGGCCGTGGTACGGCAGTTCGACCCGGCGACGGGTGCGTTCGGCGCGGTCGTGCTGGACCAGCCGCTGGACCACCGGGGCACCCCGACGAGCTGCGCGGGATACTTCTGGTACCCGTGGACGGACACCCAGCCGACCACCGGCACCGGGCAGATCTGCAACGTCCACCCGGAGCCCGAGCTCGGCGAGGTCGGCTTCGAGACCGACGGCTCGATGCTGCTGGTCTTCCGCGACCGCTACGCCGACCAGGCCGCCGCGTTCCCCGCCGCAAGCGGGCCGCAACCCCCGGGCTTCGTCTCGGTGCTCGCCTCCGCAGACCTCAACAAGGCCTGCAAGGTGGGCACTTCGTACGTGCTGGACGTCAACCTGGGCTGCGGCGCGACCGTCCGCAACAAGAACTTCTTCGACCAGCCCCGCCCCTACCCCTGGGGCCACCCGTACCCGGCGTTCGCGGGCCTGGCGCTCTCCAAGGTGGAGAACTCCATCGCGACCTCCGGCTACGACGTCGCCAACAACGTGGTCAGCGCCGGCACCATGTTCACGCTGCGCGCCGGCGGTCCGGACCCGGGCTTCGGCCAGGAGCTGTCCAACGGACAGTCACGCTTCGGCAAGGGCGCGGCGATGGCCGACCTGGAGGTGCTCTGCGACCGGGCGCCGCTGCAGATCGGCAACCGGGTCTGGTACGACCCGGAGCGCTCCGGCCTCCAACTGCCGCAGCAGAAGCCGGTGGTGGGAGCGACGGTCAACCTCTACGACGCGGACGGCAAGAAGGTCGGCTCCACCAAAACCACCGCGCGCGGCGAGTACTACTTCGACGACGGCGACGTCACCGGCGGGCTGAAGCCGAACACCGCGTACATCATCCGCCTCGACAACCCCGAGGACTACGCCAAGGGCGGCCCGCTGTACCACTGGGTGCCGACCGCGGCGAACGTCGGCGACAGCCGGCTGACCGACTCCGACGGCACCGTCCCGCCGGGCGGCACCTACGTCGAGCGGGCGCTCACCACCGGCGGGGCCGGGCAGGACGACCACAGCTTCGACTTCGGGTTCCAGCAGCAGAAGGGCGCCCTGCGCCTGGTCAAGAACGACCAGGACGGCAAGCCGCTGCCCGGGGCCGTGTTCCAGCTCTGGCGGGAGAGCAACGACACCGCGGGCCTGCAGACCGACGGCACGAAGCCGGACACCAAGGTCGACGGCGCCTGCACCACCGGGGCGGACGGCACCTGCACCGGCCAAGCCGACCTGGGCAGTTACTACTGGCAGGAGGTGAGCCCGCCGCAGGGGTACCGGGCTCCCGAGCAGCCGGTCCTCGGGCCGGTGGTGCTGGACGACGAGCACCTGGACGCGGGCGTCACCACCACGGCGGTCAACACCCTGATCCCGCCGACCCCGACGCCCACACCCACGCCGACCCCGACGGTCACCCCGACGCCGACGCCCTCGGTGGAGGCCCCCGCCCCCGTGCCCAGCCCCACTCCGCCGCCGGCCGTACCGCAGCCCTCCGGGCCGCTGGCCAGCACCGGCGGGGGCGGGAGCGCACCGTACCTGGTCGCCGGCGGCGGCCTGCTGGTGGTGCTCGGCGCGGTCACGCTGGTGGTGCTCCGCAAGCGCCGCACCACCTGACACACCGAGAGGAAAACTCGAACACCAGGGGCCCCGGGACGTACCCGGGGCCCCTGCCCGAGCTCGGCCCACGGAGGACGGACCCGCCATGGCACACCTGAGACCGAAGAAGCGCCGCACCGCCGTGGCCGCCGCCCTCGCGGCCGCCCTGCTCGCCGCCGGCGGGGTGACCGCCTGGCAGCTGACGGACCGCCAGGAGGAGAGCCGCCCGCTCAGCACCGAGGAGGCCTCCCGGCTGGCCCTGTCGCGCTTCACCCTCTACGGCAAGGGCCCCGTCAAGGTCGCGCTCACCGCCGAGGAGAGCGGCGGCCTGGTGACGGAGGTGCACGGCGTCATCGACTACCGCACCCGGCACGCGGCGGGCAGCTACCTGGTCCGCGGGCCGGCCGGCACCGTCGACGAGGGACTGGTGGTGTGGGACGCGGGCGGACTGGGCCTGGCGAAGGCGCCCGCCGCCGCGGCGGCGGGCCCGGCCTGGGAGCAGGCCGACCACGTGCCGCGCAGCGGCTGGGCCTCCCGTCCCTTCGGCACCGGCCCGCTCGACGCCGGCCTCAACCTGCTGGCCCAGCTCGGCGCGGACCGGCCCGACAACCCGCTGCTGCTCGCCCAGTCCGGCCCCCGCTGGCTGGGCCGCGACCGGATCGACGGCCGCGACCACGACCGGATCTCCGGCCCCCGCCCGCGCGGGGCCGCCGACCGCGACACCGCCGCCTCCCCGCTCACCTACTGGATCGACGCCGACGGCGGCCTGCGCCGGGTCACCATGCGGATCGCCGGGCTCCCCACGCCCACCACCCTGGACCTGGAGGGGCCGCAGCCGGACGCCCGGCTCCCCCAGGCGCCCTGGGCAACGGCCGGCTGACGTGGCGTCAGACGCCCGTCGGCAGCGGGTAGGCGGCCGGGTCGACCGGGCCAGGCAGCGCGACGGCCGGGACGGCGGGGGCGTTCGGGTCGGGCAGCGAGGGCTGCGCGGGCGGCGCCGGGACGGCGTTGAACGGGGTGCCGGGCGGGGCCTGGACCACCGCCGCGCGGCCCCTGGGCACCGGGGCGGAGCCGGTCACCCCGCAGGGCGCCAACTGCTCCAGCCCGGGCGGGCTCTGGACGCCCGGGCCGTTGCCCGTGAAACAGTTGCTCGGCGCGGCCGCCGCCCCGACCAGGTCCACCCCGTTGCCGGTGACCTGGTTGCCGGCGACGCGGTTGCCGCTCGCCGGGTGCCCGGGCGGGTCGGTGACCACCACGCCCGCCGACCGGTTGCCGGTGACCAGGTTGCGCTCCACCCGGTTGTCGACGCCGCCGCCGATCCCGATGCCGATGCCGAATCCGCCGTCGGCCTGCTGCGGGGAGTCCGCCGAGTTGTTGTCGGCAACCACGTTGCCCGCGATCACCGCGCCGTGCTGGGGCGCGAGCGACTCCAGGTCGTTGGAGTTGACGGTCACTCCGACCCGGTTGCCCACCGCCCGGTTGCCGACCACGGTCAGGTTCTCCGAGGCGTTGGTGATCTCGATGCCCACCGCGTTGCGCTCCACCGTGTTGCCCCGCACCAGGGTGTCGCACGGCCGGCACTGGCCGACGTAGATCCCCGAGTCGGCCATCCCCGAGGCGTACGAGTCCTCGATGATCCCGCCGCGCGCGTCGAAGGCGTAGATGCCGTAGAGCGCGTTCCCGTACGAGGTGACCCGGCTCGCCCGGAAGCCCTCCACCGGGGGGAAGCGCGTGGTGTCCAGCGGGTCGTAGGCCGAGCCGCCCGCGCCGTGGCGCTGGAGCTTATCGTCGGTGACGCCGGTGAACAGCACCCCGTTGGCGAGGTAGCCGCGCACCGTGAGGTTCTCCACCACGGTGCCCGCACCGGTCGCGGTGATCCCGTTGACGAGCTTCAGGCCGCCGTCCAGCACCACCCCGTTGCGGTCGGTGCCGCGCAGCACCACCCGGGGCCTGGTGATCCGCACGCTCTCCCGGTACGTGCCGGGCGAGACCAGCACCAGGTCGCCGGGCACCGCGACGTCCACCGCCCGCTGCACCGTCGGGACGTCGGCCGGCACCCGGATCACCGCCCCCGGCGGGTGGCGGTCCGCGGAGGTCCCGCCCGGGCCGCCGGAGGAGCAGCCGGAGACCGCCGCCAGCAGGCCCAGCCCCGCCAGTACCGCCCCGGCCCAACGGGTCGTCAACTTCATGGAACCACGGAGGAATTGCATGGATCGTGTTCTACCGTCTGGAATGGACGGCATGCACACCGAACACGCGAACCCGCAGGGCGCGGCCACCCCCGCACGCCCCCGGTTCGACCGTCGGACCCTGCTCACCGCGGCCCTGGCCACCGGGGCGGGAGCCGCCGGCGCGGCCGCGTTCACCCGGGAGCGGGACCACGCCCCGGCCGCGCCGCCCCCGCCGGGCGCCGTGCCGTTCCACGGCGCCCGGCAGTCCGGGCTGACCCACCCTCAGCTGCCCGCCGTCCGGCTGCTCGCCCTCGACCTGCCGGACGGCGCGGGCCGGGACGCGCTGCGCGGACTGCTGGCCTCGATCGGCGCGGTGCTGGCCGGGGCGGCGGACGGCTCGCTCGGTGACTCCCGGCTCGACGGCACGCCGCCGGTCACCTCCCTGGTGGCGGTCGGTCCCGGCCTGGCCGGGCGGCTGCGACTGAACGTCCCCTCGGCCCTCGCCGAGCTGCCGGCCTTCGCCGGCGACCGCCTCGACCCCGCCCGCAGCGGGGGTGACCTGCTGGTCCAGCTCGCCTCCGACCAGCCCTGGACCACCGGCGTCCTGACCGAGCACCTGGTCACGGCGGCCGGGCGGAGCGGCGCGGCGGTCCGCTGGAGCCAGGCCGGCTTCCTCCCGTCCGTCCCCGCCGGGCAGACGCCGCGCAACCTCTTCGGATTCAAGGACGGCACCGCGAACCCGGCCCCCGAGGACCCCTCCCTCTGGGGCCCGCCGGGCCCGCACGGCGACGGGACGATCCTGGTCTACCGGCGGATCCGGATGGACACGGCCGCCTTCGCCGCCCTCCCGAAGGACCGTCAGGACCTGGCCGTCGGACGGCGGGCGGACACCGGCGCCCCGCTCACCGGCCACGCGGAGCACGACGACCCCGACGTCTACGCCAAGCACCCCGACGGCTCCTACGTCATCCCCGCCGACGCCCACGTCCGCCTCAGCAGCCCCCGCCTCGACGGCGGCGCCCGCATGCTCCGGCGCGGCTGGTCCTACGACGACGGCCCCACCGACCGCGGCCTGCTCTTCTCCGCCTTCCTCCGCGACCCCGCCCTCTTCACCCGCGTCCAGACCCGCCTCGCCGAACGCGACGCCCTCACCCCCTTCCTCACCCACACCGCCTCCGCCACCGCCTGGGTCCTCCCCGGAGCGCCCCCGGGCCGGGACCTGGGCGCAAACCTCTAGAGGAGCAGCGGAACTGCGCGGCCATCGCCTCCCGTGTCACTCGTATGGGTGTTCCGAAGACGATGGTGCGGCCTTCACGTGACCCTGAACTCGGCTACGAGGTAAGGGAATCGACGTGAGGGCCGTGATGAATGAGCGCGACGAAGAACAGGCTAAGCCGGGGCCCGCAGGGCGGCCATCAGCTCGGGGAGGCGGTCGTCGGCGGCGGCCAGGGCGAGGTGGTCATGGAAGTCCCGGCTGTGCACGATCAGGCCGTCGCGCACGCGCAGGATCTGGACGTTGGCGACCGTGAACTCCCGTCCGCTGGGCCGGTGGTGGACCAGGTAGTCCCATTCGGCGACGACCACCTCGGGGTCCTCGGTCCGGTGCACCACCACGTCGGTGGCGGTGAGCCGGACCGGGGAGGCCTCGGCGACCAGGGCGAACCGCTCGGCCAGGGCGCGCCGGCCCTCGATCCGGCGCGGGCCGACGGGTTGGAAGGGCGTCTCCACCACGGCGTCCTCGGCGTAGAGGGCGGCGAGTTCGCCGTACCGCTCCTGGCCGATCGCGTCGACGAGCCGGTGGAAGACGGCGCTCGGTGACATGGTTTCGGGCATGGTCGACCCCTGTCCGGTCAGGTCGCTAGAATCGGACCAGCGACTCCGCTTACGACGATACGGACTGGCGACTCCGCTTGTCCAGGCTTTCCCGCCCCCGGCGGACGAGAGGTGTGGTGCAGGGTGACCGACCGTCAGGAACGCCCGCTGCGAGCGGATGCCGCCCGGAACCGGGCCCGGCTGCTGGAGGTCGCCACCGAGGTCTTCACCACCCGCGGCACCGGCGTGCCCACCGAGGAGATCGCCCGGGCCGCGGGCGTCGGGGTCGGCACGCTGTTCCGGCACTTCCCGACCAAGGAGGCGCTGCTGGAGGCGGTGATGGTCGGCCGGCTGGAGGAGGTCGCGGCCCGGGTCACCGAGCTCGCCGCCGCGGCCGATCCGGCCGCCGCCTTCTTCGACTGCCTGCGGTTGGTGGTCGAGAGCTCGGTCGGCAAGGGCGAGTTCACCCGGGCTCTCGCGGCCGCGGGCGTGGACGCGCACACCGCGCTCAGGGGGCCCAGCGAGGTGGTCCGGGCGGGGCTCACCACGCTGCTGGAGAGCGCGCAGCGGGCCGGCGCGGTCCGCCCGGAGCTGGCGATGCCGGAGCTGATCGCCCTGCTGGTCGCCACCGGCGGCGCGGTCGAGCAGCTCGGCGCCGACGCCGACGCCCGCGACCGCGTCCTGACGGTGATCACCGACGGGTTGCGGCCGCACTGACGCCCCTTCAGGACACCGTGGCGAAGCGGGTCCACGGCTCCGGCCGGGCCAGCGCCAGCCGTGGCTTGGCGCCGGCCCAGTGGCGGACGGCGGTGGCCATCACGGCGGCCGGGTCGGCGACGGGGTGGGTGGGGGTGAAGGGCTCGGTCATCGCGGTGTAGCTCTGGAACATCGCGAGCAGCTTCACGGCCTGGGCCTGGAACGGCGAGAGGTGACGGTCCGCCAGCGGCAGGAAGAAGCGGTCCCAACTCTCCGCCGGAACCAGCGGCGGGCGGGCGACCGGTGCGACTCCGTGGGCGGCCCGGCAGGAGTCGAGGGTGGAGCAGATGACGTCCAGCAGCTCGGAGAGGGTCAGGCACCCGGCACCCGCCGCGATCACCTCGGTGCGCGGGGCCGCGGGCGGCGCGCCGAGCGCGGCGGCGGCGATCACCTCGGCGACCTGGTCGACGGGGCTGATCTCGGCGTAGCCGCCCGGGTCGCCGACCACCACGGCGGCCAGGCCGGAGACCAGGGCCTGGAGGATGGTGTACGGGCCGGAGAAGCGGGCGATCCGCCCGTCGTCGGAGCGGCCGACCACCAGCGGCGGGCGGACCACGGTGAGCGGGCCGGGGTGCTCGCCGCGGGCCAGTTCCTCGCAGCGGGCCTTGGACCACTCGTAGCCGTTGCGGTAGCCCTCGAACTCGGCGCCGCGCAGGTCCGCCGGGCTGCGGGTGCCGCCGACGTAGGCGGTGGAGACCTGCACCAGGTGGGTGTCGCGGTCGGCCAGGGCCAGCACCGCCCGCAGCGGTTCGAGGTTGGCGGCGACGGCCTCCGGGCGGGTGAGGGTCCAGCGGGTGGTGGCGGCCGCGTGCACGATGACGTCCCAGTGCCCGGCCAGCCCGGCGGGCGGCGGCTCGGCGCCGATCCGCCAGGAGAGCGGGGCCTCGGGGGTGGCCCGGCGGGCCACCGGCACCACCGTGTGGCCGGTGGCCCGCAGCAGGCCGCCGACCTCGGTGCCGACCACTCCGGTGGCGCCGGTCAACAGGATTCGCATGGCATCGTCCCAGCGTTGGAAGGGGGGTGACGGCGGATCAGGCGGGGATGAGCACGAGCGAGGCGTTCTGGCCGCCGAAGCCGAAGGAGTTGGAGAGCACCGGCCGCCCCGGTCCGACGGCGCGCGGCACCGCGCGGACCAGGTCGACCAGCGCGGCCTCCGGGCTGCCGCGCAGATTGGCGATCGGCGGCACCTCGCCGCGGGCGGCGCAGAGCAGGCCGAGGGCGGCCTCCAGGGCGCCGGAGCCGCCGATCAGATGGCCCGTCACGCCCTTCATCGCGGTGACCGGCAGCGCCCCGGCGCCGAAGACCCGCTCGATCGCCCGCGCCTCGGCACGGTCGTTGAGGACGGTGGAGGTGCCGTGCGCGTTGACGTGGCCGATGTCAGCGGGGGCCAGCCCGGCGTCGGCGATCGCGCGGCTCATGCAGCGGGCGGCCATGCCGCCGTCCTCGATCGGGGCGACGATGTGGAAGGCGTCGCAGTTGTCCGCGTACCCGGCCACCTCGCCCAGGATCGCCGCGCCCCTGGCCACCGCCGCCTCCCAGCGCTCCAGCACCAGCACCGCGGCGCCCTCGGCCATCACGAAGCCGTCCCGGTCGGTGTCGAACGGGCGGCTGGCCAGGGCGGGTTCGTCGTTGCGGGCCGACATCGCGCGCATCTTGGCGAAGGCGCCGACGATCACCGTGGTCACCGGTGCGTCCACTCCCCCGGCCAGCGCCGCGTCCAGCTCGCCGTGGCGGATCCGCCGGGCCGCCTCGCCGATGGCGGTGGTGCCGCTGGCGCAGGCCGAGGAGTAGGTGGTGCAGGCGCCCTGGTAGCCGTAGCGCAGGGCCAGCCGGGAGGCGGAGGAGTTGGCCATGGTGCGCGGGACGGTGTGCACCGGGAGGTCGCCGGGGCTGTCCCAGTGGTCGGTGGTGACCTGCTCCATGCTGGCCAGGCCGCCCATGCCGGTGCCGATCTGCACCCCGACCCGCTCGGGTGACAGGCCGCCGCAGTCGGTGAACCCGGCGGCGGCGACGGCGTCGGAGGCCGCGCAGAGCAGCAGGGTGGCGGCCCGGTCGAGCTGCCGGGACTCCCGGCGGGTCAGGTAGGCCTCCACGTCGAACGACGGGACCAGGCAGGCGATCCGCACCGAGACGCCGCGCTCGCTGAGGAGCGGGGAGACCGTGGCGGTGGGCCGGGCCTTGAGCACTGTCTCGTACGCCTCCTGCACCCCGTTGCCCGCCGGGGACTTGAGGCCGATGCCGGTGACCGCGACCCGGTGGCCGCCGTCCGGCCGCCGCCCCGGCCGACGTGCCGTCACCGGGCCTCCGCCGTCCGGAGGGTGAGCAGGTCGATCGCCTGGCCGACGTCCTCGGCCCGGGTCAGGTCCTCGACCGCGATCCGCAGGGCCAGGGTGCGTTCCAGCCGGGAGCCGATCTCCATCAGCTCCAGGCTGTCGATGCCGTAGTCGGCCAGCAGGCTGGTGTGCTCCTGGACGTCCTCGACCTCCGTGCCGAGCACGTCGGAGATGGTCGTCCTGACCACCAGGGCCAGTTCCTCACGCGTGGGCATGTCCGTCCTTCGTCGAGCCGGAGGGTTCATCGGGTGGTCACCGCGGTCAGGGTGGCGTCCAGCAGGCCGAGCCCTTCGGCGAGTTCGGCCTCGGTGGCGACCACGGGCGGCAGCAGCCGGATGGTGGTCGGGCGGCCCAGGCAGGGCGAGACCAGCAGGCCGCGGGCGGCCAGGCCGAGGACCGTGGCGCCCGCGCGGGCGGGGGTGTCCAGGTCCACCCCGCGCAGCAGGCCCAGGCCCCGCACCTCGCGCACCGCCTCGGGGTGGCGCTCGCGCAGTTCGGCCAGGCCGGTGTCCAGCAGGGCGGAGAGCCTGCGGCCGTGCCCGGCCAGACGCTCCGTCAGCTCCAGCGCGGGCGGCAGCGCGGCGCAGCTCAGCGGGTGGCCGCCGAAGGTCGCCGAGTGCAGGAACGGGTCGGCCTCCAGCGGCGCGTACAGCCGCTCGGAGCAGACCAGGGCCGAGAGCGGGACGACCCCGCCGCCGAGCGGTTTGCCGAGCAGCACGCCGTCCACGGGCAGGCCGCGGGCCAGGGCGAGCGAGGGTTCGCCGCAGCGGCGCAGGCCGCACTGGATCTCGTCGGCGATCACCATCGCGCCGTGCCCGGCCGCCGCCGCGCACCAGGCGCGCAGCACCTCGGCCGGCAGCGGCACCGCGCCGTTCTCCCCCTGGACGGGTTCGAAGACCAGGGCCGCCACCGGCCCGGCGGCCAGCTCCCGGTCGAAGGCGTCCGGGTCCTGCGGGTCCAGGTGCGCCACCTCGACGGCGCAGCCGCGCAGGCCGACCCGGTAGAGCGGACTGTGCGTCAGCGCGAGGGCGCCGAGCGACTTCCCGTGGAAGCCGCCGCGCACGGCGAGCACCCTCGCCCGGCCGGTGGCCAGCCGGGCGAGCTTGACGGCGACCTCCACCGCGTCGGAGCCGTTCAGCCCGAAGTGGACCTTGGGCAGGGTGCCGCCGAGGTGGGCGGCGAGCAAGCCGGCCGCGCGGGCGGCGACGGGGTTGGCCAGGCTGCGGGTGGCGGTGGGCATGGTGTCCAGCTGGTGGCGGACGGCGGCCAGCACCTCGGGGTGGCGGTGGCCGAGCAGGGTGACCGCGTAGGAGCCGAAGTCCAGCACGCGGCGCCCGTCGGAGAGCGTCACCCGGGCCCCCTCGGCGGCCGCCTCCACCGCGCCGCGGCCGGCGAAGCCGCCGGTCAGGGCGAGCTTGGCGGAGAGGTGGCGGCGCAGCTGGTCGAAGACCTCGGTCGCCGTCGCGGTGGTCACGCCGTCACCGCCGCGAGGGGGACGAGGCGGGTCCGCAGGGCGGCGATCATCTGCTCGGCGTTCTCCCGCAGGGCCTCGGCCGCGAGCGGGTTGAGCATGTCGGCGAGCAGCGGGATGCCGATGTCGAACTCGGCGCGGAGCGCCACCAGGCTGCCGCCGTCCGGGCCCTCCCTGACCTCCCAGTGGCCGCGGAACTCGCCCAGGTCGCCGGTGAGTTGGTGGAAGTCGAAGCGCCGGGCCACCGGGTCGATCAGCTCCGCCTCGGTCCAGCGCAGCACCGAGCCGTCCAGCCGCACCGACCAGGCGGTGGTGCGGTGGCGGTCGTCGGCCCGCTCGACCACCACCACCTCCTCCACGCTCTCCATGCAGTGCTGGTACGACTCCACGTCGACCACCGCCGCCCAGACCACGTCCGGCGGTGCGGCGATGGGCAGTTCGACCTCAACGTGCGGCAAGGGACAACCTCCTGGGATCGGGGACAGGTGTGGCGGACGGGCCGAGGGCCCGGGCCCGGGCGGCGGTCAGGGCCGGGGGCAGCGCGCGCCGCAGCAGGGCCCGCCGCAGCGGGCTCAGGTGGGTCATCGCGTACCACTGCTCGACCAGCTCGCAGCCGAGTTCGAGCTTGGGCTGGTAGGCGGTCTGGGCGAACCGGATGTGGGTGCACCCCGCGTCCAGGGCCAGCCGGATCGCCGCGTGGTGCACCGCGTGGTAGAGCCCGGCCTGGTGGGCGATCCGGTAGTCCAGGCCGATCCGGGCGCCGGTGGCTCCCGTCCCGGCGAACAGGCAGAGCAGGAAGGCGACCAGCCGCTCGCCCTCGAAGCAGGCCACCAGCCGGCGGCCGGCCGGGGGCCCGTCGTGGACGGCGGCCAGGAAGGCGGCGTCCAGCACGTCCAGCCGCTGGTCGGCGCGGGCCATCACCTGCCGGTAGAGCCCGAGCATCTGCGGCAGCAGGTGGGCGAAGTCCGCCAGCACCTCGGTGCGCAGGCCGGGCCAGGCGGCGGCGCGGCGCAGCTTGCTGCGGGCGTTGCGCCGCGCCTTGGCGGGCAGGCGGGTCAGGTACTCCTCGAACCCTCCGGCGCCGAGGCGCAGTTCGGTGTCGGGGAGGGCGGGCAGGAAGAAGAACCCGGCGGAGGACAGCGACGGCCGCAGGACGGCCAGTTCGGCGGGGGCGAAGTCCTTGAACACCACCGTGCCGAGGCGTTCGCGGCGGGCCAGCGCCAGCGCCCCGGCCACCAGCGCGTCCAGGGCCGGCGGCGGGAGGCGGCGGTCGGTCAGCAGGTGGCCCTGGCCGAGCAGGTGGCCGCAGAACAGCATCGGCACCCGCAGCAGCCCGGGCAGCGCCCGCCGGACGGGGGCCAGGCGGCGCCGGTCCTCGGCGCCGACCACCTCGTCCAGCCGCAGCCGGGGGAAGAACGCGACCGGCAGCACCGCGAGCGCCTCCCGTTCCCCGGGGGCGTCCTGACGGAGCACCAGGTGGGCGTAGCCGTCCGGGCCGATCGCGCCCGCCTCCATCGCGCGCAGCACCTGGCGCGACCAGACCGGGTCGTCGGGCGGGGCCAGGCGCTCCCAGAGCCCTGGCGGGAGCGCGTCGACGCCGTGCACCACCTCGACGCGGTAGGCGGTGGCGGCCGTCACGCCGGTCATCCGATCCGCAGCGGGCGGCCGCCGAGGTACTCGCGCAGCGGGCCGGCCATCCGGGCGCGGGCGGGCGGGTGGAAGCCGATCGCGCCGGCCGCGGCGGCCAGGTAGCCGCCCTCCGGCGAGCCGACGAAGGCCATGCCGCCGAGGGCGGACAGGCAGCGCCGGGTGGTGCGGGCGATGGCGTCCTCGGCCGCGTAACGGGCCGTCAGGGCGGCCACCAGCAGGCCGTCGTCCCAGGGCTGGTCCTGGTCGGCCATCGCGCGGGCGACCGCCTCCACCGCGAGCATCGCGGCCTCCAGGTCCACCAGGAGCGCGGCCGGGTCCTCGGGCGGGCCGGACGGCCTGGCCAGCACTCGCTCCACCAGGGCGGAGGCCACGCCGAGGTAGCCGGCCGTCAGCAGCAGTTCGAACCAGAGGAAGCCCGCGGTGTTGAGGTCGTCCGGCACCGCGTCCGCGGTGACCTCGGTGAGCAGCACCTGCTCCCGGTCCACCTCGACCTCGGTGAGCACCACCTGCTCGCTCTCCGCCCCGGCCAGCACCGGGTTGCGCCAGAACGGGCGCACCTCGACGCCCGGGGTGGCGGCCGGGACCAGCGCGACGGCGAGGCGTTCGACGCCGTCCTCGTCGGCCAGCAGCACCGAGGCGGTCAGCAGGTCCATCGAGCGGGACAGGCTGCAGGGCATCTTGCTGCCGTTGAGCACCACCTTCTCCCCCTGGCGGCGGGCGGTGATGTGGGGCTTGAGGATGTTCTGACCGGCCCGGCCCTCCGCGAAGCCGGAGGCCAGCAGCAACCGGTCGGCGGCGATCGAGGCGAGCAGCTGCTCCTCCGCACCCCCCGGGGCGGCGGAGCGGACCAGTCCGGCCACCGAGAAGTGGTGCATGGTGGTGGCCACCGCCAGCGAGGGGCAGCGGGAGCCGACCGCCCGTTGGACGCGCACCGCCTCCAGCGCGCTCGCCTCCTTGCCGCCCAGGACACGGGGAACCAGCAGGCCGGGGCCGCCGGCCGCGCGGAACGCGCCGATCGCCGGGCTGGGCGCGCTCTCCAGACGCTCCAGGGGCTGGGCCGCCAGGGCGGCGTCCAGGCCGGGCAGACAGGTCTCCAGGGCTGCGCGTTCGCGCTGCAGGAAGTACACGGGGTGGCTCCTCCGGGAACGGAGATCGGGGTGGGACGTCGGGTGGGACGTCGGGGCGGTACGGGGGAGGGTCAGACGGCCAGCGGCAGGTGGACGAAGCCGCGCAGCCCGTCCCCGGTCCGCCTGACCGGTGCTCCGGCCTGCCTCAACTCCGGGAATCGGTCCAGGAGTTGGCGCAGCAGCGCAGCACCCTGGAGGCGGGCCAGCGCGGCGCCCACGCAGTAGTGCGCACCCGCGCTGAAGGCGAGCACCTGGCCGTCGGTGCGCTCGACCAGGAAGGCGTCCGGGTCGGCGAAGCACGCCGGGTCGCGGTGGGCGGCGGCCATCACGGTGATGACGCTGGCCCCGGCGGGGACGCTCACCCCGCCGAGCCGGACCGGCCGCGCGGTGATCCGCTCGGTCATCGGGACGGGGGCGTCCCAGCGCAGCGACTCCTCCAGTGCGGCCGGCACCAGTTCGGGGCGGCGGAGCAGCAGGGCCCACTGCCCGGGGTGGGTGAGCAGGGCGTGCACCGCCTGGCCGAGCATGCCGGAGGCGGTCTCGAACCCGGCGGCGAACACCAGGACCAGCACGTCCACGAGTTCACGCTCCGTCAGTCCGCTCCCGTGGGCGGCCGCCAGCGCCGAGGCGAGGTCCTCGGCGGGCCGGGCGCGGCGTTCGCGCAGCAGGGCGGCGAAGTACTCCCGCAGTCCGGTGACGCCGTGGTCGGCGCGGGCCCAGTCCTCCGGGGTGCGGACGGGCTCCAGCAGGCGGCCGGCCTCGTCGCCGAGCAGCCGCAGCCGGGGCCGGTCCGCGGGCGGGACGCCGATCAGCTCGCCGACCACCGCGACCGGGAGCGGGACGGCGACCAGCTCCTGGAAGTCGGCGCTCCCGCCCGTGGTGGCTGCTGCGGCGAAGCCGTCCAGCAGTTCGGTGCACAGCCGCTCCACCCGGTCCGCCAGGGCGGCGACCCGGCGGGCGCTCAGCTCGCGGACCACCAGACGGCGCAGCCGGTCATGGGCGGCGTGGTCGGTGGCCAGCATCGAGGAGTAGAAGAACTCGGCGGAGGGGTGGCCGGCGGCGTCCGGGAGGTTCCGTTCGCACCATGCGCGGTCGGGGACCAGGAATCCGGGATCGGCGAGCACGGACTGGCAGTCGGCGAAGCCGGTCAGGACGTACGAACCGATCGTCGGGCTGAGGAACACCGGTGCGGTGCCGCGCAGTTCGGCCAGCGCCGGATAGGGGTTCTCCCGGCCCTCGGGAGTGAAAACCGACAGGAGGATCGTCTCCGCGTTCACCGGTCCGGCCTCAGGTCCAATCGAGCGAGGGGCGGGCCCTGGCCGTAGCGCTCCGGCCGGGGCCCGCCGTCGGTCCGTGCGTCAGTGGGCGGTCGGGACGACCAGGACCGCTCCCGGCCAGAGGTCGAGGGAGTTGCCGACGTTGGAGTCGGCCGCGGTCACCGAGGTGACGTTGGCGTAGTTGGAGGAGACCCCGCCGTCGTCGGCCCGGGAGCCCTGGCCGATGGCCACGTTCCCGCTACCGGCCTGGCCGGTGGCGTTGCTCGCGAAGGCGGTGGTGGGGAGGGCCGAAAGAGCGCATGCCGCAATGAAGGCGCCGAACGCCTTACCGAAAGTTCGCATGGGGCCGATCATGGCAAACGGCCCAGCCCCGAGGTCACGCCGTGTAGCTCGTTCGGCCGAACGACGAACCCCTGGGGGTGGGATGCCACCCGCTTGGCGCAGTCCGCGCACGGCCCGGGCGGGGTAGCCGGGGTGACGCTCCGTCGGTTCGCGCCGTTGGACCCGGCATGACCTCCATCCTGCGCCTGCTCACGGTGCTCGGCGCCACCGCCGCCGCACTCCCCCTGCTGGCCCTCCCCCCGCTGGCCGCCGCCGCCCAGGCCGCCCCGCACCGCGACGTCCACGCGGGCTCGTCCACCACCGTGGTCAGCCGCAACGACGACGGCTCCGGCACGGGCTGGCTGGTCGGCGCCCGGCACGTCAACGCGGCCGAGTACCTGCTCGGTTGAGCCCTCGGGCGCGCCCGAGGGCTCAAGCTCGCCCCGCCCCTCAGGCGCGGCCGGCCGCCCGTTGGGTGCGGCGGGCCAGCGAGTCGACCACCACGGCGGCGAGCAGCACCGCGCCGGTGATCATGAACTGGATGGCGTTGCTCAGGCCCTGGATGTTCATCCCGGACTGGATGGAGCCGATCACCAGGGCGCCGAGCAGCGCCGACCAGGTCGAGCCGCGCCCGCCGAACAGGCTGGTGCCGCCGATGACGGCCGCCGCGATGGCGTTCATCAGCAGGTTGCCGCCGCCCGAGGTCTGACTGGCCGACTGGATCTGCGCGGCCAGGAAGAGGCCGCCGACCGCCGCCATGGTCGAACAGATGGCGAACACGCTGATCCGGATCCAGGCCACGTTGATGCCGGCCCGCCGGGCGCCCTCGATGTTGCCGCCCAGGGCGAACACCTGGCGGCCGTAGGAGGTGCGGCGCAGCACGAAGTCCAGCACCACGATGAAGACCAGGAAGACCAGCAGCGCCAGCGGCAGGCCCTTGTACTGGTTGAGGGTGTAGGCGGCGAGGAAGGCGACCACCGCCAGCACGGCGGTGCGCAGCGCGATGTCCACCGCCGGCCGGGACGGCACGCCCGCGCTGCGACGGCGGCGGGCCTCCAGCAGCGAGGCGGCCAGGAAGAGCACCACGGCGACGGCCGCCGCTCCGTAGGCGGCAGCCTGCTGGCCGTAGATGGTGCTGTAGAGCCGGGAGACGATGTCCTTCCCGGAGAGGTTGACGGTGCCGTTGGCACCGAGGATCTGCAGCATGGCGCCGTTCCAGCCGAGGTTTCCGGCCAGGGTGACCACGAAGGCGGGGACCCCGACCTTGGCGAAGAACAGGCCCTGGACCACGCCGACCACGGTGCCGCCGGCGATGGCGACCAGCATCGCCACCCAGGCGTTGACGCCGTGGGTGACGTTCAGGACGGCGAAGATCGCGGCGCACAGGCCGCTGACCGAGCCGACCGAGAGGTCGATCTCGCCCAGCAGCAGCACGAAGACCACGCCGATCGCGATCATGCCGGTGCCGACGATCTGCTGCGAGAGGTTGGAGAGGTTCTGGGCGGACAGGAAGCTGCTGTCCAGGCTGCCGAAGACGGCCCAGATCACCACCAGCGCCAGCACCACCGGCAGCGAGCCCAGCTCGCCGCTGTGCAGCCGTCGCCGGAACTCGCCCAGGTAGCCCCGCAGGCCCTCCTGACGGACGATCAGCCGGGGGTCGATCGCGGGGGTGGCGTTCGGTGCGACCGGGACGGGGGCGTTGACCCCGCCCTTGGACATCCGGTCCTCGGGCAGCGGGTGGCGCTCGCGGCCACCACGCTCGCCGCCACCGCTGCTGCCGCCGCCACCACTGGGAGTCTGCTCGGTCATGGCGAGCCCTCCGTACCACGGGCCTGCCGGCGGGTCACCGCGTTGTCGGTGGCGCCGGTGATGGCCGAGATGATCTCTTCCCGGCTGGTCGAACGGCGGTCGAAGACACCGTTGTTGCGGCCCAGCCGAAGCACCGCGACGGTGTCCGCGACCGCCATCACGTCCGCCATGTTGTGGCTGATCAGCACCACGCCCAGCCCCTGCTCGCGCAGCCGCTCGACCAGGTCCAGCACCTGGGCGGTCTGCTCGACGCCGAGCGCGGCGGTCGGCTCGTCCAGCAGCACCACCTTCGGCGAGCCGATCAACGCCCTTGCGATGGCGACCACTTGGCGCTGACCGCCGGAGAGCGAGGCGACCGGGATCCGCACGCTGGGGATCCGGATGGACAGGGTGTCCAGCAGGGCCCGGGAGCGCTGCTCCATCGCGACCTCGTCCAGGATGGTGAAGTGCCGCAGCTCGCGGCCGAGGAAGAGGTTGCCGACCACGTCGAGGTTGTCGCACAGCGCCAGGTCCTGGTAGACGGTGGCGATGCCCAGGTGCTGGGCGTCCTGCGGCCGGTGGATGGTGACCGGGCGGCCCTGCCACTCGATCTGCCCCCGGTCCGGCTGGTGCACCCCGGCGATGGCCTTGACCAGGGTGGACTTCCCGGCCCCGTTGTCCCCGACCAGGGCCAGCACCTCCCCCGCCCTGACCTCGAGGTCGATGCCGGTCAGCGCCTGCACGGCGCCGAACCGCTTGGAGACCTCGCGCAGGGCCAGTACGGTCTCGCCCGTCATGACGACCGTTCCCCTACTGGAGGCCGGCGGCCTTGCAGGCGGCGGCGTAGTCGGGGGTGCAGATCTTGTCGACGGTGTAGAGGCCGTCCGCGACCACGGTGGTCTTGACGTTGTCCTTGGTCAGCACGACCGGGGTGATCAGGTCGGCCTTCACCTGGTTGCCACTGCCGTTGGTGACCTGGACGGGCAGCAGCGCGGCGTCCGGGGTCTTCCCCTGGGCGAAGTCCACGGCCAGCTGCGCGGCCTTGTCGGTCTCAGGCTTGAACGGCTTGTAGATCGACATCGTCTGGGTGCCCGCCAGGATCCGCTGCACGGCGTCGAGTTGGGCGTCCTGACCGGTCAGCGGCACGCTCAGGCCGGCCGCCTTGAGGGCGGTCGCGATGCCGGCGGCCATGCCGTCGTTGGCCGAGTAAACGCCGACCACGTTGGAGCCGCCGATCGCGGTGATCGCCGCGGCGGCCTCCTGGTTGGCGTTGTTCGGGTCCCAGTTGGGGGTGTCGTACTCCTTGCCGACCTTCAGCTTGCCGTCGATGGCGCTGTGCGCACCGGCCTTGAAGTCGGCGGCGTTCGGGTCGGTGGGCGAGCCGTTGATCATCACGATCGACCCGGCACCGGCCTTGGCGCCGACGGCCTGGACCAGTGCCTGGCCCTGGAGTTCGCCGACCTTGCGGTTGTCGAAGGAGACGTACGCGTCCACCGGGCCCTGGGCGAGCCGGTCGTAGGCGATCACCTTCACGCCCGCGTCGTGCGCCTTCTGCACCGAGGACTGGATCGCCTTGGCGTCCACCGCGTCCAGCAGCAGGACCGTGTCGCCCTTGGTCAGGGCGGTGTCCACCTGGGTCTGCTGGGTCGTCGCGTTCTCGTTGGCGTTGTAGTAGTCGATCTGCGCCTGCGGGGCCAGCTCCTTGATCTTCTGTTCGATCAGCGGCCGGTCGAACTGCTCGTACCGGGTGGTCTTGGTCTCCGGCAGCAGCAACCCGATCTTGACCGGACCGGCGCTCCCCGAGGAACCTCCTCCCCCGGTGGACTGCTTGGCCTCGCCGCAGGCGCTGAGGCCGAGACCGAGACCCAAGGTAACCACTGCCGATGCCGCACCCAGGCGGCGGAGCCGACTGCTCATGACGGAGCCTCTTCACTTCGGGGCCACCCCCACCGCCCAGTGTCACCCCGTCCCGGCCACTCAGCGAAACCACCCCTGGGGCACCCGCACCGTCCGCCGCCACCCGTCACTCCCGGTCACCATTTCTCGCTACGGGGGTACGCGATGAGACGACAGCTGCTTGCCCTGCTGGCCGGCCCCTGCCCGGCGCCGCGAGGCGGGCCTGTAGCACCTCTCCGGTCCGGCGCCGTAGCGGCCTACATCCGGATCCTCCCCGCCAGTGGCAGGTGGTCGCTGGCGGTGGCGGGGAGGGTCCAGGTGTCGGCCGTCAGGCCGCGGGTCAGCAGGTGGTCGATCCGGGCCACCGGGAAGGCGGCCGGCCAGGTGAAGTCGAACCCTCCTCGGGCCAGGGTCAGTTGGCCGGTGAGCGGGTCCAGGGCGTGGTCGTCGGGCGCGGCGTTGAGGTCGCCCAGCACCACCACCCGCGGCACCGGCTCGGCCGCCACCGCCTGGGCCAGGGCCGCGATGTTGCCGTCGCGGTGGCCCGTGACGAAGCCGGTGAGGTGCGGGCGGACGGAGTTGAGGTGGGCCACGTAGACCGCCAACGGCCCGGTGGGGGTGGTGACTTCGGCCCGCAGCGAGCGGTTCCACCCCGGGTCGATGACCAGCCGTCCGGCCTGCGCGAAGGGGTACCGGCTCCACAGGCCGACCGTGCCGGTGCTGACGTGGTGGGGCAGCTCGGCGCCGAGCGCCGCCCGGTACGCGGGCCAGGCCGCCTCCGTCACCTCCTCCAGCGCGACCAGGTCGGGGTGGGCGGCCAGCAGGGTACGGGCGGTCGCGGCCGGATCCCGGTTGCCGGCCAGCACGTTGTGGGTGACCACCGTCAGGCCCGGCCCGCCCGAGGCCTCCTGAGACGCCGTCAGCAGCGGTACGAACATCACCGCCCACACCACCGCGAGCAGCCCCGCCGAGCAGGCCACCGCCGGAGCCCGCCGGAACGTGGCCCACCCGAGCAGGACCACCGCCACCACCAGGCTCCACGGCAGCACGCTCTCCCACAGGCTCCGCAGCCCGACCCCCGGGTCCGGCAGCATCCGGTGCCCCGCCAGCGCGAGCGTGGTCACCACGCCCACCACCGCCGGGAGCGGCCCGCGCCGCCACAGCTCCTTGGCCTCCACCCGCTCCTGCTGCTCCTGCCGCTCCTGCCGCGCATCTCCCGCGTCCCGCGCGGGGGCCTCGGCCACGGTGCCGCTCATCCGGCGGCGTCCGGGAGCTGGGCCGGGCAGGTCCCGCCCGGGGTGGTGAGCAGTTCGTAGTGCCAGATCTCGTTGGCGTACACCTGGCAGAGCCCGTACCGGGAGCCGTACTGGGCCATCCAGTAGGCGGCGTCGGTCGGGCCGACGTCCACCGCCTTGCCCGACACGTGGGTGGAGGCGTCCGGCGTGTTGACGAACCGTCGGGCCTGCTCCAGGCTCCCGTGCTCGACCACCGCCCGGTCCAGCAGCCCCTGCTGGTACTCCCGGCTGCGCCAGCCGGAGGTGACGGAGATCTCGATGCGCTGCTTCTCCCGCGCCTCGGTGGCGGCCCGCTGGAGGGCCTCCCGCAGCGCGGGGTCGAGCTTGCGGACCGCCGGCGCCTCGGTGTCGAAGGGGCTCAGCCTTCCCCCGGGGATCCCCCCGTCCTCCGGACCCGTCGAGCCGCCGCCGACCATGGCCGTGATCCCGCGCAGCCCGGCCGTCCCCGAGCCGGCCACCCAGACCCCGGTGGTGCTCAGCACCACGAGCGCGACGGCCCCCGTGATCAGCCGCCTCCTGCCGGTCCGTTCCCTGGCCATTCCTGCTCCCGTTCTCCTCGTCGGCGTTGCCAGACCCATTCGACGGGAGCCGGTGTTGCCGGGGCGTATGCGGGGGCCGATACGTTTTCGATACGCCCGATGAGGTCCAATGGACCCTGAAGACTGGACGTGAGCTGGGAAGACAGGAGAACGGAACGTGCGGGTCCTGGTGGTCGAGGACGAGATCTACCTCGCCGAAGCGGTGCAGGCGGGGCTGCGGTTGGAGGCGATCGCCGCCGACGTGGTGGGCGACGGCGACGCGGCGCTGGAGCGGCTCGCCGTGAACGCGTACGACGTGGTCGTGCTCGACCGGGACATCCCCGGGACCCACGGGGACGAGGTCTGCCGGATCATCGTGGAGCGCGGCCTGGGCTGCCGGGTGCTGATGCTCACCGCCGCCGCGCGGCTGGGTGACAAGGTCGGCGGCTTCGAGCTCGGTGCCGACGACTACCTGACCAAACCCTTCGACCTGGCCGAACTCGTCGTCCGGCTGCGCGCCCTGGCCCGCCGCCCGGCCGAGGCCGCCCCGCCGGTCCTGGAGCAGGCCGGGATCCGGCTGGACCCGTTCCGCCGCGAGGTCTACCGGGACGGGCGGTACGTGTCGCTCCCCCGCAAGCAGTTCGCCGTCCTGGAGGTGCTGATGGCCGCCCGGGGCGGGGTGGTCAGCTCCGAGGACCTGCTGGAGCGGGCCTGGGACGAGAACGCCGACCCGTTCACCAACGCCGTCCGGATCACCATCTCCGGCCTGCGCAAGCGCCTCGGCCAGCCCTGGGTCATCCACACCGTCCCCGGTGTCGGCTACCGCTTCGGCGAACCCGAGCCCGAGGGCGGCGCGCGGTGACCGCCGCCGGCCCGCGCCCGCGCCCGCGCCGCCTGACGGCCCGGATGCGCCTGACGCTCAGCTACACGCTCTTCACGCTGGTCGCCGGGACGCTCTCGCTGGCCGTGATCTACGTCGGCATGAAGTACGTGCCGAACTACCCGTTGACCTCCTCCAATCCGCGCTACCGCGAGGAGGCACCGTCCCGCGAGGAGATCCTCAACTCCCTTCTGGTGGCCGGTGGTTACGCCCTGGCCCTGATGACGGCGGTCGGCCTGGCCGGCGGCTGGTTCATCGCCGGGCGGGTGCTGCGGCCGCTCCACGACCTCACCGGGGCGGCCCGCCGTGCGGCGGCCGGGACGCTCGGCCACCGGGTCGCGCTGACCGGGCCGCGGGACGAGTTCACCGAACTCGCCGACGCCTTCGACGAGATGCTCGAACGGCTCCAGCACTCCTTCGAGGCCCAGCAGCGCTTCGCCGCTAACGCCTCCCACGAGCTGCGCACCCCGCTGGCCATCACCCGCACCATGCTCCAGGTCGCCGCCGCCGACCCGGGCGGCCAGGACTGGGGCCGGCTGGTCACCCGGCTCCAGGACACCAACCAGCGCGGCATCGAGGTCAGCGAGGCCCTGCTCCAACTCGCCGACCTCGACCAGGCCCCGCCCGAACTCACCCCCACCGACCTGGCCACCGCCGCGCGGGAGGCCCTGGCCACCATCCGGGACGAGGCCGCCGCCCACGGTGTCGCCGTCACCGCCACGCTCGACCCGGCACCCACCACCGGCAACGCGGTGCTGCTCCGTCAGGCCGCGCTCAACCTCCTGCACAACGCGCTGCGCCACAACCACCCCACCGGCGGCGCCGTCACGCTCACCACCGGCCCGCACCCGCGGCGCCCCGACCGCGTCCGACTGACCGTCACCAACACCGGCGCCCCGCTCACCCCGGAGACCGTCGCCACCCTCACCGAGCCGTTCCTCCGCGGCCGCGGCCGCACCGCCGCCACCGACCCCGCCCGCCGGGGCCACGGCCTGGGCCTCACCATCGTCAGCGCCGTCACCACCGCCCACCACGGCGAACTCCACCTCGCCCCGGGCCCCGACGGCGGCCTGCACGTCACCCTCGACCTCCCCGGCACCCCGCCGCACGACTCCGCCTCCGCGACCGGCGCTTCGAGCTGACGGACGTCACTGCCTGAGAATCGGTTCTCCGGTGAAAACCTGCGGCCGAACGGGTGTGGATCACGGTCTCGGCCCGGTGCCGGACGAGGGCGTCGGGGTCGACTCCCCTGCCCCGGCAGGCGGGTGACGTGCCGTGAGTCTCCGGCGGACGGAGCCGCCGCGCCACCTGGAGCGAGGCGTGCGTCCGGTCGGGTGATCTCCGCCTTCTCCGGGCCGGCCGGTCGCGCCCGCACCCCTACGCTGAGGGCCACCCCCTGAGAGGAAGTACGGGATGCGCCCCGTCCGTGTCGCGCTCGTCCTGGGCCTGACCGCCGCCGCGGTGGCTGCCGTCGGCGCGGCCGCCGACCAGCCCGACGGCGGTGGCGGCGGCGTCCGGGTGCCGGGCGAGTCCCTGGTGCTGGCCGCCGATCCGCTGACCCAGCGTCAACTCCACCGGACCACCGACGCGGTGCAGGACTGGGCCGAGTCCGGCCTTCCCGGCAGCGGCGGCTACGCGGGCACCGTGATCGATGCCGCGGCCGGCCGCGCCCAGATCTACTGGAAGGGTGAAGTCCCGGGTGGGATCCGCGAGTTGGTCAGCCGGCTGACCCCGCCGGGGCTGGCCGTGGAGCTCCGCACCGGGCGCTACTCCCGGGCCGAGATGACGGCGGCGGTCGAGCGCTTCACCGCGCGGGCCGCCCCGGACTCCTGGACCTCGGCCGGGCCGAACGAGGACGGCAGCGGCATCACCGTCACCCAGGATCCGGCGGCGGGCCGCGATTCCAAAACGGCCGGGACGAGCCCTGCCGACCGGGCCGCCGCACTGGCCGGCCTGCCGGTCACCGTCCGCGCCGGCGGCCACGCCGTCCCGCTCTCCGGCGGCCGCCAGGGCGACGACTCCCCCTACTACGCGGGCTCCCAGGTCCGCACCGACAAGGCGGCGTTCTGCTCGACGGCCTTCACCGGCTGGAAGGGCTCGGCCAAGGTGGTGCTCACCGCCGCGCACTGCGGCCCGGGCCGCTACTACAACGGCGCGGACCGGTACGTCGGCGACCGGATCGCCGCCAACGAGAGCTTCGACGTCGGCCTGGTCGGCATCAACGGCGACGGCTCCGGCCGGGTCTACGACGGCGCCTGGTCCGACACCCGGGGCAGCTCCCGCCGGGTCTACGGGCCGGGCCGCAACAACGTCGGCGACCTGGTCTGCCTCAGCGGCGCCCAGACCGGCTGGACCTGCGACGTCAAGGTGACGGCGGTCGACGTCCAGGCGAAGGGCGCGGACGGCTCCGTCACCAAGCCGGTGGACGTGGCCGAGTCACGCGGCGGCGACCACCGCTCGATCGTCGCCAAGGGCGACAGCGGCGGCCCGGTGCTCGCCAACCCCTACGGCGCGGACCAGGACATGGAGGCCCGCGGCGTCGTGGTGGCCGGCGGCTCCGCCAGCTCGGTCAGCTGCCCGCCCCGCTCCACCGCCACCCCGACCACCTGCTACTGGCAGGTCCTCTACGTCCCGATGACCCCGATCGTCCGCGAGACGGGCTTCTCCCTCTCCTGAGCCGGCCCCGCACTCCCGAACAGCGCGCCCCGGCACGGGCCCTGACGGACCGTGTAGGGTCCCGGCCATGCGCTTCTCGGCCGTGGTCTTCGACTTCTTCGGCACCCTGACCCCGAGCACTCCCGGCCCGGTCTGGGACGAGCACGCGGCCCGCAGCGCCGCCCCGCTCGGCATCCCCCCGCACGAGTGGCGTCGGGCGCTCGACGCGTCCTTCCCGGAGCGGGCCACCGGCGTGCTCGGCGACCTCCCGCAGACGCTCCGCACCCTGGCCGCCCGCTGCGGCGTCGAGCCGGACCAGTCCGCGCTGGCCGCCGCGGTCGAGGCCCGGCTCGGCGCGCAGCGTGAACTCTTCGTGCTGCGCCCCGACGCCCTCGCCACCCTGGAGCGGCTGCGCGGCCTGGGTCTCCGGATCGGCGTGCTCACCGACTGCTCGGTCGAACTCGCCGAACTCTGGCCGGACTTGCCGCAGGCTCCGCTGGTCGACGCGGTGGTGTTCTCCTGCCGGGAGGGCCGCCGCAAGCCGGACCCCGAACTGTTCCGCCGCATCGCCGCAGCGGTCGGCTCCGCCCCGTCGGACTGCCTCTACATCGGCGACGGCGGGGGCGGCGAGCTGACCGGCGCGAGCGGACAGGGCATGACGGCGATGATGCTCCGCGCGGACGACTGGGCGGCCAACGACGCCCACTCCCGCGAGGACGACTGGCCCGGCCCGTACCTCCCCTCGCTCACCGCCGCCGTCACGGTGGCCACGCTCCAGCGCTGACGGCGGGTCAGGCCGCCACGGGGACGGGGCCAGGCGGTGCAGACGACGGTCCCCGGGCCGGGCCGCTCCACGCCGGATCGCTCCCGCGACTACAGCATGACCAGCAGCTTGGTCCCGGCCACCAGCTTGCGGTTGACCGAGGTGGACTGCACGAAGACGGTGAAGTTCGGGTTGTCGCCCGGCTTCACGCTGGCCTCGGTGGCGGCGGGCAGGCCCAGCAGGCGGCGGGCGGCGGGGCCCGAGAAGACCCGCCCCGTCATCCGGCCGGTGGCCGGGTCCTTCTCCGCCACCGCGAGCTGCTTGCCGCCCTGGATCTTCTCCCGCTTGGAGAGCTCGTAGTAGGCGCAGCCGGTCTTGTACGGGTGCCCGGCGGCCGTGACGAACTGACGGATCGGCAGCTGCTCGTCGACCGGGACGAGGATGTACTTGCCGGCGTCGAGGGCGTCCAGGTTCGCGCTGACGTCGGCGGCCTTGAGGTCCTGGCCCATGGCGAAGAGGTTCTTGGTGCCGCGCACGCCCTGCTCGCGGCCGCGCAGGAAGCTGGTGGCGGCCGACTTGACGGTGCCGATCGCCTCCTCGACGCCCTTGCTGGAGTCGGCGTCCCAGATCGCGATGTTCCCCGCCGGGAAGCCGTACCCCTGGGCGGTGCGCTTGGCCAGGGAGTTGGGCACCAGGATCGCGGAGGTCCAGTGGTCGGGGAGCCCGTCCAGGGCGGTGTGGATCCGCTCCGTCCAGGAGCGCAGCACGGCGGCGCCGGTGCCGGCCTTCTGCCGGATGTGCATCGTGCCGCTCTCCGAGAAGCCGGAGGCGTTCTCCTCGCCGTCGGTGACGACGACCTGGAGGAAGGAGTGCTCGCCGTACCCCTCCCAGATGTTCTTCAGGTCGTCCACGGATTTCACCGCCGCCTCGATCAGCGCGGTCGCTCCATTGTCGACCCGGTAAAGGCCCTTGAGGGAGGGCAGGTGCTTGACGTCCATGTCCCAGACGAGATTGTGCACCTCGTGGTCGAATGCGTAGAGGCTGATGCGCGTCTCGTGCCCGAGACGGTCCGACTCCTCCTGCAGGCCCTTCACGAACTCGTCCACCACACGCACCAGTTGGGCCTCGTGCTGGCGCATCGAACCCGACTTGTCGACCACCAGGGAGACGTGGTTGACCTTGTGCTTGATCCTGTTGACGGACATACGGATCCCCCAATTGCCAGAACAGTGGAAACGCGACTCGGGCGCCTTTCCGGCGCTCCCTTCAGCGTTGGTTCCACTTTATGGCCCACCACTGACAGAAACGGCCCGGCGGAAGCAGCAGGGGTGTGGCCAGGACCAGCGCGCCGGCCAGCCCGAGCGCCGTCCGGGCGCCCAGCAAGCTGCCGAGCACGCCCCAGACGGCCGTCAGGAGCGCGGTGGCGGCGCGGGTGGTCACCGTCCAGGCGGAGAGCACCCGGACGGTGTGGCCGGGCGCGGTCCGGCGCAGCCGCCAGGTGGCGTGCAGCGGGTTGAAGACGGCGCAGCAGACGATCAGCCCGCCCTCCACCACCATGACCGTCAGCAGACCGCCGGAGCCCGGGCCGACCAGGACCAGGCCGAGCGGCCAGAGCGCGCGCAGCCCGCCGGCGGCGAGCAGCACCCGGCGTTCCCCGAAGCGGGCGGCCAGCGGGCGGGCCAGGCGGGCGCCGAGCAGGCCGCCGAGGGAGGGCAGGGCGAAGGCGAGGCCGTACTGCCAGGGGGCGAAGCCGAGCTGGCCGAGCATCAGGACGGCGAGCAATGGTTCGGTCGCGGTGACCAGGCCGTTGAAGAGGGCGGTGTGGAGCAGCAGGGGCCGCAGCACCGGGTCGGCGAGGATAAGCCGCCAGCCGTCGAGCAGGTCCGAACTACCGGACGCTGTAGGGCCCGCAGCCGTCGGTCCTGGCTCCGCACGGCCCGACACCGTCAGACCCAGCGCCGAGAACAGGTAGCTGACGGCGTCGGCCGCCACGGTCGCGACCGGGCCCAGCAGGCCGACCAGGGCTCCGCCGAGCGGCGGGCCGACCGCCGTGGCCGTCCAGGCGGTCGCCTCCAGCCGGGAGTTCGCCGCCAGCAGCTCCCCGGCCGGGAGCAGTTCGCGCAGGTAGGCGCCGGAGGCCGCGCGGAAGGTGACCTCGGCCGCCGCCAGCAGCGCGGCGACGGCCAGCAGCCAGGGCAGGGTGAGCAGGCCGAGCGCGTACCCGGCGGGGACGGTGAGCAGCGCGGCGCAGCGCACCAGGTCGGCGGCCACCATGACCGGCCGCCTGCGCCGGTGCTCCGCCCAGGCCCCGAGCGGCAGCGCCGCCGCGGCTCCGGTCAGGACGGCCGCCGAGGAGAGCAGCGCGACCTCGGCCGGCCCGGCGTGCAGCACCCGGACCGCGATCATCGGGAACGCGCCGAAGGCCAGCCAGGTGCCGAGCGCGCTGACGCCGTACGCGCCCTGGAACCAACCGAACCGACGACCCATCAGCCCACCCCGCGCCTCGGCCCGCACAACCGACGGGCGACCTCCGGCATCAGACCTCTCGCGATCCTCGGGGGTCAAACAACCGATATGGCGACCAGCCACAACCAACAGTTGTTCCCGTACAGTGTCCGACCATGGATCTCGACACCGTCAGGACCTTCGTGGCCGCCGCCGACTCCGGCCGGTTCCAGGAGGCCGCCGACGAGCTGACGCTCACCCAGCAGGCCGTCTCCAAGCGGATCGCCGCGCTGGAGCGCAGCCTCGGGGTGCGGCTGTTCACCCGCACCCCGCGCGGCGCGGAGCTGACCATCGACGGGAGGGCCTTCCTCCCGCACGCCCGCGAGCTGCTGCGGGCCGCCGAGCGCGCCCTGGCCTCCGTCCGCACCGGCCACCGGGCGCTGCGCGTCGACGTGCTGAACTCGCGCGGCGCGGGCTCCGGCCTGATGCGCGGCTTCCACGAGGCGCACCCGGAGACCGAGTTGGACGTGCTGATGCTGCTCGACATCGAGGAGGCGGTGGGCGCGGTCCGCTCGGGGGCGGTCGACGGGTCCTTCCGCGCGGTCGGCGCGCCGGGCCGTCCGCTGCCCGAGGAGATCCGCTCCGTCCGGGTGCTCGACGAGCCGCTGTACCTGCTCACCGGCCCGGGCCACGCGCTCGCGCGCGCCAGGTCGGTGACGCTCGCCGAGCTGGCCGCGCACCGGATCTGGATGCCCGGCCTGCTGCCCGGCAGCGAGTGGGCGGCCTACTACGCGGAGCTGACCGCCGAGTTCGGCCTCACCATCGAGTCGACCGGCCCCAACTTCGGCTCCGACGTCCTGCTGGACACCATCGCCGACACCCCGGCCCTGGCCACCTTCATGGGCGGGCACACCCGGCTGATCTGGCCCGCCGGGCACGACCTGCGCCGCATCCCGGTCACCGACCCGACGCCGGTCTACCCGCACTCCTTCCTCTGGCACCGCGACAACGCCCACCCGGCCCTCGCGACCCTGCGTGCCCACCTCGCCGCCACCGCCCCCGGCCACGACGCCCCGGGCACCTGGACCCCCTCGTGGACCCCGAAGCACTGACGCGCCGTCAGCCCACGCGGACGGCCCCCTACCGCCCGGCCCCGTAGCGCAGGCCGTCCAGGATCAGGTCGAGCAGCCGGCCCGCCCGCTCGCGCTGGCCGGGTGCGGCGGTAACCTGCGCGACGCCGGTGAGGCCGAGGCCGACGTCGAAGGCCTCGACGTCCGAGCGCAGCAGGCCCGCCTCGGCCCCGGCCCGCAGCAGCGAGTCGATCGCGCCCCCGAGCCGCTCCAGGGTCTCGGCGAAGGGGTCGGCGCCCGAGGCGACGGCAGCGCGCAGCGCGTCCGCCATGCCCTGCTTGGCCGTCAGGTACTCGATGAACCCGTCCATCCACATCCGCAGTGCCCGGTCCGGCGGGAACTCGGCCAGCAGTTCGGCGGCGCTGTCGCAGACCCGGGCCAGCTCGTTGCGGTAGGCCGCCTCGACCAGCTCCTCCCGCCGGGGGAAGTGGCGGTAGAGGGTCGCCGAGCCGACGCCGGCGGCCTTGGCGATGGCGTCGAGCGGCACGTCCGGGCCCTGCTCGGCGAAGGCGCGGACAGCGGCCTCGAGGATGCGCTCCCGGTTACGGCGGGCGTCGGCCCGCAGGGGGCTGGGCTGGGCTGACTGGCTCGGCACGGGTGGTTCCTCTCGTCAGGTCATCAGTCTACTTGGACAAACGGGGAGTCCCCCGGTTACCTTCGAATGGAACCGGGGAGTTCCCCGGTTAGCCCGATCGGCCCCGCCGGCCGACCGCCATCCCGCTGGAGGGACCCATGAGCACCACCGAGAAGACCGTCCTGATCACCGGCACCTCCTCCGGCATCGGCCTGGCCGCCGCCCTCGGTGCCGCCCGGGCCGGCTGGACCGTCATCGCCACCATGCGCGACACCGGCAAGGCCGCTCCCCTGCTCAAGGCGGCCGCCGAGGAGGGCCTCGCCGAGCGCGTCCTGGTCAAGCGCCTGGACGTGGTCGACCCGGCTAGCGTCACCGCCTGCCTGGACGAGGTGATCGCCGAGCACGGCCGCCTCGACGCGCTGGTCAACAACGCCGGCGCCGCCGGGGTCGGCACCATCGAGCAGAGCAGCGTGGACGCCGTCCGCGCCACCATGGAGGTCAACTTCTTCGGAGTGGTGACCACCACCCGGGCCGCCCTCCCCCACCTGCGCGCCTCCGGCGGCCGGGTCGTCACCGTCACCAGCGTCGGCGGCATCGTCGGCCAGCCCTTCAACGAGGCGTACTGCGCGGCCAAGTTCGCCGTCGAGGGCTTCATGGAGTCGCTCGCCCCCGTCGCCGCCACGGTGGGCGTCGGCGTCACCGTGGTCGAACCGGGCGCGGTGGCCAGCGAGTTCGTCGCCAACCTCGGCCTGGACGTCCCGGCCCTGCTCGCCGAGGCCGGGCCGTACGCGCCGGCCCTCCAGGCGTACCTGTCCCGTACACAGACCTCCTTCTCCAACGCCCAGTCCGCCGCCGAGGCGGCCGCCCCGATCGTCGCGGCCCTCACCGAGGAGCGGCCGGCCTTCCGCGTCCAGACCTCGCAGTGGGCCCGGGACTTCACCGGCGCCAAGCTCGCCGACCTCGACGGCTCCGCCGTCCAGGACATGACCCGCACCTGGGTCGACTGACCGGCTCCGCAGTCGCGCTGCGGCACCGAGGTGCCCCGCGCGGCCGCTACGGTGCGGCCATGAGACCCGACATGACGCCGGATCAGATGCTGCGGGCCGTGGACGCCCTGGAGGCCGCCTGGAAACAGGACGAGCCGGCCCTGACCTCCCTCGCCCGGCACGGCCAGGGCGAGCCGGCCCTCGCCGTGCTCGTCGCCCGGTACAGCGCCTACGCGCTGGAGACCCTGCTCACCGAGGCGCTGGGCCTGGCCGACCGGCCGCCGGCCGAGCGCGAGTCACAGCTCGCGACGCTGGAGAAGGGCGTCTCCTCCCGCCTGCTGATCCAGTGGGCCTACCTGCTGGAGAGCTGGGCCCGGACCGTGCCCGACACCCCGGCGGGCAACGGCAGCCTGGCCCGGGCCGCCCTCCAGGCGATGACCGCGTTCACCCGCGACGGCGACCCGGACAACGACGTGCCCGCCCTGCTCGCACACCTTCGGGCGAACGCCACCACCCGCACCTGACGGGGCACCGGCACCGGCATCAGCCACGGCTACGGTTCAGCCGACGCCGGTGACCAGCTCGTGCGCGCGGCGCTGACGGTCCAGGAAGACCTCCAGCGCCGCCGCCAACTCCCGCTCCGCCGCCAGCACTTCCGGCCGCAGCTCGGCGACCAGCCGCAGCTGCCCGCGCTCGCGCACCAGCGCCGGCTGCCCGAGGTGGAAGTACCCGGAGTCGGGCTCCAACTGCAGCACGAGGTACGGCCCGGCCGGACCGGCCGCCAGCCTCTCCTCGTAGGGGCCCAGCGCGGACCAGACGACCACCGGCCCGTCCGGCGCCGCGGCGAGGCAGACGCTCGGGCGGCCCGCCACGTCGACGGTGCTGGTGGCGTACGCGTCCAGCTCGCGAGGGCGCAGGTCCGGGCGGGCGAGCAGGTCGAGGGCGCCCCGGAGGAGGGCGGCGAGGTCGGCGGCGATCGGAGGTCTCCTGGGGTTCGGGGCCGGACGCCGTCATCCTAGGCGCGGGCGGTGACGGCGGCTCCGAGTCCTGGCCCGGGGGCGGTTTTCCGCCAAATCCGGTGCGGGGTGCGCCGGACCTTCGTGTGCGATGGGTATGGGGCTAGAGTGATTTGGTTGCTTAGGGAAACCGATTCACGAGACGGAACCGAGGTGCCCTCCGTGCAGGTGACCGTTGATCAGGACCGGTGCTGCGGCTCCGGACAGTGCGTGCTGACCGCCCCGGCCGTCTTCGACCAGGGCGAGGACGACGGCCTGGTGCAGCTGCTCGACCCGGCCCCCGGGCCCACCGAGCACCCGGCCGTCCGGCTCGCCGCCGCGCTGTGCCCGGGCGGGGCCATCACCCTGACGGACGCTCAGGCCTGAGCCGCCGCACAGCCCATCGCACGACCCGCTGCCCGTCCCCCACTCCCGTTGGACGTCGGAAGGAGCGCTGCCCCCATGAGCATCGACACCCCCGCCCCGCAGCAGAGCCACACCCGCCCCGCCCCCACCGAGCTGCCGGCGGCCGCCGGCCGCTGCCCCTTCGACCCGCTGCCCGCGTACCACCAAGCCGCCCAGGCCGCCCCCGTCACCCGGGCCCGCCTCTGGGACGGCACCTCCTGCCACCTGCTGACCGGCTACCAGGAGATCCGCACCGCCCTCTCCGACCCGCGCTTCAGCGCCGACGCCCGGCACCCCGGCTTCCCGTTCCTCTCCCCCGGGCGGCGCGAGCTCACCACCCGCACCACCCCCAGCTTCATCCGCCTGGACGACCCCGAGCACGCCCGCCAACGCCGCATGCTGACCGGGGAGTTCATCATCAAACGGGTGGAGTCGATGCGCCCGGAGATCCAGCGGATCGTCGACGAGGCGCTCGACCGGATGACCGCCGGCGGCGGGCCCGCCGACCTGGTGTCCGAGTTCGCGCTGCCGATCCCGTCCCTGGTGATCTGCCTGCTGCTCGGCGTGCCCTACCGGGACCACGACTTCTTCCAGCAGCACAGCCGCACCCTGCTCGACCTCTCCGCCCCCGTCGAGGACGTGACCGAAGCGGTGGACGCGCTCACCGGCTACCTCACCGACCTGGCCGAGACCAAGCGGCTCGCCCCGGACGACAGTCTGATCAGCCGGCTGGTCGCGCGCGGCGAACTCACCATGCCCGAGGCCGCCTCGATGGGCCTGCTCCTGCTGGTGGCCGGGCACGAGACCACCGCCAACATGACCGCGCTCGGCACCCTGGCCCTGCTCCGCAACCCCGAGCAGGCCGAACGGCTGCGCGCCGAACCGGAGTTGACCAACGGCGCGGTGGAGGAGCTGCTGCGCTACCTGACCATCGTCCACCACGGCGTCCCCCGGGTGGCCCTGGCCGACGTCGAACTGGGCGGCACCCTGATCCGGGCGGGCGAGGGCGTCGTCTGCATGCTCTCCACCGCCAACCGGGACGAGGAGCTGTTCACCGGCGCCGACGCCCTGGACGTCAGCCGGGACGCCCGGCGCCACCTCGCCTTCGGTTTCGGCGTCCACCAGTGCCTGGGCCAGCCGCTGGCCCGGATCGAGCTGCGGATCGCCCTCTCCACCCTGCTGCGCCGCCTGCCCGGCCTGCGACTCGCCGTCCCCTTCGAGGAGTTGGAGTACCGCAGCTCCTCCGCGATCCACGGCCTGCGGGAGCTGCCGGTCACCTGGTGAACCGTCGGCCCCGGCCGCCCTCCCCACGGAAGGCGGCCGGGGCCGCACAGCTGGACTCAGAACTGCCGGACTCAGAACTGCTGGACGAAGTACGGCTCGACGGTCATCCAGCCGTTGCCCCGGGCGCCGTTGAGGCGGCCCGAGCTGTTCCGGGCCAGGGTGTACCAGGACTCCACGTAGTCCGGGTCGTCCACCCACCAGGAGGCCGGCATGGCGCCCAGCACCGCGTTCACCAGCGGGATGTACGCGCCCTGGTCGGCGATGGTGAGCAGCACGGCGGCGATCGCCTGGGCGAGGGCCAGGTAGTTGGTGTCGCCGTCGTCCTCCATCAGGACCACGTCGGCCAGGTTGTACTTGTAGTTCGACCAGTTCACCAGGATCTGGTTCGGGTAGTAGGTGGTGCCGTCGTACTGGAGGTACGGCATCGCGACCGAGTCGACCCGGACCTTGCCGTCCAGCCCGAAGCCGCTCACCAGCGCGAACATCTCGGCCGCGCCCTTGAACCAGGGCTCCTCGTCGTCCGACACCCGCACCGAGGTGATCTTCGTGCCCCACCAGCCCCCGGCCAGGGTCTGCGCGGCCTCCGCCGGGGCGATCCCGCGAGCCCCCAACTCCCGCTGCAGCACGGCGATCCCGGCCGTCAGGGTCTTGGCCGAGTCGAGGTCGACCAGGTAGACCGGACGGTCGGGCAGCCGGTCGGTGGCGAGCTCGTGGGCCTTCCCGGCACTGTCGTAGGCGCGCACCGTGCGGGCGTGGTCGTCGGTGACGGCGGTCGCCACCAGCGGCGCGGCGCCCGCGGCCAGGGCCTGCCGCATCGACGGGTCTGCCAACTGCACCCGCAGCAGCGGGCCGAGGTCGGCGCCCAGCCCCTTGGCGGCGGCGATGCCCCGGTCGGCCGTGGTGGCGGCCTCGGCCAGACCGTGGGCGGCCAGGCCGCCTGCGGCGGCCGCGAGCGGGGCCAGCGCGGCCGGGGCGTCGGTGGTGATGGTCGCGGCGCGCAGGCGCTCGCGGACGGCCGGGTCGGCGAGGGCCGAGGCCAGCGTGCGGGCGACCCCGTCCTCGATCGCCGCCACCCGGGAGGCGGCGGCCTTGCCGGCGGTGGCGTGCGCGGGGAGCGGAGCGGGGGCGGCGAACGCCTGGCCCGCGCCGAGGGCGAGCAGGGGCAGGACCGCGAGGGTGGCGGCGGCTCTGCGCAGGCGGGAGTGACTGCGGGGCATGCGGATCTCCAGACTCGTCGGGTGAGGGCGTCGGAGCGGAGGAGCAGCGCCGGGAACCATGAGCGTCGGCGACATGACAAGTGAAGGGCCAACCCCGCCCGGGTTCAAGCCCCAGGACGGCGAACGGCCGTTTCGTAACACGTGAACGCGCATAGACGAGCAGCCGACGGCGCCCTCCGGCCGCAGGGCGGACCGTTGTCCGGCGCGAACCCCCTGCGAAGGCCTAGCATCCCGGCCATGAGCATCGACGGGTACTACGCACGCGTCTCCCCGACCGACCTCGGGCG
This sequence comes from Kitasatospora sp. NPDC088742, assembly GCF_055584905.1. Taxonomy (NCBI): domain Bacteria; kingdom Bacillati; phylum Actinomycetota; class Actinomycetes; order Kitasatosporales; family Streptomycetaceae; genus Kitasatospora; species Kitasatospora sp. NPDC088742. Next base: position 21,404 of record NZ_JBVJLD010000041.1, on the reverse strand, counting down.
GGCCCTCGCCGACCCGGACGCGGCAAGGGAGTTGACCGATCCCCAGCAACCTGCGCCCGACCGGCGGCACAGTGTCGGCCCGTACTGGGACGCCATAGCCTTCCTGCTCCGCCGCCGCGGCTTTCCGGTCGACCTGGCCCGCGGCGGCACCGAACTCCCCGGCGCCCCGGACCTCGGCTACGGCCCGCCCCGCTACCTGACGCCCGATCAAGTCCGTTGCATGGCCGAGGCCCTGGAGGCCGTCACCCCGGACACCCTCGCCAAGGACGTCACCGCGGCCGAGCTCACCACCGCCGGCATCCACCCCCTCGGCCACTGGGACCGCGACGGCTCCCTCGACTCCGCCGCGGCCGCCTACCAGGACCTCCTCGCCTTCCTCCGCACCACCGCCCGCTACCACCAGGCCGTCCTCCTGTGGACGGCCTGAACCCGTTCCGCGCACCCGTCACCACCACACTCGACCACACCCGGGAGCACTCCGTGGAGGACCCCCAGTTCACCGTCACGGTGGACCACGCCCCGCCCTCCGGCACCGCACCCCTGCAGGCCGTCCGCTCGCTCGCCGGCCTGAGCCTGTGGGAGAGTCGGCGCCTCCTTGACGGCCCGCTGCCCGCCCTCCTGCTGCCCGATGCCCCGCTGGACTCCGCCCTCACCGCCGCCCGACGCCTGCGCTCGGCCGGTGTCGAGGTCTCCGTCGACTGCTCCGCCTGCCACCGCACCGTCCCCGCCGACGGCACCCTGCTCGACCCGGGCCCGTGCGCCGAGCTCCCGTGGCTCATCACCGCCCACTGCCGCGCCAACTCGCTGACCTCCTGCGACTGTTACTGGTGCACCCGCCGCCCGCTCGACAGCTATACCGCCTGACGCCCGCACCGGCACACCCGCCGGGGCCCGGACAACCGACGGGGCCCCGGCGGGATCCGGAGGTCCGCTGGCGCCCGCGCCGCTGGTCCGGCCCGGTGGTGGACCGACATGATCGGGGCAGGCCGCCACCGTCAGGAGACCCGATGCCCACCGACCTCACTCCCCATGTGCGCCGAGCCCGCGCCGAGGACCTGCCCCGGATCGCCGAACTGGCCGCCGAGCACGCCGCCTACGAGCGGGCCGCCCCGCCCGCCCCCGGTCTCGACACCCGTCTGGCCGCCCTGCTCTTCGACGCCCCGTCACCCCGCCTGCGCTGCTTCGTCGCCGACCCCGGCGACGGCGGCGGGCCGATCGGCTACGCCAGCTGCTCCCCCGAGCTCTCCACCTGGGACGGCGCCGAGTACCTCCACCTCGACTGCCTCTTCGTCCGCGACGGCCACCGCGGTCACGGCCTGGGCGCCCGCCTGATGGAGGCCGTCCTCGCCGAGGCCCGCGCGCTGGGCCTCAGCCAGGTCCAGTGGCAGACCCCGCCCTGGAACACCGACGCCATCCGCTTCTACGACCGCCTCGGCGGCCGGGCCGCCACCAAGCAGCGCTACACCCTGCCGACGGGCGGAGCCTGACCCTCCGTCACGCCCAGACCGCCGTCACCCGACCGGCCGCTCCAGACGGCAACTGCCACCGTCGCACTGCCGCTCCAGCCTGCCCCGCGGGACGGTCTGCACCAGACCGAGCACCCAGCAGGCCGGGCACCCCCGCAGCGCCAGCAGCCCGACCGGCAGGAGGAGCAGGGCCACCCACCCCGCCACCGGCAGCAGCGCGAACGCGCCCGCCAGCGCCCCGAACCCGGCCCCACCCCGGAGGAGGTGGACCTGCACTGACCGGCTCGCGTACGAGGGCCCCGCACTCCCCTTCACCGGCACGTCCCCTCCTCCTCCCGGGCGTTCTCCAGACTCTCCCGCACCGCGGCGCGGGCCCGGTGCAGCCGCGACTTCATGGCCGCCGTACTCAGGCCGAGCGCGTCCGCCACCGTCCGGCCGGGCAGGCCGCGCACGTCCCGCATGATCAGCACCCGCCGCTGGTCGTCGGGCAGCGCCGCGACGGCGGCGGCCACCCGCTCCACCTCCAGCCCGGCCAGCGCGTCCTCCTCCGCCGAGGGCGCGAGCGCCTCGACGGCCGGCTCCCCGCCGTGCACCAGGTGACGGGCCCGGCGCAGGCACTCGTTGCGCACGATCCGGAACATCCACGAGGCCAGCGCCGCGCTCGCCCGCAGCGTGCCCACCTTCCGGAACAGCACGATCATCGCGTCCTGCGCCGCGTCCTCCGCGTCCTGGCTGCTGGCGCAGAGCGAGAAGGCGAACCGCCGCACGTGCGGGTACGCGCCGGAGACCAGCACGGCGATCGACGCCTCGTCACCCTCCTGCGCCGCCACCACCAACCGCTCCTCCGGCCACGCACCGGCCGCTGCCCTAACCACGCCGTCCCTTCCTCACCTTCAGCACCACCATGCACGTGCACACCAGCACGGCCAGCGCCACCGCACCCACCACGACTCCGGTCATCGGACCTCCCTCGCTCCGGCGGCCCCGTAGGGCCGCTCGACCATAAGAGGCCCACCGAACCAAAAGGATTCAGCTCTCCGGCAACGAAATCCGGCCCGCACACCCCGGCGTCAGTAGTAACCCTCCATCAGTTCCGTGGCCCAGCCCGGCTGGGCCTGCGCCCCGCGCGGCCCGAACTCCGCCACCCAGGGCTTGAGGTCGAGCACCGGCGTGCCGTCGACGGCGTCCAACCCGCCCACGTGGACGTCCAGGCCGTCCACCCGCAGCAGCGTGCAGCGGGAGACCCCGAGCCGGTTGGGCCGGTTCTTGCCGCGCTGGGCGAAGATGCCCACCAGGGGCCAGTCCTCGTTGCCGCGCGGGTGGCGAGCACCGGTCTCCACCCGCTCCGGCGGGACCCGGTCGAAGTGGAAGACCACCTCCAGGTGGGAGAAGGCGTCGAGCCCGTACAGCGCCTCGGGCCCGAACCGCGCGGCGTCGAGCCGGATCACCGCCTCCACCCCCGCCCAGTCGTCGTCCTCCACCGGCACCCGGCCGCCGACCACGTGCCCGACGGGCTCCAGTCCGATCACAGCCTCATCCCCCGCTCTCCCTCGTCATGATCCTCACCTGCGCCCCGCACCCTACGACAGCCACCCGGTCACCGCCGACGGCCGGAGACCAGCTCCAACTGCTCTCCGCCGAACCGCTCCCGGAAGCCCCCGGTCGTGGGAGACCGCGACCACCGCTCCCCGGTAGGCGGCGAGGGCGACCTGGAGGTCCTCGACCAGGTCGAGGGCGATGTGGTTGGTCGGCTCGTCGAGGACCAAGAGGTCGGCCGGGCTGGTCACCAGGGTGGCGAGCTGGAGGCGGCGCTGCTGCCCGGCGGAGAGCTCTGCCACGCGGGGTTGGCCCCGTGTCGGGGACAACCTCCCGTTCGACTTCATGCTGTTCCCCGCACACGCGGGTTGACCTGGTGACCTCTCGGTCGGAGAGCCGGCACCGGAGAGTATCAGTGGGCGGTGCTCAGGGCAGGTCAAGCAGTGCGATGCCGTGCGGTTGCGCCAAGGCGAGTCGGGTACCGTCGGGGCTGAGGGCAGCGGTTGGGGTCGGTAGTGGGTTCTCGAAGGGGCGGTCCTTGGCTGGGGTTGTGAACTCGGGCCACTCGTCCAACAGTTGGCCAGTTGTCGCGTCGAGGAGTCTCGGGTGTCCGTGCAGGGACAGCAACTGCTCGCCCCGTGGGAGCAGCAGGCCCGGAACCAGCGGTAGCCGGCTTCGGTGGAGCCAGCGCCGTTCGGGCGTCGACCAGATGCCCAGGTGCTCCGTGCCGAGTTGGGTCTCCTCCTCGTCTCCCGTGCTGTCCCGCGTGGTGGCGAGGACCAGTCGGTCCGAGTCCAGCCAGCAGGCCGCGCCGACCTCGGCCACGTCCCAGAGGTCGAACGGGAGCACTCCCGGCCCACCCAGCAGCGCCGGGTCCGCCAGCACCGCCGCCACGTCGTACACCCGCACCAGCCCGTACGGACCCCAGACGCACGCGTGCGACAGCAGGTACCGCCCGTCCGGTGAGAACGAGAGCCGGGAGTGGAACAACCGGTTCAGCTCCCGCTCCCCCGGCGTCAGCTGCTCCCCCGTCGCCAGGTCGACCAGCCGCAGGTCGCCCCGGTGCGACGGGCAGTGGGCCAGCAGCTCCCGACCGTCGGCGGCCCGGCCGACCGCGACCGGGTGGTCGAACGAGGTCGCCTCGTAGTGGCTCCGGCCGAACTCCCGCAAAGGGAGGCCGCGTTCGAGCACCAGCCCCTCGGTGCCCCGCTCGGCGTAGAGCACCCGGAACCGCCCCGACGGTGACACCACCGCCCGGTCGAACAGCGGCCCGAACGAGGAGATCTCGCCCGCCAGTTCCACCCCGCCCACGGACCACCGCCGCCCGCCCGAAGCGGCGTCCAGCAGCCCCTCCTCGTCCCAGTGCAACGACCGGACTCCGCCCTCGACCGCAAAGAACTCCGTACCCACCGTCAACTCCCGTTCCGCACAACCCACGTCCGCCCCGCCAACGATCACGGCACCGCCACCGTGCCCGCGGCGGTCATCTCCGGGAGTCCACAAGTCCTTCGCAATCTGTCGTGGGTTGGGGCTAGAGTGCCCGCCATCTGACACCGCCCTTCGGGGCGACGGGGGAGGAGTTCTCAATCATGGCAAGGAATTTGAGACGTTTGCGGGGCCTGCGCCCCGTCCGCGTGATCACCGCCGCGGCGGTCGGACTGGCCGGGGTGGTCCTGTCCGCCTCGGGTGCGGCGGCCGCGCCGCCGATCACGCAGGTACCGCAGGTCTCGCTGGCCTACACGGACGCGCAGACTCCGACCACGAGTTACCCGCAGCCGACCGGCGAAGTGCCGCTCGGCAGCTGGCTCGACGCTGCGGGCACCGCCCACAAGTCGCGCGTCTACGCCTCCTTCGACCTGGCGGGCTACGCCGACAAGGACGCCAAGAAGCGCGTGGTCTCCGCCTGGATGATCTTCGGCGAGACCGAGGCCACCAGCTACGTCCCGCGCAGCGTCGAGGTCTGGCAGACCGCCACGACGAGCAACCCGATCACCTGGCGCCGGGCGCCCGCCGAGCGCAAGCTGCTGGGCACCGTGATCACCAGCGCCGGCGGCCCCGCCTCGTACCTGCGCCTGGACCTGACGGCCGCTGCCGCAGCCGCCGCGACCGCCGGGAACCACACGCTCTCCCTGGAGCTGCGGCTGCCCGACGCGGACGAGTCGAACACCGCGCTGGGGCGCCGGCTGAACCCCCGGATGTGGTTCTACGCCACGTCCAACACCCAGCCCGGGACACCCACCGATCTCTACAGCCAGGACTACACCTGCGCGGCCGGCACGCCGCACCCGTTCCTGCCGAGCCTGACCCCGTCGCTGACGGCGATGCAGCACGACGCGGACGCGTTCGACGACTACCTCACCGGCCAGTTCGCGATCTGGCCGGCGGGGCACCCGGAGCAGCGCACCGAGTTCACGGGCGAGAACATGCGCAAGGAGTACGGGCGGAGCGCGCCCGTGCCGCCCGGGGTGCTCGTCGACGGCGGCACGTACAACTGGCAGGTCCGGGGCGGCGACGGGACGGACCAGTCCGCCTGGTCGAAGCCCTGCACCTTCCGCGTCGACACCAGCCGGCCCACCGCCGCGCCCGTGGTGACCTCGTCGAACTACCCGGCCGAGCAGACCGTGCCCGCCGGGGTCCCCGGCGATTTCACCTTCACGGCCAACTCGGTCTCGGACGTGGTGGGTTACCAGTACAGCTGGAGCCAGGACTTCCCGGTGTTCGGCTGGTCCACGGGCCCCAACGGCCTGCCGGTGCACACCGACCCGTTCACCCAGCCGGGCGTCGTCCGGGCTCCGCGGCTGGGCGGTCCACTGACGCTCTCGCTGACGCCGCCGAGCAGCGGCCCGAACTGGCTCTACGTCCGTAGCCTCGACCGGGCGCTCAACTCGTCCCCGGTGACCTCCTACCGGTTCTTCGTCCCCAACACCTCGCCGGTCGTGACCGGCCTGCCGAACCCGGTACTGCTCGGGACGCCCTTCACCCTGCACCTGGCACCGAACGCGAGCATCGCCACGGTGGACAGCTACACCGTCCAGCTCAACTACGAGCAGCCGCGCACCGTTCAGGCCGGCCCGGACGGCACCGCCGACCTGACCTTCGCCCTCACCAGCGCCGGCGGGAACACCATCACGGTCCGCAGCCACAGCCCGAACGGCTGGGTCAGCTCCGAGAACCGGATCTTCGCCGACGTGGACACCACTCCCACCGTCACCTCCGAGGTCTACCCGGAGGACCTCGGCGAGGGCAACGCCGGCGGCGGGGTCGGGGTCACCGGCGTCTTCACGTTCGCCTCGAAGGTGCCGAACACGGCGTCCTACACCTACGCCTTCGACTGGGGCACCGAGACGACCCTCCCCGTGGAGGCGGACGGGACGGCGCAGGTCTCCTGGACCCCTGAGGAGAGCGGCTTCCACATGCTCAACGTCTACGCGAAGGACCGGGACGGGAAGCGGTACGAGACGCACTACTACTACTTCAACGTGAGCTGACGCTCCGGCGGCAGGGCGAGGGGGTACGCCATCACGGCGTACCCCCTCGCTGCGCTCGCGTCCGGGGACGGAACGAGGGGAGCGCGGAGCAGCCGCAGCCCGGGCGGTGACCGCACGTCAGCCCCTCCGCGAGCACGGCCGCGACGACGGGCCAGACCGCCGGAGGCACTCAGCGCGGCCCGCGCGCCGACCTGGTCCGTCCGCCGATGGGATCGGGTTGGTCAGACCAGGGCCGCGCCGCCGTCCACGGCCAGGGTGGTGCCGGTGACGTAGGCGTTGGTCAGGGCGAAGACGTAGGCCGCCGCGGCCTCCTCGGCGGTGCCCACACGCCCCGTCAGGAGCCCTGCCCCCGCGGCCTCCAGGAAGGCATCCGGGTCCGGGACGCTGCTGTCCCACAGTTCGGTGCGGATCACACCGGGCCGGATCACGTTGACGCGCACGGGGGCGAGTTCGACGGCGAGCGCCCTGGTCAGGGCCTCGATGCCGCCGGTGATGCCCGCCGCGAGGGCGGTGCCGGGGAGGGGGCGGTTCGCCAGGACGCCGGAGCTGAAGGTGATCGAGCCGCCGGCGCGCAGTCGCGGTGCGGCGTGCTTCGCGGCCAGGAACGCGCCCCAGAACCGGCGCTCGAAGACGGCCCTGGCCTCCTGCGGGGCGGTGTCCGCCAGCGGCTTGATCAGCAGGGATTCGCCCGCCGTGTAGACGAGGTGGTCGAACTCCCCCATCTGCTCGAAGAACGCGGCGATGGCCTCGCCGTCGGCGACGTCCAGACGGCGGCCCTCGACCCGCCCACCGAGCTGCTCCGTGGCCGCGTTCACACGGTCCCGGTTGCTGGAGGCGACCACGACCTCCGCGCCGGCCGCCACGGCCTGGCGGGCCACCGCGAAGCCGATGCCGGAGGTGCCGCCGATGATCACGATCTTCTTGCCGGAGAGGGACATGAGGGGGATTCCGTTCGTCGGTGTCGTGCTTGCGGTGCGGGGTTCCGCGACCGCCACGGCACGAAGCTACGGCTCCGGATCGAGATGTTGAATGGCCGAAAATCTTGAATACCTGTCAGATCGTCTCGCCGCGTGGGCACTAGGGTGGCGCGGTGGACATCCTCAGCAACACCCTCGAAGTCCTGCGCACCGGACGCCCGATGGTGACCCGCACCGACGCGTACGCCCCGTGGGCCCTGAGGTTCCAGCCCCTCTCGGGGGCCGGCTTCCACGTGGTCGTGGAAGGGCGCTGCCACCTCCTGCCGCCGCACGGCGAGCCGGTCCCGCTCGGCCCCGGCGACATCGTGTTCCTGCGGCGCGGCAGCGGACACACCCTCTGCGACCTGCCGGGCCGGGAGCCGGTGGACTTCGTGCCGGAGCGGGTGGACCGTTCCTCGCCGATCGGCCAGGTCACCGTGGACGGGCCGGGGCCGCGCACGGTGCTGGTGTGCGGCGCGTTCGCGATCGACGTCGACCGCCCGCACCCGCTGTTCGGCGATCTGCCGGAGGTGGTCCACCTGCCCGCCGTGCCCGGCCGCCACCCGGTGCTGCGCTCGGCGGTCGACCAGCTGTGCGCCGAGTTCCACGCGCCGCAGCCGGGCTCGGACGCGGTGGTCACGGCGCTGGTCGACCTGCTCCTGCTGTACGTCCTCCGGTCCTGGTACGCCGAGCTGCCGAAGGACCGCACCCGGGGGTGGGCGGCCGCGCTGACCGACCCGGCGGTCGCGCCGGCCCTGCGGGCGATCCACGACGATCCCGGGCACCCGTGGACGGTGGAGTCCCTGAGCGCCCGCGCCGGGCTCTCCCGCGCCGCCTTCGCCCGCCGCTTCGCCTCGGTGGTCGGCGTACCGCCGTTGGCCTACCTGACCACCTGGCGGATGGCCACCGCGGCGCGGCTGCTCCAGCACTCCCCCGCCCGGCTCGGCACGATCGCCCAACGCACCGGGTACACCTCGGAGTTCGCCTTCGCCAAGGCCTTCAAGCGGCACTACGGATCGCCGCCGGGGGCCTACCGCAAGCAGGCCGGGGCGGCAGGCGGCGGTCCGCGCGGCGGACACAGCTGACCGAGGGCAGCGGCCGTGGCTGTGCCCCTCGGTCTCCGGCATACCGTAGGGTCACCCAATGGCGAAGTACTTCGACGTGCACCCAGAGTCCCCCCAGCCGCGCACCATCGGCACCGTGGCGGACAGCCTCCGTTCGGGGGCCCTCATCGCGTACCCGACCGACTCCTGTTTCGCCCTCGGCTGCCAGCTCGGCAACCACGAGGGGCTGGAGCGGATCCGGACGATCCGGCGGCTCGACGACCGGCACCACTTCACCCTGATGTGCGAGGACTTCGCGCAGCTGGGGCAGTTCGTGCAGCTCGACAACAACGTCTTCCGCGCCGTCAAGGCCGCCACGCCCGGCAGTTACACCTTCATCCTCCCCGCCACCAAGGAGGTCCCGCGGCGCCTCCTGCACCCGAAGAAGAAGACCGTCGGGGTCCGGATCCCCGACCACGCCGTCACCCGGGCGCTGCTCGCCGAACTCGGCGAGCCGCTGGTCTCCAGCACCCTGATCCTGCCCGGCGACGAGGAGCCGATGACGCAGGGGTGGGAGATCAAGGAGCGGCTCGACCACGTCCTGGACGCCGTGCTGGACTCCGGCGACTGCGGCACCGAGCCGACCACCGTCATCGACTTCTCGGACGGCGAGGCGACGATCGTCCGGCGCGGGGCCGGTGACACCTCACGGTTCGAGTAGCGACACCGGGAGGGTCCTTCAACGGACCCTCAACGGACCTTCACCGGAAGCGACTTGAGCCCGTTCTGGAAGTTGGAGACCAGCCGGACGGGCTCGCCCGCGAGCTCCAGCTCCGGGAGGGCGGTGGCGACCTCCCGGACCAGGGCGCGCATCTGGACCCGGGCCAGCTGCGCGCCGAGACAGAAGTGCGGGCCGTCGCCGAAGCTCACGTGATCGTTGCCCGCCCGGTCCGGGTCGAAGCGGTCGGGGTCGGCGAAGACCGCCGGGTCGCGGTTGGCGGCGGCGTGGTAGACGACCACCTTGTCGCCGCGCCGCAGGCGCTGCCCGCCGAGCTCCACATCCCGGGTGACGGTGCGTCGGAAGTCGGTCACCGGTGGCCAGTAGCGCAGCATCTCCTCGACCACGGCGGGCGTCCGCGACGGGTCGGCCCGCAGCCGCCGGTACTCCTCCGGGTGGGTGAGCAGGGTGTGCAGGCCGCCCGGCACGCCGTTGCGCAGCGTCTCGTTCCCGGCCACCGCGAAGAGGAAGAAGGTCGTCTCGAACTCCTCCTCCGTCAGCCCGCCCGCCACCATCCGGGCCAGCACGCTCCCGGCGGCCGGCCGCCGGGCCAGGCCGTGCGCGTACGCGAACATGTCGGCCAGCGCCGCCCGCGAGCGCGGGTTGACGGGCCGTCCGTCCGGCCGGACCAGGTCCTCCGGGCGCGGACGGACGGCCACCGCGGCGCGCCCCAGCTCGCTCAGACCTGACGTATCCGGGGCGGCTTGGGCATGGTCGGAGTCCTGGTAGCCGATCACCCGGTCCGCCCAGCCCGCGAGCAGCGCGCGGTCCTCCTCGGGCACGCCCATGATCCGGGCCAGCGTCCAGACCGGCAGGTCGGCCGCCAGCCGGACCAGGTCGAGCGTGTCCCCCGGACCGGCCGGCCGGGCCGCCCGCACCACCGCCGCGGCCCGCGCCTCGATCCCGGCGGTCAACTCCCGGACGGCGCGCGGGGTGAAGGCGGCGGCCACGATGCGGCGCAGCCGGGAGTGGCCGGGCGGGTCCTGGTTGAGCATCGTGGTGCGGGCGAAGGCCAGCTCGGCGGCGGTGTCGGGGTCGCGGATCTGGGTGGCGCCCAGGTGCGAGGAGTACGTCGAGGGCGTGCGCAGCACGTGCCGGACGTCGGCGTGCCGCAGCACCGCCCAGTACCCGGGCCCGGCCGGCCAGTCGCCCACCGCAGGCTCCTCGACCCGGCAGACGGGGGCCAGTTCCCGGAGTTCGCGGAAGAGCGCGTAGGGCACTCCTTCGGCGTAGGTGGCGGGGAGGAAGATCCGGTTCACCTGTTCCTGGTCCAGGGGCACGGGCCCTGACGCTACGGCAGATCCGCCGATTGGTGAAGCACGTCACGGCTTCGCACCGTCCCCAACCGGGGCCCGGACGTGTAGGTTCCTGCCTCCGAGGGACACTCCGCGGCTCGCCCCGCCGGGGTGCTCCCGCCGACTGCTGCGCCCGCGTCGAACACCGTCGAACACCCTTGTGCACCACCCCCCTTTCAACGGCTCCATCCGACGAGAGAGATCACGAGAGATGTCTGCAGACGACTCCGCGCACCACCCTCCCCAGAGCATCGGCGTGGTAGCCGAGTCGACGTCCGGGGAGACCCGGGTCGCGGCGACCCCGTCCACGGTGCGCGGCCTGCTCGCGCTCGGCTACCAGGTCGTGGTCGAGTCCGGGGCCGGTACGGCCTCCGGGTTCACCGACGACGCCTTCACCGAGGCGGGTGCGGCCGTCGGCGACGCCTGGGCGGCCGAGGTCGTGCTGAAGGTGAACGCCCCCTCCCCCGAGGAGATCGCCCGGCTGCGGAAGGGCAGCACGCTGATCGGGATGCTGGCCCCGGCCCAGCGGCCGGAGCTGCTGGAGGCGCTGGCGGAGCGTCAGGTGACGGCGCTGGCGCTGGAGGCGGTGCCCCGGATCTCCCGGGCGCAGTCGATGGACGTGCTCAGCTCGATGGCGAACATCGCCGGGTACCGGGCGGTGATCGAGGCCGCGCACGTCTTCGGGCGGTTCTTCACCGGCCAGGTGACGGCGGCGGGCAAGGTGCCGCCGGCCAAGGTGCTGGTGGCGGGGGCGGGCGTGGCCGGGCTGGCCGCGATCGGTGCCGCCTCCAGCCTGGGCGCGATCGTCCGGGCGACCGACCCCCGGCCGGAGGTGGCCGACCAGGTGAAGTCGCTGGGCGGCGAGTACCTGCCGGTGGAGGTGGAGCAGGAGGCGAGCACCGACGGGTACGCCAAGGCGACCTCGGCCGACTACGACCGGGCCGCCGCCGAGCTCTACCACGCGCAGGCGGCGGACGTGGACATCGTGGTGACCACCGCGCTGATCCCCGGGCGCACGGCGCCGCGGCTGCTGACGGCCCGTGACGTGGCGGCGATGAAGCCGGGCAGCGTCATCGTGGACATGGCCGCCTCGCAGGGCGGGAACGTCGAGGGCACCGTGGCCGGCCGGACGGTGGTGACGGAGAACGGCGTCACCATCATCGGCTACACCGACCTGGCGGCCCGGCTGCCCACCCAGGCCTCGCAGTTGTTCGGCACCAACCTGGTCAACCTGCTGAAGCTGCTGACCCCCGGCAAGGACGGCCGCCTGACGGTCGACTTCGAGGACGTGGTCCAACGGGCCGTCACCGTGGTCCGCGACGGCGAGATCACCTGGCCGCCGCCGCCCGTCGCGGTCTCGGCCGCCCCGGCGGCCGCCGCCGTGAAGGCACCCGTCGCGCCGGTGGAACAGAAGGCGTCGAGGCTGACCCCGGCGGTGCGCTTCGGCCTGATCGGCGCGGGGATGCTCGCGGTGTTCGCCCTGGTGGCCTTCGCCCCGGCCCAACTGGGCCGCAACTTCACGGTGTTCTCGCTCGCCGTGGTGATCGGCTACTACGTCATCGGCAAGGTGCACCACGCGCTGCACACGCCGCTGATGTCGGTGACCAACGCGATCTCCGGGATCGTGGTGGTCGGCGCCCTGCTCCAGGTCGGCCACGAGAGCGTCCTGGTCACCGTGCTCTCCGCGGTGGCGATCCTGCTCACCAGCATCAACGTCTTCGGCGGCTTCGCCGTGACCCGCCGCATGCTCGGCATGTTCTCCTCCTCCCCCGAAAGGCGTTGAGCGCCCGATGACTTCCTTGACGGCCGCGAACGCCGCGGACCTGGTCGCCGCCCTGCTGTTCATCCTCAGCCTGGCGGGGCTCTCGCAGCACCGCACCGCCCGCGCCGGGGTCGCGTACGGCATCGCCGGCATGGCCCTCGCGCTGGCCGCCACGGTGATCGTGGCCTCCCGTTCGATCAACGCCGGGGCCGTGACCCTGATCGTGGTGGCGATGGCGCTCGGCGGGGCGATCGGCCTCTGGCGGGCCAAGCGGGTCGAGATGACCGAGATGCCCGAACTCATCGCCGTGCTGCACAGCTTCGTCGGCCTGGCCGCGGTACTGGTGGGCTGGAACAGCTACCTGGAGGTGGAGGCGCACGGCGCCGCGCAGACCGCCGTCGGCGCGGACCTGCTGGGCATCCACCACGCCGAGGTGTTCATCGGCATCTTCATCGGCGCCGTCACCTTCACCGGTTCGATCGTCGCCTTCCTCAAGCTCTCCGCCCGGATCAACTCCCGGCCGCTGATGCTGCCGGGCAAGAACGTGCTCAACCTCGGCGCGCTCGGCGCCTTCGTCGGCCTCACGGTCTGGTTCACCGTCAGCCCGGGCCTGGGCCTGATGATCGCGGTCACCGTGCTGGCGCTGGCGCTCGGCTGGCACCTGGTGGCCTCGATCGGCGGCGGCGACATGCCGGTGGTGGTCTCGATGCTGAACAGCTACTCGGGCTGGGCGGCGGCCGCGGCGGGCTTCCTGCTCGACAACAACCTGCTGATCGTGACCGGCGCACTGGTCGGCTCCTCCGGCGCCTACCTCTCCTTCATCATGTGCAAGGCGATGAACCGCTCCTTCGTCTCGGTCATCGCGGGCGGTTTCGGCGTCGAGGCGCCGGCCTCCGGCGGTGGCGAGGAGGAGGGCGAGCACCGCGAGGTGCAGGCGGCCGAGGCGGCCGAACTCCTGGCCGAGGCACGGTCGGTGATCATCACCCCCGGCTACGGCATGGCGGTCGCCCAGGCCCAGCACCCCGTCGCGGAGCTGACCCGCCGGCTGCGCGAGCGCGGCGTGGAGGTCCGCTTCGGCGTCCACCCGGTGGCGGGCCGGCTGCCCGGGCACATGAACGTGCTGCTGGCCGAGGCCAAGGTGCCGTACGACGTCGTCCTGGAGATGGACGAGATCAACGACGACTTCGCCCGGACGGACGTGGTCCTGGTCATCGGGGCCAACGACACCGTCAACCCGGCCGCCGAGGAGGACCCGGCCAGCCCGATCGCCGGCATGCCGGTGCTCAAGGTCTGGGAGGCCGGCCAGGTCATCGTCTTCAAGCGCTCGATGGCCTCCGGCTACGCGGGTGTGCAGAACCCGCTGTTCTTCCGCGAGAACACCAGCATGCTCTTCGGCGACGCCAAGCAGAGCGTCGACCAGATCCTGGTCGCCCTCGACGCCCTGACCCCGGCGGCCGCCGGCCGCTGATCTCCAGCTCCCCAGTGCGCCCCTGCCGGGTCCCGGCAGGGGCGCACTGCATTCCCTTCCGTTCATGTGCAAGTCCTTTTCCCTTCGATCCACAGTCACATCCCCCAGGGGGGCTGCTAATTGAAGGCGCGGACGCCCAGGATGGTGTAGAATCAGAAGCACAGCAGGCGATCCGGGGGAACCGGCATCAGGACGATGCCAACGGACGCCACTGGTCCTTGGGGGACGAAATGACGTACAACCTCGCCACCGCTCAGGCCACCATCGACATGCGCCTGCAGGAGGCCCGCACCTTCCGCCTCGCCCGCGCGCTCAAGCTCCGCGAACGCGCCAAGCGCAGCAACGAGCGCGCCCGTCAGGCACTGACCAGCGTCAACGCATGAGCACCCCGATCCACGACGGGCCGTCACCAGCACCACGGTGACGGCCCGTCCGCCGTTTCGGCACCGGCCCGGAACGGCCCACCTCCCGCCCCTCGCACCACGCCAGGACCCGGCGCCCGAAAGCAGTTCGGTTAGGCTAACCTAACTGCTGCGCCCGACCAGATCACCGGCCCGCCCCGGCCTGCCCGTGCGCCGAAGCACCACCACCGGGAGAGGGACAGCGGCATGGCCGAGGACATACGTGAACTGGACGGCAGGATCGCCCTGGTGACGGGTGCCGCCCGCGGCATCGGAGCGGCCGTCGCCCGGGCGCTCGCCGCCCGGGGGGCCGAGGTGGTGGCCACCGACATCCGCACCCCGCACGACGACGTGACCTACCTGGACGTCACCGACGGCGCCGCCGTCGAGGCGACGGTGGACCGGGTCGAGCGCGAGACCGGGCCGATCTCCATCCTGGTGAACGTGGCCGGCATCCTGCGCCCCGCCCCGGTGGTCGAACTCACCGACGAGGACTGGGCCGAGACCTTCGCGGTCAACACCACGGGCGTCTTCCACACCTGCCGGGCGGTCGGGCGCCGGATGGCCGCGCGCGGCTCCGGCTCGGTGGTCACCGTCGGCTCCAACGCGGCCGGGGTGCCCCGCACCAGGATGGCCGCGTACGCCGCCTCCAAGGCCGCCGCCGCGATGTTCACCAAGGTCCTCGGGCTGGAGCTGGCCCGGGAGGGGGTGCGGTGCAACCTGGTCTCCCCCGGCTCCACCTACACCGAGATGCAGCGCCAGTTCTGGACCGACGAGCAGAGTGAGCGCCGCGTGCTCGACGGCGACCCGGACAACTACCGGGTCGGCATCCCGCTGGGCCGGATCGGCGCCGCCGAGGACGTCGCGGAGGCCGTCGCCTTCCTGGTCAGCGACCGCGCCCGGCAGATCACCATGCACGACCTGTACGTCGACGGCGGCGCCACGCTCCGGGCCTGACGCGGCGTCACAACCGACCGACCAGAGCACCCCCGCCCCTCCCCGCCTCCGGCGCCGAAGCCACGCCGGACGAAGAACGGAGCAGCATGACCACGGCCTACCGGGCCTCCGCCCCCGCCGGCACCCCCACCGACTCCCCGGGCAGTCTGCTGGCCGCCTACCGCCCCGGCCCCGAACAGGCCTTCCTCACCGGCCCGCACGGCACCCTGCTGGCCCGGGGAGCGCTGCGCCAGGTCACCGACCCGGCGCAGGCCGGGGAGGCGCTGCGGGAGGCCCGCCGTACCTTGGGCGGCACCCCGCTGCTGGTCGGCGCCATCCCGTTCGCCCCCGGCCGCCCGGCCCGCCTGTTCGTGCCCGCCGAGGTGCACCGGGCCGGCCCCGCCGCCGAGGACCCGGCCTTCCTGCTGCCCGCCCGCCGTACCGCTGCCGCGAGCCCGGCCTGGTCCCAACGCCCGTTCCCCGAAGGGCCGTTGTACGCACGGGCGGTGGCCGAGGCGGTGCGCCGGATGCGGGCCGGGACCGGCCCGTCGAAGGTGGTGCTGGCCCGGACGCTGGAGCTGACCGCGCCCGGCGGGGCCGATCTGCCCGCGATGCTGGCCCGGCTGATCCACCGGGACCCGGGCGGCCACACCTTCGCCGTCCCGGCCGGCGGCGCCGCCACCCTGGTCGGCGCCAGCCCCGAGCTGCTGGTCTCCCGCCGCGGCCGCAACGTGGTCTCCAACCCGCTGGCCGGCTCCGCCGCCCGCTCCACCGACCTGGCCGAGGACATCCGCCGGGCCGCCGCGCTGCTGGACTCGCCCAAGGACCTGGCCGAGCACGCCTTCGTCACCGACGCCATCCGCCGGGTGCTGGAGCCGTACTGCGAGGAGCTGACCGTCCCTCAGCGGCCCACCCTGGTGCGGACAGCCGCGATGTGGCACCTGTCCACCACCATCACCGCCACCCTGCGCGACCCCGCCGTCTCCGCCCTGGAGCTGGCGCTCGCGCTCCACCCCACCCCGGCGATCTGCGGCACCCCGACCGACCGGGCCCGCGAGCTGATCGCCGAGCTGGAGCCCTTCGACCGCGGCCTGTACACCGGCGCGGTGGGCTGGGGCGACGCGGACGGGGACGGCGAGTGGGTGGTGACCCTGCGCTGCGCCGAGGCGGAGGGCGACGGGCTGCGGCTGTACGCGGGCGCCGGGGTGGTGGAGGCCTCCGACCCGGCGGCCGAACTCGCCGAGACCACGGCCAAGTTCGGCACCTTCCTGCACGCGGTCGGCCTGGAGGACGCCAAGTGACCCGCACCGAGGAGCCCGACCTGCTGGGCGGCTGGCCCGCCGACACCGCCGCCCGCTACCGCGCGGCCGGGTACTGGACCGGCGAACGGCTGGACGAGATGATCCGCCGTCACGCCGCCGCCCGGCCGGGGCGGATCGCCGTCACCGACGGCGAACGGCACTGGAGCTACGCGGAGTTGGACCGCCGGGCGGACCAGCTCGCCACCGGCCTGCTGGCCCGGGGCCTGCGCCGGGGCGACCGGGTGGTGCTCCAACTCCCCAATACCGCAGAGTTCTTCGAGGTCTTCTTCGGCCTGCTGCGGGCCGGGGTGGTGCCGGTGATGGCGCTGCCCGCGCACCGCCGCGCCGAGCTGACGTACTTCTGCGAGTTCGCCGGGGCCAAGGCGCTCTTCGTCCCGGAGCGCCACGCCGGGTACGACCACCGGCAGTTGGCCTCCGAGGTGCTCGCCGCGCTGGCCGAGCCGATCGAGGTCTTCGTGGCCGGCGCGCCCGGCCCGCACCTGCGGCTGGACGGGCTGCGCGCCGCCGGGCCGCGGCCCGTCGCCGACCCGCCGGCCAGCACCGGGCTCGCCTTCCTCCAGCTCTCCGGCGGCTCCACCGGGCTGCCCAAGCTGATCCCCCGGGCCCACGACGACTACCTCTACAGCGTCCGCGAGTCGGCCCGGATCTGCGGGCTGAGCCCCTCCTCGGTCTACCTCTGCGCCCTGCCCGCCGCGCACAACTTCCCACTCAGCTCCCCGGGTTCGCTCGGCACCTTCTTCGCCGGCGGCCGGGTGGTGCTCGCCCCGGACCCGAGCCCGGGCACCGCGCTGGCCCTGATCGCCCGGGAGCGGGTCACCGTCACGGGCGTGGTGCCGCCGGTCGCGCTGGCCTGGGCCGACGCCGCCCCGCACGCCGGGCACGACCTCTCCAGCCTGGAGCTGCTCCAGGTCGGCGGGGCCAAGCTCAGCGAGGAGGCCGCCCGCCGCCTAGGCCCGGCCCTCGGCTGCCGGCTCCAGCAGGTCTTCGGCATGGCCGAGGGCCTGGTCAACTACACCCGCCCAGAGGACGACGAACTGACCGTCCTCACCACCCAGGGCCGCCCGGTCAGCGACCTGGACGACGAGGTGCGGATCGTCGACGACCAGGACCGCGACCTGCCCGACGGCACCACCGGCCACCTGCTCACCCGCGGCCCGTACACCATCCGGGGCTACTGGCGGGCGCCCGGGCACAACGCCCGCGCGTTCACCGCCGACGGCTTCTACCGCACCGGGGACCTGGTCCGCCGCACGCCCACCGGCCACCTGGTGGTGGAGGGCCGGGCCAAGGACCAGATCAACCGGGGCGGCGAGAAGGTCGCCGCCGAGGAGGTGGAGAACGTGCTGCTCGGCCACCCGGCGGTGCACGACGCCTCGGTGGTCGCGGTGCCCGACGAGTACCTGGGCGAGCGGACCCTGGCGTACGTGATCCTGCGTCAGGACGCCGAGCCGCCGCGCCCCGCCCGGCTGCGCGCCTTCGTCCGGGCGGCCGGACTGGCCGACTACAAGGTGCCGGACCGGATCGAGTTCGTGACCGCCTTCCCGCAGACCGGCATCGGCAAGGTCAGCAAGAAGGACCTGCGCTCCTCCGCCGCCCAGTAGGCTCCGGCCGACGCTCCTCCCCAAGGGACCCCCACCGCCATGGCACTTCCCACCATCGCCCCCTACCCGCTGCCGGGGCCGCGGGACGTCCCCGCGCCCCGGGTGCCGTGGACCGTCGACCCTGCCCGGGCCGCCGTCCTGGTCCACGACCTCCAGCACCACTTCCTCTCCCGCTTCACCCCCGGGGCCGAGCCGCTCGCCCCGGCCCTGGCCAACACCGCCCGGCTGCTCGAACTCGCCCGGGCGGCCGGGGTGCCGGTGCTGCACTCGCACCAGCGCGGCGGCCAGAGCCGCGAGGAGCGCGGCCTCCAGTACGACTTCTGGGGCCCTGGCATGCCCGACGACCCGGTCTCGCTCGCCTCGCCCGAGGCCGTCGCGCCGCGGCCCGGGGACGGGCACGTGACCAAGTGGAAGTACAGCGCCTTCGCCCGCACCGACCTGGCCGCGCAACTGGCCGCCGCCGGGCGCGACCAGTTGGTGATCGTCGGCGTCTACGCCCACATCGGGGTGCAGATGACCGCCGCCGACGCCTGGAGCCACGACCTCCAGGCCTTCGTGGTGGCCGACGCCACCGCCGACTTCGGCCGCGAGCAGCACCTGGGCGCGCTGGCCTGGATCGCCGGCAAGTGCGGCGTGGTGACCACCACCGAGCAGCTCGCGGCGGCCCTGCGATGACCCTCACCGCCCCGGCCGGCCCGGTCCCCGGCCTCCGGCTGCGGCCCCGCCGCGCCGTCCCGGCCGACGCGGGCCAGCTGTACGCCCTCTCCCGGCCGTTCATGCGGACCGGCGCGCTGCGCCCGCGCACCCCGCGCGAGTACCGGCTGACGGCGGCTCAGTTCCTGCTGCTGACCGGCCCCGACGGGTCCACCGTGGACGGCTGCGCGGCGCTGCGGCCGCTCCCGCCCGAGCCCGGGCGGCCGGCCGCCGGGGTCCTGCACAACCTCTGCGTGCGGCCCGGCCGCCAGGGCGCGGGCCTGGGCCGCGCCCTGGTCACCGCCGTCCTCGCCGAGGCCCGCCGGCTCGGCCTGCACACCGTCTGCACCGCCACCACCGGCTCCGGCCTGCTCTTCGAACGCCACGGCTTCACCGAAGTCCCGCCCGCGCTCGCCCCGCCCGCCTGGACCGCCACCCTGGACCCGGCCCGGGGCTCCCGCACCTACCTCCACCTCCCTGCCTGACGGAACCGACGGTGTACGGGGGATGACATCCGTCATCCCCCGTACGTGCGTCGCCCCACTGTCCGTCAACTCCCCTCCGGCTCTACCGTGAACACCATGACGACCACGGGGAAGCAGGACGACGGCACGACCGACGTCCGGATCAGCATCATCGGCGGCACCCACCTGGCGGGCCCGGAGGTCCGCACCCGCACCCTGACCGTCTCCCTGGTCGGGGGCGCGGACATCGACCTCACCGAGGTCGAGATCCCCCAGGACGCCGAACTCCAGATCACCAAGCTCAGCCTGGTCGGCGGCGTCCGCCTCCGGGTCCGCCCCGACGTCACCGTCAAGGTCACCGGCCTGCGCCTGGGCGGCGTCAGCGACGACGGCCCGGACCGCCTGGGCGGCCCGACCGTCCACGTCAACGCCTGGGGCCTGGTCGGCGGCGTCACCGTCGACCGCGGCTGAAAATCCCGGCGGTCCGCCGCCTGAGCTGCGAAGATACCGGCATGAACGACACCCGCGCGCCCGTCGTCCTCGGCATCGACGACCTGCGGCCGCTCCCCCGTTGCACCCGGATCGCCCGCACCAGCGGCGAGGGCGTGCGGCTGCTGGAGGAGCACCGCGAGGTGTACGTCGACGAGCTCTGGCTCGACCACGACCTCGGCGGCGAGGACAGCATCATGCCGGTGGTGACGCTGCTGGAGGAGGCCGCCTTCCACGGCCGCCCGTTCCGGATCGGCGCGGTGTACGTCCACAGCGCCAACCCCAGCGGCGCGGAGACCGTCGTCCGCGCCCTCCGCCGCTGGGACTACCCCGTCCGCCGGGCCGCCGCCTGACGGCCGGTCAGCCCGAGGACCACCGCCGACGGCTCCGGGCCGCCGCGTTAGCCTGACCGGCATGGCACTGACACGGCTCACCCTCACCTCCGGCCGCACGGTCGACCTCGACCAGGTCGAACTCTCCTCCACCTACGGCGGGCTGCTGGAGGGCTACCCGTGCCGACCGGGCAACAAGATGATGCTGGCGGGGCTGCGCCGGAAGGCAGCGGCCGGCAGCCGGCCCGGCCACCTGGTGGAGCCGCCCCGCGAACTGCCGGACGGCGAGACCCCGGCCGGCGCCTTCGGGCCGCTCGAACTGCTGCCCGCCGTGCTGTGCGTGGGCGTCTTCTCCTCCGAACCGGTCGACCCGGAGCTGCCCCGCTACCTGCACCGCTCGGAGCTGACCGTGATCTGGTTCCAGCCCACCACTGAGCTCCCGTCAGGAACGGTGGCCGCCCCGGGACTCCTCGACGTCCCGTGGGACGAACTCGCCCGGGACGAGGAGCTCTAGGAGTCCCGGGACCAGACCGGGACGACGGCCTCATGTGCGGCGTTTATCTCGCCCATACCTTGGAGGAGGCAGTCGGGGGGACGGCGATCCGCCTCCCCCCGGCCACCGCCCAAGGAAGCACGCGCGACGAAACGTTGTGAGGCACAGATGACCAGTCTCCGGATCGGCCTCGGCATCGCGGCCGGCATGAGCTCCCTCGCCCTCGCCCTGGTGGGTGGCACCACCTCGGCCGAGGCGGCCGCGTCCCCGGCACCCCCGGTCGTGGGCAGCTCCTCCCAGTCCGCCGCACTGGCGGCCACCAACTACCGCACGACCGCGCTCACCAGCGGCTACAACAACCGGTGCCTGGACGCGGACCTCAACACCATCAACTCCAACGGCACCAAGGTCCAGCTCTGGGACTGCAACGGCTGGTCGAACCAGACGTGGATCTGGACCCCGGTCGCCGGCCAGCCGGTCGGCTACTACTGGATCCAGACCGAGAAGAACTACAAGTGCCTGGACGCCGACCTCAACACCATCGGCGGCAACGGCACCAAGGTCCAGCTCTGGGACTGCAACGGCTGGGACAACCAGATCTGGATCTGGGACGGTCAGACGCTGCAGACCAAGAAGAACGCCCGCGTCATCGACGCGGACCTGGGCACCATCGGCGGGAACGGCACCAAGGTCCAGCTCTGGGACCGCAACGGCTGGTCCAACCAGCGGTGGATCTGGCACTGACGGCAGGTCACCCCACCACGGCGGCGGGCCCCCCCCCCCCCCGGGGGGGGGGCGCCCCCCCCCCGGGGGGGGCCGCGCCCCAGAACCCCCGGGGGCCCCCCAGCGGGGGGGGGGGGGGGGGCGCCCGGCGGCGCACC
>NZ_JBVJLD010000040.1:0-77374 GCF_055584905.1 Kitasatospora sp. NPDC088742 | reverse complement strand
CAGCGACGAGCATCGACGTCAGATATGTCCCCACCCATGAACAGTCCAACGAGCAAACCCAACAGCAGTCACGGTAAGCACCGTTGCAGTACTAGAGCGGCAGGAAGAGGCCGCTGTCCGGGCGGTGCGAGAGGACCAGGCCGGTGTGGATCTCGTAGAACCAGCCGTGCAGCCGGATCCGGCCCTCCGTCAGGCGGCGGCTGATGCCCGGGTATTCGCGCAGGCGGTCGAGCTGCGCCAGCACGTGGCGCTGGACCGGGCCGGCCACGGTCGGGTCGAAGACCTCGGTCTCGTCGCCGGAGCGCAGCACCTGGTGGTCGGCGGTGCGTAGCCAGGCGTCGACGGCGGGCACCACGCTGAGGTCGTCGCCGCGGACCACCGCTCCGACCGCGCCGCAGTGTGAGTGGCCGCAGACCACGACGTCGCGCACGCCGAGCACGTCGACGGCGTACTCGACGGTGGCCGCCTCGCCGGAGGTGGTGCCGTGCCGGTGGGCCGGGACGATGTTGCCCGCGGTGCGGAGCTCGAACAGGTCGCCGGGGTCGGCGCCGGTGATCAGGCTGGGGACCACGCGGGAGTCGGAGCAGGTGATGAAGAGCGCCTGCGGGGTCTGGCCGGCGGCGAGGCCGGTGAGCTCGCGGCCGGCGTCGCCGGCGCGCTGGGGGAAGGCACGGGCGCGGTCGATGAGGGGTTCCATGGAGGGTGTCTCCTTCGGCTACGTCGGACATGCCGAGGAACGCCGGCGCTCACGGTCGGTTGACCTGTGGTGACCTGGCGTCGCGTCAAGACTCAGTAAAGCACGAGTATGTATCGGTCAAAGTGCTCCGAAGCGGAGGAGCCGTGCTCGTGTGGTTAACATCTTGTTGCCACTCGTTGCGGAAGGCTCACGCAGAGCCGAAAAGGCCGGTCCGAAACGGGAGTTGACGACCCGTCGGACCGGCCCCGGGGTGGTCGGTCAGCGCCGGACCATCCGGTCCAGCGTGTCGGCCAGGGCCGCCTTCACGGCCTGCGGGTGGGTCAGGGTGAGCTGCGGCAACTCGCTCCGGGGGCGCACGCCCCGGTCGGCCGGCACGTAGACCAGGCGCGGGGTGCGCAGGCAGTTGCCGAACTCCGCCGGGACCGGCGATGGTGCCGCGCTCGATCCAGGCGGAGAGGACGGCGTACGGCGCGCCGTCCCGGACGGCCGGGTCGGGGGAGGCCGGCGCGGCCGACAGCAGGGGTACCGGGGGCGGGGCCAGGGGTGGTGACGGAGGGTCAAGGTGCTGAACATCACGCCTTGATGTGCTCTTTACCTTTCGTTGACCCTTCCGGGCGGTGACGCTCCCCTGAAAGACTGTGGGACCACCCCTTGACCTGCGCATCAGCGCCCTGCCGGAGGGATGCCCCCGTGCCCGTGCCCCGACTGCAATCGACCCCGCTGCCCGGAATCGGCGTGCAGTACGACCTGACCACCCGAGAACATCAGCACCTCTCGGTGATCGCGCACCGGGACGGCACCCGCACCCTCAACACCTACCGCCGGGACGACCCCGACGCCTGCTCGCTCTCCGTCCACCTGACGGAGGGTGAGTCCGCCGCCCTGATCGACGCCCTGACGCCCGCCCACCACAGCCCCAACGTGCTGCACACCCTGGGCCTGGGCCTGGTCGCCGAACGGATCGAACTCTCCGGCACCTCGCACTGGAACGGCCGCGAGCTCGGCGACACCCGGATGCGCACCGAGACCGGCGTCTCCATCGTCGCCGTGCTGCGCCGTACCGGCGCCGTGCCCTCCCCGACGCCGGACTTCCGCCTCGCCGGAGGCGACACCCTCATCGTGATCGGCACCCGCGAGGGTGTCGACGCCGCCGCAGTGATCCTCGGACGGGAGTGAACGCTTGCACACCGCCACGATCTTCATCGAGCTCGGCGCGATCATCCTGACCCTCGGACTGCTCGGCCGAATAGCCGGCCGGTACGGCCTCTCGCCGATCCCGCTCTACCTGCTCGGCGGACTGGCCTTCGGCCACGGCGGGCTGCTGCCGCTCAGCAGCAGCGTGGAGTTCGTCGCCACCGGCGCCGAGATCGGCGTCATCCTGCTCCTGCTGATGCTCGGCCTGGAGTACACCGCCACCGATCTGGTCACCAACCTCAAGAGCCAGTACCCCGCCGGGATCGTGGACTTCGCGTTCAACGCCCTGCCCGGCGCGGTGATGGCGCTGCTGCTGGGCTGGGGCCCGGTGGCCGCCACCGTGCTGGCCGGCGTCACCTGGATCTCCTCCTCCGGCGTCATCGCCAAGGTGCTCGGCGACCTCGGCCGGCTCGGCAACCGGGAGACCCCCGTCATCCTCAGCATCCTGGTGCTGGAGGATCTGGCGATGGCGGTCTACCTTCCGATCCTGACGGCCCTGCTGGCCGGGGCCGGGCTGGTCGCGGGCGGCATCACGCTCGCCATCGCGCTGGCCACGGCGGGGGCGGTGCTCTTCGTCGCGCTGCGGTACGGGCGGCTGATCTCGCGGTTCGTCTCGCACGACGACCCGGAGAAGCTGCTGCTGGTGGTGCTCGGCCTCACCCTGCTGGTGGCCGGCGTCGCGCAGCAGCTCCAAGTCTCGGCGGCGGTAGGGGCGTTCCTGGTCGGCATCGCGCTCTCCGGGGAGGCGGCGGAGGGCGCGCACACCCTGCTCAGCCCGCTGCGCGATCTCTTCGCGGCGGTCTTCTTCGTCTTCTTCGGCCTGAACACCGACCCGGCCAGCATCCCGCCCGTGCTGCTCCCGGCGCTCGCGCTGGCGGTGGTCACCGCGCTGACGAAGATCGCCACCGGCTGGTGGGCCGCACGGCGGGCCGGCATCGCCTCCCGGGGCCGTTGGCGGGCGGGTGGAGCGCTGGTCGCCCGGGGCGAATTCTCCATCGTCATCGCGGGGTTGGCGGTGGCGGCCGGGATCGAGCCCGCGCTCGGACCGCTGGCCACCGCGTACGTGCTGCTGCTCGTCATCATCGGCCCGCTGGCGGCGCGCTGGACCGAGCCGATCGCCTCGGCGCTCGGTGCGCGCCGCCGCAAGGCGGAGACGGTCGACGCCGAGCGGCTCCGGGAGGAGTCAGAGGTCGTCGCCTGACGGTCGGACCCTGCCGAAGGCTACGGGGGCGCCCAACTTCCTTGCGGGAATTGGGCGCCCCTGCTCGGCTTCTCAGAGGCGGGTGGTGCGCAGCACGCCGGTGCGGAGGGGGAGGGTGAACTCTCCATCGGCGGTCTCCGGGGTGGCGGCGAGGTAGGTGCGGATGCGGGTGAGCGCCGCCGACCGGTCCGGCTCCGGCATGACGATCATCCCCGCGCGGGTGGCGAGGGTGGCCACCAGGGAGTCGGCGGTGCGGAGTTGGCCGTGCGGGAAGGTCCGCTGCTCCGGGCCGTCGAAGCGGGCGGTGCTCCCGTCCTCCGGGAGGTGCATGCCGGTGGTCACGGTGCGCCAGGCGGCGGGGGTGTCGCGGGGGCCGATCGCCGCGCTGCCGCTCACCTCGGCGAGGCCCGCCACCCACGGGACCTGGTCGTCCATCAGGTTCCACAACCCCGCCAGGACGCCGCCGGGCGTGAGCACCCGGGCGATCTCCGGGCCGGCCGCGGCCATGTCGAACCAGTGCATCGCGTTCCCCGCCAGCACGGCGTCGACGGAGCCGTCCGGGAGCGGGATCGCCTCGGCGCTGCCGGCCAGGGCATGCGCGTCCGGCAGCCCACCGCGCAGCTCCGCCAGCATCGCCGGATCCGGCTCCACGGCCACCACCTCCACGCCCATCGCGAGCAGGGTGGCCGTCAACTTGCCGGTGCCCGCGCCGAGATCGAGCACCCGGGCGCCGGGCGCGGCCTCCAGGGCCCAACGGACGGCGGCCCGCGCGTAGTCCGGGCGGTGCTCGGCGTACGCCACGGCGGCGGCGCCGAACGACGAGGCGTGTTCTGATCGTTCGTCGTGATCCATGCGGTTCACGCTAGCCGCGCCCTGCGCGGGCCGTCGTCAGACCCGGGGACGACCTCCGGATACGCTGGGGAGTGGACGGCGGTGGCGAGGGGAGGGTGAACTGCGGCTTTTGCTCAGGGAGTTCGACAGCACCCGCTGGGAGGTCTGGAGCAGTGCCCCGGCGGTGGTGGCGGAGCTCCGCCGGGCATTCCCGGATGCGCTGCCGATCTCCTCCGGGAGCCTGCTGGCGGAGCTCCCGTGGTGATCGGTCCGGAGTGATCCAGGGCGGTCGGGAGTGGGCGGAACAGGGCAGCATCGTTCATCCTTGGCCCGCCCCGATGCCAGGACGCCGTCCGGGCCGGCGATCGGTGCGGAGGTCTACGTCACCAACTTCGACAGCAACACCCTCTCGGTGATCGACACTGCCACCAACACGGTGAGCCGCACCGTCGGCATAGGGACTACCCCGTTCGCACTGGGGACGGCCCCGGTGGCCCCGGCCGTCACCGGCATCGCCCCCGACCGCGGCCCGGTGAGCGGCGGCACCGACCTCAGCGCCGCCACCGCGTCTCCTTCGGCGGCACCCCCGCCACCCAGTTCACCGTGGACAGCGCCACCCGGATCACCGCCAAGGCACCGACGGTGGCGGCGGCCGGCGTGGTCGGCCTGACGGTCACCACCCCGGGTGGCAGCGCCACGTTCCGCTACACCTACACCCGGGACACCAGCAGGCTGACGGCCGCTCCGCTGCTGCTCTCCATCGCCCCGGGCCAGTTGAGCGTCAACCTCAACCCCACGGCCGGCCTGATCCGCATCGGCTGGCCCGGCCGGACCACCGTCAGGGGCCGGCTGCGACCGGCCCCTGACGCGGGGTCAGCCGGCGAGCGCGGCGGCGAGTTGGGCGAGGACGGCGGGGTCCGTCAGCAGGTCGTTGTGCTTGAGGCAGGCGGCCGTGCGGGTGTTGACGGCGCCGGAGAGTTCGGTGCTGGACGGAGGTGAGATCTGCTCGTCGCAGGAGGACCAGAACGTGCGGTAACGGACCGGGGCGGGGGCCTCGGGCGCGGCGTTGAGGTGGCCGAGGACGTAGGAGTTCGGGGTCATGTCCTTGCAGCCCTGGTCCCAGAGCGCGCAGAACCAGGCGAGGCCGGTGCCGTGGTTGGGGCCGCCGAGGGAGACCCAGTTCCGTACGGTGCGGCCGCCGTCGCCGTACTTGACGTACCAACGGGTGGGCAGGCTGCCCAGGCTGTGCGCGACCAGGTCGACCTTGGCGGCGCCGGTCTGACGGAGCACCTGGTCGACGTAGGAGGAGAGCTGGTCGGCGAGCACCTCGTTGGTCGAGCGGGAGGAGTCGTACGACCAGGCGAAGATCCGGTCGGCGGGGATGCCGCGCGCGGTCAGGGCGGCGGTCGCCGCGCCCCACACGCCGGGGCCCGCGTTCCGGCCGTGCACGAGGACGACGGGGGTGACGCCCTCCGAAGCGGCGGTGGCCGTGGTGGCCGCGGTGGCGGGTGCGGCGGCGAGGGCGAGGGCGGCGGCGAAGGTGGTCACGAGCTGGCGGCGCATGGTGGTGTCCTCCGGTGTCCGTGGGGGCGGGCGTCCAGCTTGGACCTGACAGGGTTGTCCGGTCACTACTCCGGTCACTGCTCCTGCGGGCGGTCCTTCGAACGCCAGCACGGCGCGCGGTGGCGTCGGGGCGGAGGTAGGAAGGGGGCGGATCGTCGAGGAGAGGAACGAGGGATGTTCGAGGACCGTCGGGCCCGTCGTCAGGCCAACCACGCGTTCGAGGAGGGGAAGGGGGTCACCCGGTACCGGATGCGGGAGAAGATGTTCTCGATCGGGGACGACTACTGGATCGACGACGCGGCGGGGGAGCACGCCTACAAGGTGAACGGGAAGGCGCTGCGGATGCGCCGCACCTACGCGATCGAGGAGCCGGACGGGCGGCGGGTGGCGAAGGTGCAGAGCCGGCCGCTCCGGATCAAGGACTCGATGGAGATCGAGGACGCGGACGGGAAGCGGATCGCGCTGGTGAAGAAGGCGCTGATCAGTCCGCTGAGGGAGCGTTGGACGATCAAGCAGGAGGGCGGCGCCGAGCTCTCCGTGCAGGGGAACATCGTGGATCACGAGTACACGATCGAGCAGGACGGCATCCAGGTGGCCGAGGTGTCGAAGCGGTGGTTCCGGGTGCGGGACACCTACGGCCTGGACGTCTCCGACACGGTGGACCGGGCCACCATCCTGGCCGCCGCCATCGCGATCGACTCCATGGCGCACCCGGGGAAGTGACGCTTCCTCAGGCGGCTCACGGCCAGGGTCGGTGTCGGATGTCGATGACCTGCATGCCGGCGGCGGTGGCGGCGGTGATCCCCTCGTCGGTGTCCTCGTGGGCGAGGCACCGGTCGGGGGTGACCCCGAGGAGGCGGGCGGCGTGCAGGTAGGCGTCGGGGGCGGGTTTGGCGTGGGCGACGTCCTCGCGGCCGACCACGGTCCAGGGCAGGTCGTCCAGGCCGACCAGGGTCAGGCGGTGGCGGACGATGTCGCCGTAGTTGGCGGAGACCACGGCGACGGCGCCGCGTTCGGCGGCCGCGCGGGCCGCGGCTTCGGCGCCGGGGACGGGCTGGATGCGGTCGGTGTGGGCGAACCAGTGCGCGCGTGCCGCCTCGGCGAAGGTCGCGGGCGCGCTGGAGCTGACGGTCGATCATGTGCTGGCGTTCGACGTGCGATACGGGTGTGGGGGTGAAGGCACCGAATCCGGCTGCGGCCGACTCAACGGTCGGGCGATATCGGGCGATATCGGGCGATTGCCTGACGCGTAGGAGATGGGTCCGGTAGATGCTGTATCGGCAGCAGTACCGATGCGGAGGGAGCGGGAGCGGACCAGTGGACCAGCGGGCCGAGGGTGAGGGCGACTGGGCTCCGGCCTCGACGGTGACGACGTCACCCGGACCCCGCTTCGGCTTCGGCGGTGGGGTGGTAGGGGGTGTCGAGGAGTTCGAGGAGGCGGGGGTGGTGGAGTGCTCCTGGGAGGCGGGGGTGGTCGGTGAGGATGCCGGCTGTGCGGAGGTGGTCCAGGGGTGGTCGGGGGTCGCGGGGGACGAGGTCCCGGAGGGAGTCGGCCGAGACGGCGGGGGCGGCGCGGAGGTGGGTGAGGACGGCCACGGCGGCGGGATCGTCGGCGACTTGGGCGATGGCAGCATCCAGAATGCTGCCGTAGGCGGTGATGGTGGCGGTGCGGTGGCGGGCGGTCTCGGTGACCGCACGGGCGAAGAGTGAGCCCCAGCGGGTGAGGTCGCCGTCGGCGGCGGCGACCAGGGCGGTGTCGTGGTCGACGCGGTGGTGCTCGGACCAGGCCTCCAGGTCGAGCAGCAGGCCGGGCAGCAGGCCGGCCGCCACCAGGTCGCACTGGGCGAGCAGGCGGGCCATCCGGCCGTTGGCGTCCGGGAACGGATGGATCGTCAGCAGTCCGGCCATGGCCAGTGCGGCGGCGTCGAGCGGGGGTGCGGTGGTGTGGGTGCCCCGGTGGTGCCAGTACTCGATCCGCTGCTTCAGCTGTGCGCCCGGCGCGGTAGCGATGGTGAACTTCTCGCTGTCGGGCCAGGTGACGGTGGAGATCCCCCTGCGGAAGCCGCCAGGGTGGGTGATGTTGGGGTCCCCGGCGATGAGCATGCGGTGCAGTTCGGCGAGGGCGTCCGGGGTGAAGCAGGGGCGGCGGCCGGGGTGTTCGCGGACTTCGGCGCGGACGGAGTGGACGGCGAGCAGGCCGACCGTGGTGCGGTTCTCGGCTGCTGCGGCGAGGAGTTCGGCCAGCTGTGCGGGGGCGATGTCGGCGGTGCGCTGGAGGTGGAGCTTGGGGCGCCAGCGGGGGCGGTGGAAGAGGTCGGGGTTGGCGAGGTGGGTGCCGACGGCGGTGGTGAGTTCTGCCAGTGCGTCGAGGGCCGGTTGGCGGTCGGCGGGTGGGACGGCGGTGGCGTCGAGCGGCGGTGCGACGGGGAGGACCCGTCGCACCGCCGTTGTGGTGGAACCGTCGCGCATCAGCAGGAGGTGAACGACACGTTGCCGGTCGGCTTGGTGACGTTGACGTACTCGACCGTGTACGAGCCGAGGCTCGCGGTCGTGATCTGGTAGGTCACGGTCTGGTACTCCACGTTCAGCGCCCAGGACTGGCCCGGGTTGAGCGTCGTCTCCAGGCTGTAGCTGCGGGTGAGTTGGGTGTTGACCTCGGCGCCGAGGGTGGCGCTGAGGACCTCCGAGGCCTTCGCCGTGATGTTCGCGCTGGTCTTGATGGACACCTGGTAGTTGACGCCCTCGGTGATCTTGGTTGGCGTGTCGTTCGGGTTGCGGTAGCAGTTCTGCCGCTCGTTCCAGGTCTGGCCCTGGCTCCAGATCCACGCGCCCGGCTGGGTGCCGCTGCCCCCGCCACCGGTGCCGCCGGAGCCGCTGGTCGCGTAGTAGTCGGGATCCTGGTTCGCGTTGGAGGGGAAGAAGTTCTCCTGCCTGTGCGCCGTGATGTAGACCGTCTGAATCTCCGGCGAGAACCAGTCGCCGACCTCTCCGGAGCTGATGTTGGTGATGTCGTATCCGCCGCCGTCCCAACCTCCGCCCGTGTCTCCGCCGCCTCCGCCCGTGTCTTCGCCGCCTCCGCCACCCCAGTCGCCCGGGTCGTCGTCGCCCGGGTCGGTGCAGTCGGAGTAGTACTGGCCCCAACAGGCGGCGGCCGCCTCCTGCGGGGCGACGAGTGCGGGCACGGTGGTCAGCACGGTGGTGCCGAGGGTGGCGGCCACCACGAATTTCCTGAGTTCCACGGTCTTCTTCCCTGGGTGAGACGTCCAAGACGACGGACATCGCGGGTCGGTGCATGACGGGTCGTCAGCGGGCCGCCCACGGCCGAGTTCACTACGTTGTTCGGTGGTGCAGCGGGAATACTGGCAGAGCCACCGGGCGTTAGCCAGAATGAATTTCAGCCACCAAGCCTGCATATCCGCTCACATTGTGCGGCGGGTGTCACGGTCCGTGCCGGGCGCGTCCGGGGGTGGACGGCGCCGAGGCGGCCGTCGGCCAACGGGCTGGTGCACGGCCTGCGTACCGCGCCGTCGGCGCCGACCGCCGCGCTCAGCCGCGCCCGTACCCGCTCGCGGACCGCCGCCGGATCTCCTCGCTGCCTGCCCTGTGCTCCCGCGCCGGCCAACGGCTGTCGGGACCACGCCAACGAGAGACGAGCCAACCGCACGGCACCGCCACGAATCGCGTGGTTGTCCGGAACTGATGCGGCTGTGCCCACACCTGTGCGATCCGATGAGCGAACCGATCGTTCGGGCCCTCGGTGTGCCCTTGCCGGTCAGGCGGGGTCCTGATCCCGGGGGTCGTGGCGGGTGTCGTGGCGGGAGTGCTGCAGCGCCCAGCCGGCCAGGGCGCCGGCGTAGACGGTGTAGCCGACGCCGATCAGCCAGGACTGGACGACCAGGACGGTGCCGACCGCTCCGTAGGAGACGGCGCTGTCGACCACCAGCGGGGCGAAGACCAGGCGGGAGAAGACGCGCAGACCGGTCAGCGCGACCACGGTGCAGAGGGCACCGGGGAACAGGGTGCGCCAGGGGACCCGGGAGTTGAGCAGGAAGTGCTGGAGCCACCAGAACAGCAGGAGCCCCGCCACGACGGTGGTGGACCAGCGGAGCGCGGCGCGGGCGGCGGTGTCGTGCCAGGGCACGCCGCTCCAGGCCGCGGCCAGGATGTACCCGATCAGGCCGGCCAAGGCGACGGTCTGCCGCCAGACGTTGTGCCAGGCGCCGGCCGGGAGGCCCCAGATGCGTTCGTAGGCGTTCTGGACCGCCGACATCAGACCGATGCCGAAGAGCGCCAGCGCGGTCAGGCCGAGGGCGGTGGTGGTGCTGAGCACCTGGCGGGGCGAGGCGAAGAGCTCGCTCACCCGGTCGGCCGACCGGCCGGAGAGGCCGAGGCCGTCGATCAGCCAGTCGGCGATGCCGCTGCCCTGGGTGGGCGAGGCGGCGGCGATCACGATGAGGAGGGGGACGAGGGTGACGAAGCAGAGCGCGGCGAAGGCCATGGCCCGGTGGAGCAGCTCGATCTCACGACCGCGCGCCCACAGCTGGGCCATGACCTGGCGCGGACCCCGCCTCACCAGTAGTGGTTGCGGCCACCGACCGCGTGCCCGAGGGAACCGGCGATCCAGAGGACGAGGCCGATCAGGATCAGCGCGATGCCGATCGACCACAGGATCCCGATGCCGGTGACGAAGCCGATGACGAGGAGGATGACTCCAAGGACGATCATGGCTGCCTCCGTTCTGACCTCCCGCGTGTACCCGGTTGTGGGGATCTGACACGCCGAGTCACCCGGTCGGGTCAGCTGTGGCCGGAGCGGGCGTACCAGCGGCCGTCGTCGTGGGTGACCTGGACCGGGCGGCCGAAGCAGGCGCTGAGGTGCTCGGCGGTGAGGGTGCCGGCGACCGGGCCGGAGGCCAGGACGCGGCCGTCGCGCAGCAGCAGGGCGTGGCTGGTGTTCGGGGGGAGCTCCTCGAGGTGGTGGGTGACGGTGATGGTGGTGAGGCCGGGCTGACGGTCCGCCAGCAGGTGCAGCGCGTCGATCAGGTCCTCGCGGGAGGGCAGGTCGAGGGCGTTGAACGGCTCGTCGAGCAGCAGGAGGGAAGGGTCGGCCATCAGGGCACGGCTGATCAGGACGCGGGCGCGCTGACCGCTGGAGCAGTCCCCGAAGCGACGGTCCGTCAGTTCCTTGAGGCCCAGCTCGGCGAGCAGCCGGTGGGCCCGCTCGCGGGTGGCGGCGTCGTACGCCTGCCAGACCGGCTGCACCGTACCGGTGGCGCCGGTCAGTACCACGGTGTGGGCGGTGGCGTCCGCCGGGACGCTCTGGGCACTCGACACCAGGCCGATCCGGGCCCGGAGTTGACGCAGATCGACCTTGCCGAAGCGCTCGCCGAGCACCTCGGCGGAGCCGGAGGTGGGGAAGGTGACCGCCCCGGCGATCTTCAGCAGGGTGGTCTTGCCGGCCCCGTTGGCGCCGAGCAGTGCCCAGTGCTGGCCGGTCCGTACCGTCCAGTCGACCCGGTCGAGGATGACCTCCTGGCCGGAGGTGGGGCGGTGCAGCGAGACCTCGGAGAGGGAGAGGACGACGGGCGGCCGGGGCACGGTGGTCATCCCGGCACGATAGCGGCCGACGGTCCGTCAGGCGGTGGTGCGTCTGCGGAGCGAGACGGTGGGTGGGTGTGTGGGCGGGCGGATCGGGGGCAGGCGGGGGTGGACGGACCGTTCCCGAGCAGAGGAGTGTCTCGTGTCGCACATCGCGGAGTCGGTGGAGGTCGAAGCGCCGGTGACGGACACGTTCGAACGGTGGGTGGCGAGCCCCGGGTACCCGCGCTTCCTGCACGGGGTCGAGGCGGTGCGGCTGACCGGGGCGGCCCTGCACTGGGTCACGGTGGTGGACGGTGAGCAGCGGGAGTCCGAGGCGACGGTCACCGAGCTGGTGCCGGACGAGCGGATCGCCTGGGAGGCGGCGCACGGCACCGACGCGTCCGGAGTGGTCACCTTCCACGCCCTGGAACCGGGGCGGACCAGGGTGATGCTCCAGCTCGACCACACCCCGCACGGCGTGCTGGACAACGTCAGCGACTGGCTGGGCTTCACCGCCCACGACGCCCACCGCTGCCTCCAGGCCTTCAAGGAGACCATCGAGGAGGAAACGCAAGGGTCCTGACGGACCGTCCGGGACGGCCGACGGTGGCCCGCCCGGACGGTCCGGGTTTCGTCCGCGGCTTCTCAGAGGCCCGGGGTGACGGACTGGGCGGTGTTGTAGGCGGCCCGCTCCTGGTCGCCGAAGTTGGTGCCGGCCGAGTAGGGGCTGGGGGCGCGGGACTCGGCCTCGGCGATCACGTCCAGGCCGCCCGCCTCGGACTCGGCGAAGTGCGAGGTGACGCCGGTGAGCAGGCCTTCGCCGGTGGCCGGGTCGAAGTCCTTGAACCAGGGGCCGCCGCTGGAGCCGGGGCTCAGCTGGGACTCCATCAGGTCGCTGTTGGTCTCCCACCACCACTCGTGGTTGATCCAGGCCGGGCCGGTGGAGAAGTACAGCGAACGGCCGTCGTAGATCCGCTGGTGCTCGGCGGGTACGCCGTTGACGTTCGGGGAGCCGTCGATCACGGCGGCGCCGGTGGCGGAGAAGTTGGGGCCGCTGTAGCTCTTGAAGTTGACGGTCGGGTAGCCGAAGTTGGTGCGCGGGGTGAGCCGGGGCGGGTTGAAGCCGATCGGCTGGCCGCCGCCGACCACGTCCTCGATCGGTCGGGCGTCGGTCGGGCTGTCCACCACCAGCGCGGCCATGTCGTCGTTGTTGAAGTGGTTGGCCTGGGCGGCCCAGCCCTCGGTCAGCCAGGCCCGGGCGACCGGCCAGACGCCGTACGGGGCGACGTCCGGGCCGATGGCCGGGCCGGAGTTCAGATCGGTGCCCGGCGCCACCCGGGGCAGGTGGTCGCCCCGGAAGCCTGGTATGAAGAGGGCGTTGGTGGCGACCTGGTTGAGGTCGAGCGGGGCGTTGAGGCCCCAGTTGATCCGCAGGCAGTGGGCGGCGGTGACCACGACGCTCTTGTTGGCGCTGCGCACCACGGTGGCGGTGCAGGCGGAGAGGGCGTCGGTGCCGGTCGCGCCGTCGGCGTTCTGCATCCGCATCACCAACTTGCCCGTGGTGCGGCTGATCCGGCCGCCGCCGGCCCACGGCCTGGCGGTGTCATCCCAGCCGGCGGCCGGGGCGGCGGCCTCGGAGCCGTCACCGTTCAGCGCGGCGGCGGCGAGGCGGTTGAGGTTCCAGTACGCGGCCTGCTGCTGGAGCGCGGCCGGATAGCCGGCGCCGAGCGGTACGTAGCGGAGCTCCACCGGCGCGGCGGCCTGGGCGGCCGGGGCGGCAGCGAGGGTGGTACCGGCCAGCGCGGTCACCGCAAGGGCGAGGGCGGAGGCGCGTCGGCGGAGCGGGGCATGACGGAGCGTCATGAGGCTTACTCCTCGGTAGGGTTACGGTACGAACCGACGCTAGCAGTCGGTCGCGGTCGCGCCCAGAGGGCCTCCGAGGAGGTGTCGGGGTGGCACTTCGCCCAGGCCGGAGTGCTTCCGTCGTGGGCGACCGGACGGGCCGTCAGGCGGTGGCCGGGGGCTGCCAGGTGTAGAGCTCGTCCATCGCGCGGAGCGAGAGGGACGGGGGAGCGGCGCGGACGGCGAGGTCGCGGAGGGTGGTGGCCAGGGGGTTGGTGAGCTGGACGAGCCGGCCGGCCCGGCGGGAGCGGCGGGCGATGGTGGTGGTGCGGCGGTGCCGGGCGGCGGAGTAGGCGGCCAGGGCGCGGCGGGTGTCGGGGACGGTGTCGAGCAGGTGGGCCAGGACGACGGCGTCCTCGATCGCCTGGCAGCCGCCCTGGCCGAGGTTGGGCGTCATGGCGTGCGCGGCGTCGCCGAGCAGGGCCACCCGGCCGTGGTGGAACTTCGGTAGTGGGACGGTGAGTTCGTCGAAGTCGTGGTGGAGGATGGCGGCCGGGTCGAGACGGTCGAGCAGGGCCGGTATCGGGGCGTGCCAGCTGCCGAAGCGGCGGAGCAGCTCGGTGCGGTGGTCGGTGCGGTGGTCGGTGGGCGGGGAGGTGCGCCGGGTGGTGGCGGTGGCGTAGAGGTAGATCCGGCCGTCGGCGAGCGGGACGATGCCGAAGCGTTCGCCGCGGCCCCAAGTCTCGGACGCCTGGCCGATGGTGAGCCCGTCGCCGGGGACGACGGCGCGCCAGCCTGCCTCGCCCGCGTGGCGCGGGCCCGAGTGGCTGGGGAAGAGCTGCTGCCGGATGGCGCTGCGGATGCCGTCGGCCGCGATCACCACCTCGGCCCGCAGGTCCCCGCCGGCGGTGTGCAGTACGGCGGTGTCCCCGTCCTGGTCGACTCCCGTGACCGCTGTGCCGGTGCGGATCGCATCGGCGGGGAGGGCGGCCGCGAGGGCATCGACCAGGAAGCCACGGTGGACGGCGCGGGCGGGGAGCCCGTACCGCTCGGTGAGGACGTCGGTGTCGGAGCGGGTGAGCCAGCGGCCGTCCGGGCCGCGGAGCCCGACGGCGCCGGAGAGGGGCTGCCCGGTGGCCATGGCGGGGCCGAGACCGACGGTGGCCAGGGCGCGCAGGGCGTTCGGGGCGAGCACGATCCCGGCGCCGACGGCCGAGACCTGCGCGGCCCGCTCGCAGACCGTGACCCGCCAGCCGCGCCGGTGCAGCGCCACCGCCGCGGTCAGTCCTCCGATGCCCGCTCCGGCGATCAGGGCGTGACGGTCCGTCATGTCGGTTCCCCCTTCCGTTCTCTACAGGTGTAGAGGCTTCTGGGTCGCCACTCTACAGCTGTAGAGTGGCCTCATGTCCACCCCTGATCGCCGGACCCTGATCGCCGACGCGGCCATCGCCACCGTCGCCTCCGCCGGCCTGCGCGGGCTCACCCACCGCGCGGTCGACGCGGCCGCCGGGCTGCCGGCCGGCAGCACCTCGTACTACTTCCGTACCCGGGAGGCCCTGATCGGCGCCTGCTACCGACGGCTGGCCGAGCTCGACCTCGCCGAACTCGACGCCGGACAACGGGAGTCGGACGGGCCACCGGACCCGGACGCGGTGGCCGAGGGGCTGGCCGCCCTGCTGCACCACTGGCTCACGGCGGCGTGCGAACGGCAGCTGGTCCGCTTCGAGCTCAGCCTGGAGGCCGCCCGGCGGCCGGAACTGCGGGCCGAACTGGAACAGGCCGGCGGCGCGGCCAGGGCCCGGGCGGTGACGCTCCTGCGCTCCCTCGGCGCTGCCCACCCTGAGTCGGCGGCCGACCTCCTGGTCTCCTGGACCGACGGCCTCCTCTACGACCGCCTCGCCGGCGCCACCGCCCGCACCCGCCCGGCCCCGGACCTGGCCGAACTCGCCTCCGTGGTACGGAAGATGCTCCGCGCGTCGTTGGACGGAGCCTGAGCCTGCCGGGGGCAGCCCTTGGCGAGGGCCTGGAGGCGGTCGTAGGCGCCGTTGAAGTAGTTCTGGTCGCCGGGGACGGCGCTGGGGGCGGCGGCGTAGCGGGCGAGCCGGAGGGGGTCGGTGGACGCGAAGGAGGCGTTGTTGCCGGCGCACTGCTGCCACCGGTTGGCAGTGGTGTGTACAGGGTTGCGCCTTGCCGCTGACCAGCATGAACGAGCTGAGGTACCCACCTACGCAACCATGGCCGGCGAGCCGTCGTCCGGGGTGTTCGGGTAGATCCCCAGGGACTCTAGAGCCATGTCGTCCTCCAGTGTCGATCAGGTTCCACGTGGTTCCAAGGATGCTGACCGAGCGTGCCCCTGTCAGGTTCATCCGAATCTGACGAACTGCCAGGTCCCGCGAGGGGCGGCACCGTTGGACTCCCACGGCGACGCTGGTCCCTCTGCCGACCACGGCGCGGGGCCCGGTCATCCCATGAAGGGACAGCCGGGGCCCGGCGCCGCGGTGACGGAGGGTCAGCCCTTGGCGAGGGCCTGGAGGCGGTCGTAGGCGCCGTTGAAGTAGTTCTGGTCGCCGGGGAGGGTGCCGGAGTCGGCGAACTGCCAGATGGTCTGGTAGGTCCAGCCGGCCGGGAGGGTGCCGGGGGTGGTGGCGTAGCGGGCGAGCCAGAGGGGGTTGGTGGTGGCGAAGGAGGCGTTGTTGCCGGTGCACTGCTGCCACCAGTTGGTGGTGGTGTAGATGGTGGGGTAGCGGCCGGTGCGGGAGTGGACGGTGTCGGAGAAGGAGCGGATCCAGCTGACCATGGCGCTCTGGGAGAGGCCGTAGCAGGTGGCGCCGTAGGGGTTGTACTCGATGTCGAGGGCGGGCGGGAGGGTCTTGCCGTCGGCGGACCAGCCGCCGCCGTGGTTGACGAACCAGGTGGCCTGGGTGGCGCCGCTGGAGGTGTTCGGCAGGGCGAAGTGGTAGGCGCCGCGGATCAGGCCGGCGTTGTAGGAGCCGTTGTACTGCTGGGCGAAGTACGGGTTGGTGTAGCTGGTGCCCTCGGTGGCCTTGACGTAGGAGAAGCGGGCGCCGTTGGCCTTGGTGGCGGCCCAGTTGACGTTCCCCTGCCAGCTGGAGACGTCGTTGCCCAGGGTCTGGGTGACGGCGAGGGAGGCGAGCGGGGCCGCGGTGGATCTGCCTTCGTGGGCGGCGACGGTGGAGCCGGCGAAGTCGCGCTCGGGGTGGAGGGCGGGGGAGGAGGGGGAGGCGGAGGCGAGGCCGGCGGTGCCGAGCAGGAGGGCGCCGGTGGCGGCCGCGAGGGCGGTGCGCCGCAGCGGTCCGGCGGAGGTGCGGAGTACGGGTGCGCGGTGGGGCATGGGGCACTCCTCGGTGACGGGCGAGCGAGGGGGCTCGCCGGGC
The DNA here is from genome assembly GCF_055584905.1 of Kitasatospora sp. NPDC088742. Lineage (NCBI taxonomy): Bacteria > Bacillati > Actinomycetota > Actinomycetes > Kitasatosporales > Streptomycetaceae > Kitasatospora > Kitasatospora sp. NPDC088742. Next base: position 61,072 of record NZ_JBVJLD010000040.1, on the reverse strand, counting down.
GCCGACGAGGGTAGTCATGCACCGGACGCCTCCACCATGGCGCGTAGACCACACCGTGGGGGCCCGGATGATGTGGGAAGCAGACATGGCGCGGGGCTGTGGCACGATGCGGGGGCGGGCCGGTGGTCGGCCCGGGAAGCGGAAAGCGAGTACCGACGATGACCTCCGAGACCTCCGAACTGACCTTCCGTCCGGCCGGGCCCGCCGACGTCCCGGCGCTGGTGGCGCTGGTGGAGTCGGCCTACCGGGGCGACAGCAGCCGGGCGGGATGGACCACCGAGGCGGACCTGCTGGAGGGTCAGCGGACGGATGCCGAGGGCGTGGCCGCCGTGATCGAGGCGCCGGGCAGCCGGCTGGTGCTGGCGGAGCGGGACGGCGAGCTGCTCGCCTGCTGCCAGCTCGAACACCGGGGGGACCGTGCGTACTTCGGCATGTTCTCGGTCCGTCCGTCGCTCCAGGGCAGCGGGGTCGGCCGGCAGGTGCTGGCCGAGGCGGAGCGGGTGGCCGGGGCCGAGTGGGGCGTGCGCGAGCTGGAGATGACGGTGATCGAGCAGCGGGCCGACCTGATCGCCTGGTACGAGCGGCGCGGCTACCGCCGGACCGGCGAGTTCTCGCCGTTCCCTTACGGGGACGAGCGGTTCGGCGTGCCGCTGCGCGACGATCTGCGCTTCGAGCGGCTGACGAAGGCGATCTGAGACGGGGCAGAGGGGTGGAGGCAGGCAGCTCGGACGGGGGCCTGAGGGACTGACGGGACGTCAGGATCCTTGCTGCCTGGCGTGATTCATGCCCCGTTCACGATTGGTCCAGACCAATGTGGAAGACTGACGGCCGTACGGTTCCGTCCGTCCGAGCCCGGGGGGGCTTTCTTCCGCATGCCCGCACGCCAGATCAACCCGCCCGCTCCGTCCGTCCCGACCGCTCAGGCCTTGCCGGAGCCGCCCGACGACCGCGAGCTCTACTGGTACTTCGGCCCGCAGCGCCGCTGGGTGCTGCTCTGCTCCGCACTGTCCTACGCCGGGGCCACCGTCACCCTCGGCCTGTTCGCCCTGAGCCACCCGCTGCTCTGGCCCTTCCTGGTGCTGGTGGTGCTGAACGGCGCCACCTGGCTGCTCGGCCTCGGTGACGGCCAGCGCCAGCGCCGGCACTCGCTCGACAGTCACCAACTCCTGCTCCGCGCCTGGCGGCCCGAGCGGATCCCCGCCGTCGACCTGCTGCTGCCCACCTGCGGCGAGCCCCTGACCGTCCTGGAGAACGCCTACCGGCACGTCTCCCGGGTGCGCTGGGACGGCGAGTTGACCGTCCGGGTGCTGGACGACGCCGACGACCCGGCCGTCCGCGCCCTCGCCGAGGAGTACGGCTTCCGCTACCACAGCCGCCCCGACCGGGGCCGCTTCAAGAAGGCCGGAAACCTCAACTTCGGTCTGGCAGCCGGAAGTTCCGACCTGGTTGCGGTGCTGGATGCGGACTTCTGCCCGCGCGAGGACTTCCTCCACCACCTGGTGCCCTACTTCGACCAGCCCGACACCGGCATCGTGCAGAGCCCGCAGTGCTTCGACACCGACCCCTCGATGAGCTGGCTGGAGCGCGGCGCCGGAGCCACCCAGGAGATCTTCTACCGCTGGATCCAGCCCTCCCGGGACGCCCAGGACGGCACCGTCTGCTGCGGCACCAACGCGCTCTACCGGCGCCGCGCCCTCGAACTCGCGGGCGGCTTCTTCGAGTCGGACCACAGCGAGGACCTGTACACCGGCCTCGCGCTGACCCGGCACGGCTACCGCACCCGCTACGTGCCGACGCTGCTCGCCAAGGGCCTGTCGCCCACCGGCCTGTCCGCGTTCATCAGCCAGCAGTACCGCTGGTGCCTCGGCTCGCTCGCCCTGCTGCGCGACCCGGACTTCCACCGCGGCCCGCTCTCCCGCTCCGCCCGGATGTGCTTCTGGAACGGCATCCTCGGCTACCTCAGCAGCGCCGTGAACGTCTTCGCCGTGCCGCTGCCCGCCCTGCTGCTGCTCTTCTTCGCCCCCGAGCGGATCGAACCCTGGCAGGTCCTGCCCTTCCTGCCGCCGCTCTGGGTCTCCCTCGCGCTGCTCCCGGCCGCCTCCCGCACCCGCTGGCGCTTCGAGGTCACCCGGGTCCAACTCCTCAGCGGCTTCTGCCACATGATCGCCCTCGCGCACGCGCTGCGCAGCCGCAGCGCCGACTGGGTGCCCACCGGCGCCATCGCCGGCCGCTCCGCGCTCGGCCGCACGGTCGGCCGGATCGGGGTCGTCTGGCTCTCGTTCTGCCTGGCCGCCGGCGTGGTCGGCCTGGTGCGGGCCGTCCTGCTGCACGGCTGGCAGCCGTACTGGGCGCTGGCCGGGCTGCTGGTGCTCACCGCGTACACCACGGTGCCCGTGCTCTCCGCGCTCTGGGCGCTGCTGCGCGGCGAGGACCAGGTGCGCGGGCCGAAGCGGGCCGCGGAGAGGACGAACCCCGAGCGGTTCGAACGTCCGGAGGCGCTGGCCGTCACCGCCGTGCTGCTGCTCACAGCCCTGCTGGCGAGTGGCTGGGCCGACCCGCTGTTCTGAACCACCGCCACTTCTGACAGACCCTCAGAACCTCCGTGCGCGTCGCCCCACCGGCGCGGGAACGACCGTCGGCAGCCCACCCCCAGGGGCCCGGCGGCACCACCCACCGCAGCCGTCGCAAGGAGCACCACCGTGTCCGACCTGATCACCCTGACCCGGCCGACCAGAACGGCCCAGGCGCCGCCCGCGCCCCGTTCCGGAGCCGTGCCGAGCTCGGGCGCCGCACCCTTCCGCCCCGACATCGAGGGCCTGCGCGGCGTCGCCGTCCTGATCGTGCTGGCCTTCCACGCCGGAGTCCCCGCCCTGAGCGGCGGCTACGTGGGCGTGGACGTCTTCTTCGTGCTCTCCGGCTTCCTCATCACCGGCCTGCTGGCCGGCCCCCGCCCGCTCGCCCTGCGGGACTTCCTGGCCCGCCGGGCCCGCCGCATCCTGCCCGCCGCCGCCGTGGTGCTGACCGCCACCGCGCTGGGCGGCTGGCTGCTGCTGGACCCGCTGCGCGGCGCCGACCTGGCCCGCGACCTGCTGGCCGCCACCGGGCAGTTCGCCAACTGGCGGTTCGCCGGGCAGCAGACCGACTACCTGGCCGCCACCCGGGACCCGAGCCCGGTGCTGCACTTCTGGTCGCTCGGCGTGGAGAACCAGTTCTACCTGCTCTGGGGCGGGCTGGTGCTGCTGCTGGCCAAGGGCCGCCGCCCGGCCGTCTGGGCCCTGACCCTGGTGGTCGGCACGCTCTCGCTGCTGCTCTGCCTGCGCTGGACCGCCGACGCCGCGCCGCTCGGCTACTTCTCCACCGCCACCCGGCTCTGGGAGTTCGCCCTCGGCGGCGCCGCCGCGCTGCTCTACCGCCGCCGGCTGTTCGGCTCCACCCTGCTCGGCTGGCTCGGCCTGGCCGCCGTGCTGACCGCCGCCCTGCTCTACGACCGCTCCACCCCCTTCCCCGGCAGCGCCGCGCTGCTGCCCGCCGTGGGCACCGCCGTCCTGCTGCTGAGCGGCCCGGGTACCGGCCGCTGGTACCAGGCCGGCGGGCTGCTGGCCAGCCCGCCGCTGCGGGCCGCCGGGCGGCTGTCGTACGCCTGGTACCTCTGGCACTGGCCGGTCCTGACGATCGCTCAGGCCCGGTACGGCGCCCTGCCGTTGGCCGTCACCCTCGCCCTCGCACTCGGCTCCGCGCTGCCCGCCTGGCTGACCCTGCGGTACGTCGAGCGGCCGCTGCGGCGCGGGCGCTCCGGCGCCCCGCGCAAGGGCCTGTCGGTCGGCGCGGTGGCCCTCACCGTCCCGCTGATCGCCGGGCTCACCCTCGGAGGCGGTGCCGTCCGCGCCCTCGGCGACCCGGACGCGGTGGTGGTCATCCCGGCCGGCGCCGCCGGCGGGCCGCTGCTGCTCGCGCCCGGCGTCCAACTCGCCGGTCTGACACCGACCCTGGCCCGCGCCCGGACCGACCACCCGCCGGCCGGTGACTGCCAGATCGCCCTGACGGCGGATCAGAGCCCGCCCTGCCTGTTCGGTACCCCGGGCGCGAGCGACCGGGTGGTGCTGCTCGGTGACTCGCACGCCGGGCAGTGGATGGCCGGACTGCTGCCGCTGGTGCGCGAACGCGGCTGGGCGCTGGAGGTGTTGGTGAAGCCCGGCTGCCCGCTGCCCACCATGACCGTCCGGGACGAGGTGCTCGGCCGCGAGTACACCGAGTGCGACCGCTGGCGGGAGAACACCCTCACCCGGCTGGCCACCGGCCCGCGGCCCCGGCTGGTGGTGGTCGCCGGGCTGAACCGCTTCGGCGGCGCCGAGCAGCGCTCGGCCGGCTGGGCCACCACCCTGGAGCGCCTGACGGCGGTCGGCGCGCCGGTCGCGTACCTGGCCGACACCCCGATGCCCGGCAAGGACATCCCGGTCTGCCTGGCCTCCGGCGAGACCTGCACCTTCCCGCGTGAACAGGCCCTGCTGCCCGAGCCGTTGCTCACCGACGGCCTGGCCACCAAGTACGCGGTCACCGTGCTGGACTACCGCGCCCTGCTCTGCCCGGGCGAGGGGGAGTGCCCGCCGGCCCGTGAGGGCGTGCTGCTCTACCGCGACACCGGGCACATCACCTCCACACTGGCCGCGACCCTGGCACCACGGATCGACCACGACCTGCGGACGGCCGGACTGCTGCCGTGAGTCGAGCCTCCTGGAGCGTGCAGGTGGTCAGCCTGCCGCTCCCGTAGGGCCCGTGCAGCGCCCCTCGCGGGCGACCACCTGTCCGCCCTTGACCACCAGGTCACGGGCGGGCAGGTCCACCACCACCTGGGGCAGGCACTCGCCCTCCACCAGGAAGAAGTCGGCGGGGGAGCCGGGGGCGAGGTTCGCGACGGGGAGGCCGAGCAGCTCGGCGCCGCCGGTGGCGGCGAGGTCGAAGCACTCGGTCAGGTCCCGGTCGGTGCGGGCGTCGGTGGTCCAGCCGAGCAGGTGGGCGCGGTGCAGCATGTCGGCGTTGCCGAACGGACTCCAGGAGTCCCGCACCCCGTCCGAGCCGAGGCCCACCCGGACCCCGGCCGCCTGGAGCTGACGGAACGGCAGCACCTGGTGGGCGGAGGGGGCCACCGTGGTCAGCCCGATGCCGGCGTCGGCGAGGAGCTCGGCCAGCGCTTCGAGCGCACGGCCCGTCAGCTCCGGGACGCAGAACGCGTGGCTGACCACGACCCGGCCCTGCAGACCGGCCGCCCGGGTGCGGGCCGCGATGTCGCGCAGCGGAGCGAGGCCGCGCTCGCCGCGGTCGTGCAGGTGGACGTCTACGGGAAGACCGTGGCGCTCGGCGAGCGCGAAGACCTGGTCCAGCTGGGCCGGGCCCTCGCCGTCGTCCACCCCGTCGAACCCCGCCGGGTCCAGGCCGCCGACCGCGTCCACCAGCCCGCTCGCGGCCGCCTCCGCGAGCAGCGCGCCCGCGCCGGGCGTGCGGCGCACCCCGTGCTGGGGGAAGGCCACGATCTGCACGTCGAGGGCGGACCGCAGACGCTCGCGCGCCTCGGCCAGCCCGGTGACCGCCTCCAGCCCGTACGCCGGGGCCACGTCCACGTGCGCGCGGACGGCGCGGGTGCCGCGGCTCACAGCGTTCGCCAGCAGGCGGTGGGCGCGGTCGGCGAGGGAGGTGCGCTGCCAGTCGTGCAGCTCCACGTCCCCCCGCACGTACTCCGCCAGTCCGGCCGCCGGCTTCCGGCTGTACCAGGGCTCGCCCCAGGCCGTCTTGTCCGGATGGATGTGCGCGTCCACCAGCCCGGGAAGCGCGATCCGCCCGCCGCCGTCGACGGTCTCCGTCACCGCCCCCTCCGGCACCCCGTCCACCAGCACCCCGCCGACGGCCACCAGTTCGACGGGCTCCCCCTCCCCGAACGGCCGGACGTTGCGGAACACGGTGGCGGTGGGCGTGGTCATGCGGTCTCCTGCTCGGACGGACGGGCTCACGGTGGATCGTGCCCGACCGTCATTCTCGCAGTGCCGGCAGCACGGTCTCCGCGACCCGGTACGCCTCCTCGAGCAGCGGGTTGCCGGAGAGGATGAAGGTGTCGACGCCGAGGGACTGGTACTCCCGGAGGCGCTCGATCACCTGCTGGGTGCTGCCGACGACGGCGGTGCCCGGGCCGGGACGGAACAGGCTCATGCCGGGCCAGAGGTTGGGATGGGTCTCCAACTCGCGTGCGTGGCGCGGGACCCGGCCGCCGTGCTGGCGGAACTGACGTTGCCAGCCGACGCCGTCCTCGGCGCCGTTGCCGAGCATCCGGGTGTAGGTGGCCTGGCTGGTGACGTCGAGCAGGTGGTCGGCGGCGGCCCAGGCCTGCTCCTCGGTGTCGCGGACGATCAGGTGCAGTCGCAGGCCGAGCCGCAGGGTGCGGCCGTGGGCGGCGGCCCGCTCGCGGACCAGGTCGAGCTTCTGCCGGAGCTGCTCCAGCGGCTCGCCCCAGGTGAGGTAGACGTCGACGTGCTCGGCGGCCATCTCGATGCCGGGTGCCGAGGAGCCGCCGAACCAGAGCGGGGTGTGCAGGCCGCCCTGGACGGGTGCGAGCTCGCGCAGGGAAGCGCCCGCGCCCGGCAGGTCGTAGAACCGGCCCTTGTGGTCGAAGACCTCACCGGCCGTCAGCCGCTTGACGATCGACCAGTACTCGGCGCTCAGCTCGTACCGCTCGTCGTGCTCCAGGTGCAGTCCGGACTGGCGGAGCTGCTCGGTGGAGCCGTTCACCACGTTGAAGCGGAGCCGGTCCGGGCCGAACAGCTGACTGAAGCTCAGCGCCATCTTCGCCAGCAGGGTCGGCGAGATCAGCCCGGGGTGCACGGCCAGCAGCGGCTTGAAGCTCGGCCGGGTGACGGCGGCCAGCGCGCTGGCCAGCGGCCAGACGTCGTACAGGTCGGTGGCGAACAGCGCGCCGTCGTAGCCCAGGCGGTCCGCGGCGATGCCGAGTTGCTGGAGGTAGGCCAGATCGACGGGGCGGCGGCCGGCCGGCTCCCAGGGGAAGGCGCCTTCGCGCGGGATGACGTACCAGAGGATTTCGGGGGTGGGCATCAGCGGGCTCCGAGGACGGCGTCGGCGACGGTGATCGAGGTGGGCAGGAAGCCGGCGGCGGTGAGGATGTCGGCGGCCTCCTGCTGCTCGGCCAGGAAGGCGGCGGAGACCGGCTCCAGGGTCCAGGGCAGGGCGGCGAGCGCCTCGCGCCAGTCGGCCGCGCTGCCGCCCTGGTCGGTGGCGGCGATCGCTGCGGCCTCGTCCAGGTGGCTCGCGGCCCAGGCGTCGGCGTCGGCCAGGGCGGTGACGATCACCTCGACCAGCTCGGGGCGGGCGGTCGCGAAGTCCCGGCGGGTGAAGAAGACGGACCGGTCGGTGATCACGTCCCCGGCCTCGGCCAGGGTACGGACCGTGCCGGCCCGGCGGGCGGCGGTCAGCTCGGCGCCCTGGGCCACCCAGGCGTCGATCCGGCCGGCCAGCAGGTCGTCGTACGAGCCGGCGTCGGAGCGCCGGGCGGCGATGTCGGCGCCGTAGCCGAGCCCGGCGCCGGCCAGCGCCTTGGCGGTGAAGTGGGTCTGCCACGATCCGATCGCCAACGCGACCGTCCGGCCCCGGAGTTCGGCGACGGTCCGGATCGGGCTGTCGGCCGCGACCAGCAGCGCGCCGTGGCCGGGCCGGGGTGCGGAGACGGCGGCGTACACCAGGTCGTGTCCGGCGGCCTGGGCGGAGAGCGGCGGGGTGGAGCCGGTGCCGCCGAAGTCGATGGTGCCGTCGGCCAGCGCGGCGGCGGTGTCGAGGCCGCCGACCTGGTGCCAGGCCACGGTCTCGCCGAGCGGGGCGAGGGCGGCCTCCAGCAGGCCGAGGCGGGACAGGTGGTAGAGCGACGGGTTCGCGTTGTGGACCCCGATGTTGACGGTCATTCAGTGCGCTCCGGTGATCGAGGGGGTGATCGAGGGGGTGGCAGACGGGGTGGCGAGCGGGGAGTGCACGCCGAGGTCGGCGAGCAGGCGGCGGCGGAGGTCGGCGAAGGCCGGGGCGGCCGGGTCGCGCGGGTGGTCGAACGGGATCCGCTCGTCGGTGATCAGCTTGCCGTCGCGCAGCACGGCCACCCGGTCGGCCAGCCGGACGGCCTCCTCGACGTCGTGGGTGACCAGCAGCACGGCCGGACGGTGGGCCCGGCAGAGCTCGCCGACCAGGTCCTGCATCCGCAGCCGGGTCAGCGCGTCCAGTGCGGCGAACGGCTCGTCGAGCAGCAGCAGTTCGGGCTCCCGGACCAGGGCCCGGGCCAGCGCGACCCGCTGGGCCTCGCCGCCGGACAGCGTGCCGGGCCAGGCGTCGGCGTGACGTTCCAGCCCGACCTCGGTCAGCGCGCGCAGGGCGGTCTCCCGGGCGGCCGCGCCCCGGGGCAGGCCGACCAGCACATTGGCCAGCACCTTCTTGGAGGGCACCAGCCGGGGCTCCTGGAAGACGACGGTGCGGGCCTCGGGCACCAGCACCGTCCCCGCGTCGTGGTGGTCCAGCGCGCCGAGGATCCGCAGGAGCGTGGTCTTGCCGGTGCCGCTGGCGCCGAGCAGGGCCAGGAACTCGCCCCGGGCCAGGTCGAGGTCGAGGCCGTCGAGGACGTGCCGGTCGCCGAAGGTGCGGCGCAGGCCGCGCAGGTGGACGGCGGTGTCGTCGGGAAGGGTGGTCATCGTTGGGCTCCCTGGGTGCGCCACGGCATCAGCAACCGCTCCAGCAGGCGGACCAGACCGTCCGCGATCAGCCCGATCAGGGCGTACACCAGGATGCAGACGGTCAGGACGTCGGTGCGCGAGTACTCCTGCGCGGTGGACATCAGGTAGCCGATCCCGGCAGTGGAGTTGATCTCCTCGGCGGCGATCAGCGCGATCACGCTGAGCGTCATGGAGAGCCGCAGGCCGGAGAGCAGTGCGGGCAGCGCGCCCGGCAGCACCACCTCCCGGACCAGGGCGGCCCGGCCCATGCCGAAGCTGCGCATCGCCTCGACCAGCTTGCGGTCGGTGTTGCGCACCCCGCCCGAGGCGGAGACGTACATCGGGAAGCTGGTGGCCACCGCGATCAGCACCACCCGGGCGGTCTCGCCGATGCCGAACCAGACCATGAACAGCGGGACCAGTGAGAGGAACGGGATCGTGCGCAGCAACTGGACGGAGGAGTCGACGAGTTCCTCGCCGAGCCGGGAGAAGCCGGTCAGCACGCCGAGCGCGAGGCCGGTGCTCGCGCCGATCAGCAGACCGCTGCCGGCCCGGCCCAGCGAGACGGTGAGGGCCTCGCCGAGCTGGCCGGAGGACCAGAGCTCGCCCAGCGCCTGGAGCACGGCGCCGGGTGAGGCCAGCAGGTCGTCGGTGAGCAGACCGGTGGCCGAGCTGACGTACCAGGCGAGCAGGACCACCAGCGGGCCGAGGGTGCGCAGGGCGAGTGCGGTGGCGGGGCGGCGCGGCCGGGCGGTGCGGGGCCGGGGGGCGACCAGCTGACCGGCGCTCATCCGGCGCTCCCGGGAAGGGTGTTGACGTCGATGAGGTACGGCTTGACGTCGAAGAAGCCCTTGATGATCTGCTGGTCGGCGAAGAACCGCGCCACCGTGTGGAAGCGGTTCAGATCGGCCTCGGTGATCGGCTGGGCGACGCCCCGGGCCTTGTCGAACGGGATCTGGATCTCGCGCTGGGCGGCGCTGACGGCCTCCGGCCCGGAGGTGGTCTTGACGTTGAGGTAGGCGCCCGGGTCGGCCTGGAGCTTCAAGCCGGACGCGTGCAGGTACTCGTACAGGGCCTTGACCACGGCGGGGTGGGCGTCGGCGAACTTGGTGCGCACCGTCCAGACCGCGTAGTTCTCCGAGCCGACCTGGCCGCCGTTGACCAGGAAGTGGGCGTTGCGGTCGGCGAGTTGCGGGACGGAGTAGGTGCCCCAGGTGGACCAGGCGTGCACCTGGCCCGAGTTGAAGACCGGGGCGGCCTGGTTCGGCTGGAGGTAGACCCGCTCGACCTGGTCGGCCGGAATGCCGTTCTGCTGGAGCGCTTTGAGCAGCAGGTACTCGCTGGTGCCGCCGTGCCAGACCGCGACCTTCTTGCCGACCAGGTCCTTGACGGTATTGATGCCGGAGTCGTTCTTGACCAGGATGCCCTCGCCGAGCGCGTCGGGGGCGACGGCGGCGAACAGCTTGAAGCCCGGGGAGGCGGCCAGTGCGGCGGTCGCGGAGGTGATCGATCCCTGGGCGAAGTCCAGTGCACCGGCGTCGAGTTGCTGGGCGGCGGGGGCGAAGGCCCCGGCGGTGCCGGTCCAGACGACCTTGGCGTTCACCTTGGCCAGCGCCGCGTCGAGCGAGCCGTCCTTCTTGGCGACCGCGAGCAGGCCGGAGTTGCCGTCCTCGGGGATCCGGACCTCGATCCGGGCGGCCATGTCGCCGGTCGCCGAGCCCCCACCGCCGGCGGCGCCGCAGGCGGCCAGGCCGAGCAGGGCGGCGGTGAGGAGTGCGGTGGACGGGAGCCAGCGGGAGTTCATGACGGATCGCATTCTGGTAGCGGGTCAGTTGCCGTGGGGGCGGGGGGAGTGGCGGCGGGCGTCGAGCAGGGCGCGGGCCTGCGCCAGTGGCGCCGGGTCGGCCCAGCTCCGGACGTTCACCGGGGCGGGCAGGAAGCCTTGGGCGGACAGGAAGCGCTCCTGCTGCGCGAGCAGCTCCAACCGCTCGTCGGACAGGTCGATCCGCAGCGAGTGCCCGATGTCGGGGCGGTAGGCGCCGGCCACCCCGGTGGCCCCCGCGCCGGTCTCGGCGCTCAGGATCCGGGCCAGTTCGGAGGGCCGGTCACGGGCCCACTCGGCGGACTCGATCAGTACGGCGAGGAAGCGGGCGACCAGGTCGGGGCGCCGCTCCAGCAGGCGTTGGTGCACGGTGATCGGGCGCGGGGTGCCGTTGTTGACCCGGTTCCGGCGGTCCGGCAGGGCGTCCAGGTCGATCGCCACCACGGCCCCGAAGCGCTCGGCCGCCTCGACGGCCAAGGCGCCCTTCACGTAGACGGCATCCACCCGGCCGTCCCGCAGGGCGGCCAGCTCGCCCTCCCACTGGCCGACCGGAGAGCCCGGCACCTCGGTCAACTCGGCGTCGGCCAGGGTGAGTCCGGCCGAGGCCAGCGCACCGGCGAAGCCGGCCAGCGCCATCGCCCGCCAGAAGTCGATCCCGACCGGGTGCACGGGTACCGCCAGTCGCAGCCCGCGCAGTCCGGCCGGCTCGCGGATCCCGCTGCCGGCCCGGACCAGTACCGACTGCCGCTCCTCGATCCAGGTCAGCCCGATCAGCCGGGTCTGCTCGCCGCCCGAACGGGCCCACAGCGCGGGCACGTTGCCGCCTTCGCGGATCAGTCCGTCCAGGGCGTGGGTGAAGTGGTGGTCGGCGGCCTCGGCGGCGGAGACCTCCTGGAGTGACCGGACGGTGATGCCGTCCGGGGCGAACTCCTCGGCCAGCCGGCCTCGGTCGGCGGCGATGCCGGTGGCGGTGGGCACCGGGCAACGGGTGAACCAGAGTCGGTCCATGCGTGGAACTCCCAGAGTGGGGTGACGCGTTGCCGCACGCGGTTCTCACCACGCGGCAAGGCGGAGGTACGGGGCGGTCGCGGGCGGGTCAGCGACAACAGCGGGTCAGGGTCGGGAGCAGTGTGCGAGTGGTGGTCATCGTGCTGCTCCTTTCCGGTCCCGTTGGCCTGGTGACAGGAGGTTTGCACGGGGCGGACGGCCGGGGCAAGGCTTCCACATAGTGGGAACCCATCTGTTGGCAGAGCCGTCAGGTGGTGCAACTCGCGTTCACAGTGCGGCAACAGTTGCCAGATGGTGGCACCGTTCGCATGCTGGGGACATGACGACGACGGACGCTCCCACCGGGGCCCAGGCGGTCACCCGCGCGCTGGGACTGCTGCACTGCTTCCGGGACAACACGGGCGAACTCAGCGCCTCCGACCTGGCCCGGCAGATGGAGCTCTCCGTCTCCACCGCACACCGGCTGGCCCGCACCCTGGTCGCGGCAGGTTTCCTGGAGCAGAACGACCGCACCTCCCGCTACCGGCTCGGTCCGGCCGTCGCCGAGCTGGGCCAGCTCTCCCTGCACCAGCGCGGACTGCACCGCGCCGCACCGGAGTTGGCCGCTCTGTCGGCCGCCACCGGCGCTGCGGCCGATCTGGCGATCCGGGGCGGCAACCACGCGGTGATCCTGGTCGGCGCCTCCATCCAACCCAGCACCGGCCTGGGCCTGCGACGTCCGCTGCACTCCACCGCACTCGGCAAGGTCCTGCTGGCCTGGGCCGGCCCCGGCGAGGACGATCTCACCGCCCTCCCGCCACTGACCGCGCAGACCGACCGCACCATCGTCGACCGGGCCGCGCTGGCCGCCGAACTGGCCCTGGTCCGGTCGGCCGGCTACGCCCTGAACGACGGTGAATCCGCCTACGGCATCAGGACCTTGGGCGTCCCGGTGCTGGACTCGGCCGGCCGGGCCCACTTCGCGCTGGCGCTGCGCTCCACCCCCGATGTGCTCACCGATGCCCGGCTGCCCTCCTTCCTGGCCCGGGTGCGGGCCTGCGCGGAGGCGCTGGAGGTACTGCTGCTGCCGCCGGACCGGCGCCGGGTGCGCACCTTCGACTGACGACGCCGACCGCCGGTCGTACCGTCAACGCGGCGTGAACACCTCGTGACGGCAACGGACCTGACGGGACGTCGGATCACCGGCTGAGGACCGGGACAAGGCGTGGAGCATTCTGCCTGCTTCTGCCGCTGTAGCCGCCCGCCGTTGTCACCGGGCGGTGCACCACCAACGCCCAGGCCCGGCGGTTGGACACTGGCGGCCTGACCTCGACCAGCTGTCGTGGTCAGCCGCCGTACAGGGCGCGGCAGATGCGGGCCTCTTCGGAGCCGGGGGCCCACTGGCCGAGTTGTTCGGCTTGGGAGCAGATGCCGAGGGCGGCGAGGAGGGGTGGGCCGGGGGAGGTCTTCGGGGTGGTGGGGGGCGGTTTGGGGGAGGCGGAGGGCTTGGGGGTGCGGGCGGCCTGGCGGGGTTTGGACGGGGGAGTGGGGCGGGTGGAGCTCGGTGAAGGGGAGGGGGATGGGGACGGAGACGGGGAGGGGGCGAAGGTCGGGATGGGGGGTGGCGGCGGGGCCGGGGTCGGGGAGGTGGCCGGGCTCGGTTCGGGGGAGGTGAGGACGGCGGCGGTCGGGGTCTGGTCGGGGTCGCAGGCGGTGGGGAGGAGGGCGAGCAGGCCCACCACGCCGACGGCGCCCGCGGCCCAGGCGGCGGTGCGGCGGCGCTTGCGGTGCGAGGGAGGTGGCGGTGGGGGGACGGGCGCGGGGGCGATCGGGGGTTGCCAGGGGTAGGTGGGCGGGGGTGGGGGCTGTCGCTCCCACTCGTACTGCCACGGGGCCTGCCACTGTTCGTTCACCGCTGTACCTCCACCGCTGCGCCTCCCCTGACGATCCGCCAGACGGTCCGCCGAATGGGCGGCCGCTCTGATCAACGACGGAGTGGGCCGGGCGGTGCGCTGCGCCGTACGGCGGTGGCCGGGGATGCGGGGCGGCCGGGCCCGGCCGAGGGTGGGGGCATGAGCAACGACACTGCCGCCACCCTGCTGGTCGAGGTGGCCGAGTACCGTACCGACAGCCGTTACCGCCTGGTCCACTTCCGGGGCACCGGGTGGGAGCCCCTGGACCCGCAGGAGTTCGAGCCGAGGGCCCGTCAACTCTTCCCCGACCTGGACCCGCACGACCCGATCCGGGTGCACTGGGCCGACCGCCCGTGGGAGTGGCCGGCCTGGCACCCGGGCGAGGCGTGAGGAGGTGCTCAGAGGGTCAGGTCGTGGCCGCCCGCGGCTGTGACGAGCAGGGTCAGGGCCGCCCGGCCGGGGGCGGTGATGCCGGCCGGGCCGAGGGCGAGTTGCGCCGTGCAGGTGCGGGGCCAGAGGGCCTGGCCGCTCCACCACTGCCAGCCCCGGTCCGGCACGGCGTCGGGGCGGAAGAGGGCGGCCCAGGCGGACAGGGAGAGCGGGGAGGGAAGGGAGGGAGCGGGTGGGAAGGACGCGGCGAACCAGTCGGGGAGGAGGCTGGGCCACCGGGAGTCGTCCGGCCAGGTCCCGGCGGCCGCGTGGGCCAGGACGGTGGTCAGGACGGAGGTGATCCGGGACATCGTCAGTTCGGGGTGGCCGGAGTGGAATTGGAAGGCCGCTTCGGGGCGGGGGTCCGGCACGGACGGGTGGGGGCCGTGCTGGACGCGGAGGAGCTCGGTGGCCGGGGTGGCCGGGGCCAGGGCTTCCCGGAGCAGTTGGTGGACGCGGGGCGGGAGAGCGGCGGCGGCGGACTCGGTGGGTGGGAGGAGCGCGTGCCGGTCCTCGGCGGTCGCGGTCCGGAAGGTGCGGTGGGGGCGGAAGAGGGCGGCGGCCAGGAGAGTGGTGTCGGTGGTGGCCCGGGCGGCGAGGCGCGGGTCCGCGTCGGTGGTGAGGCGGAGGGTGAGGGCGAGGCGGGCGACGGGGTCCGGCTCGTGCAGCAGGAGGTAGCCGGCGCGGCGGGCGGCGGGGTGGTCCCGGTCGGTGAGGAGTTCGCGGGCGAGGCCGTCGGGGAGCCGGGCGGACCGGGGTTGCAGGGTGGTGGCGGTCTCGCGGACCACCTTCGGGGACGGGTCGCGCAGCAGCGGCAGCAGGAGCTCCATCGGGGCAGCCGCCAGGGTCCGGAGGCCGCGTACGGCGGCGGCCCGGGTGCGGGAGAGCGGGTGCGTCAGGAGCGGGAGCAGCAGGGCCGCGTCCGTCTGCAGGCCGCCCTCGACCAGGCCGGCGATCGCACCGGTTGACGGGTCGTCGGCCCGGACCGCCTCGCGGTAGTGGGCGAGGAAGTCGCCGCCGGTGCGGCGGACGGCGTCCCGGGCGAGCGCCCTGACCTGGCCCGAAGGGTCCGTCAGGCGGGCCGTCGCCTCGGCCGGGTGGCCGCTGCGCACCAGCGCGGTGAGTGCCAGGGCCCGCACCTCCGGGTGGCGGCCGGCGGCCACCTTGCGGAGCAGGTCGAGCTGGTTGGTCCAGAGCGCTTCGCGGGCGGCGGCCTCGGCCGCCAGCGTCCGGACCTGCCGGTCCTGGTCCTGGACGGCGAGGGCGACCAGGGTGCGCAGCGGCAGGCGGTGCGGGCCGGACAGCCGGGCCCGGAGGACGGAGCGGCGGACCCGGAGGTCCGGGTCGGCGAGCAGAGCGGTGAGCAGGGCGGTCAGCTGTGGCGAGTCGGGCAGCTCGGCCAGGGCGCTGCGGGTCTGGCGGAGCGCGAAGTCGGCGCGTTCGCGACGGTCCGTCAGGACGACGGTGCGGAGCACGGCCGGGAGAGCACCCGTCGGGTGGTCGTGCAGGGCCAGGGCGAGGGCGGCCCGGGCGGGGCGGCGGACCTGCTCGGCCCAGTCGCAGCTGCGGAGCACCAGGGCGGGGAGCAGCTCCAGGGCGGGCTGACAGCCGCTCAGGCGCCGGGCGGCCTCGTGCACCGCTCGTTCGCGCAGCTTCCCGTTCCGGTCGGCCAGGGCGAGCAGGAGCCCGGCCGGGTTGCGGGGGACC
This sequence comes from Kitasatospora sp. NPDC088742, assembly GCF_055584905.1. NCBI lineage: Bacteria > Bacillati > Actinomycetota > Actinomycetes > Kitasatosporales > Streptomycetaceae > Kitasatospora > Kitasatospora sp. NPDC088742. The sequence continues at coordinate 45,467 of NZ_JBVJLD010000040.1, read as the reverse complement.
TGATGCGGATCGGCGCCGGGGCGGCCGTGGGACTGCTCCTCGCGGACGGTCTCGTCCAGCTCCAGCAGGGCCAAGGGGTGCTCGTTCAGCAGCCGCAGGGCCGTGGTGGAGGGCTCGTTCGCCGAGGCCGCCGCCAGTTCGCGCAGCGCGGCGAGCAGGTCGGGCCCACCGGCCGGGGTGGTGGCGGAGGGCAGGACGTGGCGGAACCGGGCGAGGGCGGCGGGTTCGGACATGCCGTCATGCTGCCGGAGGCGTGGCCGTCCTGACCAGCTGATTTCACCCGTGGCGGTGTCGGAGGGAGGCCGTACGACTACCCGGTGACCGTGGGGGCGTCCTCGTCCCCGTAGGCGGCTGCCGCGATCCGGATCAGGGTGCGCAGGAGCGGGTTCGGGTCGTCCGCGTTCCACGCGGCCACCACCGGGCTGGGCTCGACCTCGGGAAGGGGCACGGCCGTCAGGCCGGGCGGCAGCGGGTGGCCGAGCGGGGTCAGGCCCACCGTGCCGTTCCAGAGGACGGCCTGCCGGCACTCCTGCACCGCCCGCACCACCGGCCCCTCCCGGGGCCGGCCGCCGCTCCAGTACGCCGCCCACCGCGCGTCGGTGTCCTCCGGGAAGCGGAACCAGCGGCGCCCGGCGAGGTCGGCGAGGGTGAGGTGGTCGCGGTGGGCCAGCGGGTCGTCGGCACGGAGCACCGCCCCGACCGGGTCGGCCCGCAGCCGACGGACGGTCAGACCGGTCTCGTCGAACGGGCCTCGGGTCAGGGCGAAGTCGACCCGGCCGGTGCGCAGGCCGCAGGTGGGGTCGGTCAGGTCGGCCTCGCGGACGCGGATCTCGACCCCCGGATGCCGGGCACGGAAGGTCTCGGCCAGCCGGACGGCGCCCGGGTCGGTGCCGTCGCCGAGCAGCCCGACGGTGACGACGGCCGGGCCGGCCGCGGCCGCCACCCGGACGCGGGCCAGCTCCGCCCGCTCCAGCAGTCCGCGCGCCTCCACCAGCAGCACCGCACCGGCCGGTGTCGGGCTGACGCCCCGTGGGGAACGCTGCAGCAGCACGGCGCCGAGCTCGGCCTCCAACTGCCGGATCGCCCGGCTGAGCGGGGGCTGGCTGAGGTGCAGGCGGGCGGCGGCCCGGCCGAAGTGACCCTCCTCGGCGACCGCGACGAAGTACCGCAGGGTGCGCAGCTCCATGCTGTGACGATACCCGTGGGGTATCGGCCGTTCCGGAACGGGTCTTGGACGGCCGCACCGGTGCGGCGGTGGAATCGGGGCATGAACCACGAACCGCTTCCCGACCCGGCCGTGCGGGTGGCCGACGCCCGTGAGATCGCCCCGGACCTGCTGCTGGTCCCGGACGGCGGCGTGCCCCTGGTCCCCAACATCGGCGTCATCGGCGGCACCCGGGCCGTCCTGGTGGTCGACACCGGCCTCGGCCCCGCCAACGCCGAAGAGGTGCTGGCCCTGGCCACCGAGTTCGCCCGGGGCCGCCGCCTGTACCTGACCACCACGCACTTCCACCCCGAACACGCCTTCGGCGCCCAGGTGTTCGCGGAGCAGGGCGCCGGCTACCTGGTGAACCGGGCACAGGCCGAGGAGCTGCGCACCCGGGGGCCGGGCTACCTGGAGATGTTCCGGGGTCTGGGCGAGACGGTCGCCCGCCGGCTGGAGGGCGTCGTACTGCCGACCCCGGACCAGGTGCACGAGGACGAGGACGGGTACGAGCTCGACCTCGGCGGGCGCACCGTACGGCTGCGCTCCACCGGCCGGGGCCACACCCGGGGCGACCAGGTGGTGGAAGTGCCGGACGCCGGTGTGCTGTTCACCGGGGACCTGGCCGAGAACGGGCAGTTCGCGATCTTCCCGTGGTTCCCGCCGCACGACGTGGAGGTCTCCGGGGTGGGCTGGCTGGCGGTGCTGGAGCGGCTGGCCGCCGCCGGACACCGCACGGTCGTCCCGGGCCACGGCGCGGTCGGCGGCCCGCAGCTGCTGGCTGAGGTCCGCGACTACCTCCGGGAGCTGCGGGACGAGACCTGGCGGCGGCGCGGGGCCGGACTGGGCGAGGCCGAGACGGCGGCGGAGGTGCGGGCACTGCTGATCGAGCGTCACCCGGAGTGGACCGGCCGGGAGTGGATCGACCGGGGCGTGGGCTGCCTCTGCGCGGAGCTGCCCGGCTGACCGGTGGTACGCCGACGGCCTCCCGGGCGGGGGTGCGGGGAGGCCGTCGGGTGTGGTGAGGGTGGGTCAGGCGGGGAGCTGCGCCTCGATGGCGCTGATGACCTCGGCGGACTCGGGCTCGGTGCGGGGGCGCAGGCGGGCGGTGACGACGCCGTCGGGGGAGATCACGAACTTCTCGAAGTTCCACTGGATCTCGCCGGCGATGCCCTCGGCGTCCGGGGTCTTGGTGAGCTCGGCGTAGAGGGGGTGCTGGTCCTCGCCGTTGACGTCGATCTTCTCGAGGAGCGGGAAGGTGACGCCGTAGGTGGTGGAGCAGAAGGTCTGGATCTCCTCGGAGGTGCCGGGCTCCTGGCCGAGGAACTGGTTGCACGGGAAGCCGAGGACGGTGAAGCCCCGGTCGGCGTACCGCTGCTGGAGGCGCTCCAGGCCGGCGTACTGCGGGGTGAGGCCGCACTTGGAGGCGACGTTCACCAGCAGCAGGGCCTTGCCCTTGTGGTCGGCGAGGGAGGTCGGGGTGCCGTCGAGGGAGCGCAGCGGGATGTCGTAGAGGCTCACGGTGGTCGGTCCTTCGGGTCGGGAGCGGCGGGGGTGGTGGCCGGGAACGGGCCCAGCCGGTGAACCGGTCGTCGGCACACGGTATTCCGTGGCGGCGCGGGCGCGTCAAGCAGGGGCGCGTCAGGCGGGGGCGCCGAAGTTCTGGGTCCACCAGGGGCCGCCGGAGCCGGTGTGGATGCCCACGCCGATCTCGGTGAAGGCGCAGTTGAGGATGTTGGCGCGGTGGCCGGAGCTGTTCATCCAGGCGGTCATCACGGAGTCGGCGTCCTTCTGGCCCTTGGCGATGTTCTCGCCCCAGGTGCTCCACTCGTAGCCGGCCGCCTCGATGCGGGGCTGCGGGCCCTTGCCGTCGGGGTTGGTGTGGCTGAAGAAGTTCCGCGCGGCCATGTCGTCGGAGTGGCCCTGGGCCGCGGCCTGGAGCTTGCTGTTGGCCTTGAGGGGGCCGCAGTTGTTCTTCGCGCGCTCGGTGTTGACCAGGTCGAGCACCCGCTGCTCGGAGGAGGCGGCGCGGGTGGTGGTCGAGGGGGCGGCCGTGGTGCGGGTCGGCGAAGGGGAGGGGGAGGGGGTCGGGCTCGCCGGGCGCGAGGGCGAGGGCGAGGGGGACGGGCTGGGGCTCGCGGAGGTGGGGGCGGCTGGGCTCGGCGAGGGCGAAGGGGGCTCGGTGGGGGAGGCGGCGGGGGCGGGGAGGAAGGGCCCGGAGGTGGCGTCGATGAGGGGGGAGGAGGCCTGGGTGGTGACCGGCGGCTCCTGGTCGGCACCGACCACCCCGACGGCGGCGACCGTCACCACGGCGGTGCCGATCACGGTGGTGATCACCCGCCGCCTGGTCCGGGGTTTGGCCCGGCGGCCGTGGCGTCCGGCCGGGGCGCTGTTGCCGTTATGGCCGGGGGCGGCCCGGCGGAGCTCGGCCCGGCCCGGGCGCGGGGCACCGGAGAGCCCGGAGCCGGCTGACGTGCCGTCAGCGGGGAGGGCGGAGTGTGCAGCGAACAGGCCGGAGGGGTCGACCGAGGGCGGCACGGGCACCAGGGCGAGGCCGGCGAGCAGTCCCTCGGCGGGGAAGAGGCCTTCCCACTGCTGGGAGCAGTACCCGCACTCGCGGGCGTGCCGGGCTATCCGCTTGCGCCAGAGCGCGGACGGGTCGCCGTCCCAGGAGGCGGTCAGCTCGGCCAGGGGCGGGCAGCCGGGCTGGGCGGCCAGCGCGCGGACCACGACCCGGGCGGTCTCCAGCTGACCCTTCATCCGCTGCACCCGGACCGCCGCGTGCGCGGCCGGCAGCTCCATCGCGGCGGCCAGCTCGGTGCGGCTGAGCTCGCCGGCGGCCTCCAGCCACCAGAGCGAGAGCAGCTCGCGGTCGCCCTCGTCGAGCCAGCGGGTGGCGTCGGCCACCTCGCGGCGCTGGCCGGAGAGGCCGAGCCGGACGATGGTGAGGTCGACGAAGTCGGCCCCGGGGTCGGCCGAGTCCCAGGAGGGGTCGATGGGGAGCTGCCCCTGCTGGAGCACCTGGTGGCGGCGGCGGATCTGGTTCATGGCGATGGCCACCAGCCAGGACCGGAAGCTGGTCGGCTCCCGGAGGGCGGGGAGCTGGTCGACGGCGCGGAGCATGGTCTCCTGCACCACGTCGTCGGTGTCGGAGTGGCCCCCGAGGGCCCGGCCGACGATGTTGTAGACCAGCGGGAGGTGGGTGCCGATGAGCTCGTCCGTGGCCCGCTGGTCACCCGCCTGTGCCTGAATCACCGTCTGACCGGTCTGTTCGGCGTGCTGCCTGTCCATCCGCCTGGTTCACCTTCTCCGTCGACCCGTCCGTACTGCCCTGTCGTGATGGGAGATCGGGGGGCCGCCCTCCGATAACGGAAATCGCCCGGGGACCTGGGGGACCCCTGTGCTGTCGGGGAGCGTAGTGGATGCCCGGCGGGGCCCCGGCGGGGGTCCTCGCTAACGCGCAGCTCACGGCTGTGGCCGTGAACACCCCGGCTGTGAAAGGAAGATGAGGACCTGGTGCCGGTTGTGGGCGCAGGGTGGCCGGGGGGCAGCGCTGTGCTGATCGTGTGTCACGGCTCACAGGGGGAGAAATGTGGCGCGGGTCACCTCCGGGGGCGTCCGGCGACCGGGAAGCGGGCGCGAGACGGCCGCCGACGTGATCAGAACCGGCGGTAACGGGGCGCTGACCTGCGGACTCTCCGGAGTGCTTGGAGAACGGCGAGGGCCGCTCCTAGCTTCGAAGGCAGTGCAACGAGCACTTCCCGGGTTCATCCCGAGGCGGGGGCGGTACGCCGGACGCGTACCGCACTGCCAGGAGATTCGCGTGACGTCGAACTGGCCCCCGCCGAGGAGTCTGGTTCCGTGCGCCCGTTCCAGCACCACTTCCAGCACCGGCAACACCAGCACCTCGGCGGCGGACGGCGGCAGCTGCACCGTGCGCGCCGGCGACACCCTGGGCGGGATCGCCGCCGCCAACGGCACCGACACCGCGTCGCTCTGCGCCGCGAACGCCCAGGTGATCGGCGGGGACCCGGACCTGATCCACCCGGGCCAGGTCCTCGCCGTCTGAGGGGACGTCAGGCCGTGAGCCCGTCGAGCAGGGTGCGGCCGACGGGCCAGTCGCCGAGGCCCGAGGAGGCGTTGAGGTGGCCGTGGTCGCCGGCCTCGACCAGCTGGGAGCCCCAGGCCTCGGCGTACCGGCGGGCGCGCTCGGGGGTGCACCACGGGTCGTCCCCGCTGGCGACCAGGGTGCTCGGGAAGGGGAGCGGGCGCAGCGGGACGGGCCGGAAGTTGACCAGTTCGGGGACCTCGGCGGTGTCGATGTCCGGCGGGGCGACCAGCAGGGCGCCGATCACCTTGCCGTCCGGGTTGGCGGCCCAGTGGGCCACCGTGGTGCAGCCGAGGCTGTGGGCGACCAGGACCACCGGGCCCTCGGCCTCCCGTACCGCGCGGTCGAGGGTGGCGACCCAGTCGCCGAGCTTCGGCTCGTCCCAGTCGGCCTGCTGGACGCGCCGGAAGCGAGCCGGGTCGGTGCGCTCCCAGACGCTCTGCCAGTGGTCGTGGTCGGAGTTCTGGAAGCCGGGCAGGACGAGGTAGGTGGGTTCGGTGCTCACGGTGGCGGTCGGCCTCTCTGCGGAACGGTGTTGGACGCGAGACGAGCGTCGTCGGCCGTCCCCTCGCCGGGACCCTATCGGGTGGAGGCTATCCTCCAGGTCTGGACCGGTCGGCGGAGAACGAGGGGGCGTCGGTGGCCGAGGGGGAGCAGCGGATCGGGTCGATCGTCTTCGACGAGCCGGAGGGCGAGGGGCTCGCGGCCGGGGCCGAGGAGCTGGCGGTGGAGCCCGCGCGCCGGGGCCCGTCGCGCCGTCAACTGCTGCTCGGGGCGGCCGGACTGGCCGGTGCCGGGACGGCGGGCTGGTGGTGGAGCGCCTCCGACGGAGGGCCGGTGCCGCCGCAGCAGGCGGAGGCCACCGGGCCCGAGCCGCTCTGGCGCTTCCGCGCCCCGGAGGCCCAGGCCCCGGCCCGGGTGAGCGGGCGGACGGTGGTCCCGATGGTGGTCACCGGCGAGGAGCTCTTCCTGCTGAACCCGGAGACCGGTGCGGTGGCCAAGCGGACGGCGCTGCCCGGCGGCCCGGAGGACACCCTGCTGGCGGCCGGCGACCTGCTCTACCAGACCAGGATCGGCCGGTTCTCCGCACACGGCTACGGCATCGCCCTCGAGTTCGCCAACCCCGCTTCGCTGAACCCGAGTTGGCAGCTCCTGGCGGTCGAGGGGGAGGTGCTGTACGGGCGGACCAGGGACGTCGCGGACGAGAAGCTGTTCGCCCTCTCGACGGTCTCCGGGGCGCTGCTGTGGAGCCGTCCGGGCACGGACCAGGACGGCGGCTACCTGACGGACTTCCAGACGACCGGTGGCGGGCTGTTCCTGCTGGCGCGCAGCACCCGGGACGAGGTGGTGGCCCTGGACGCCTTCACCGGGGTCCGACGCTGGTCGGCCCCGGCCGACCAGGGGCTGAGCTGGCAGGAGGTCGGCAACGACCACCTCTACGTGGCCCACCGCGCCACCGGGATACGGTCGCTGTCGCTGTGGGACGGCAAGGTCGACTGGATCGTGGAGGAGCAGGGCGACACCCGCCCGCTCCGGCCGTGCGCCACCGCCGATGCCGTCTACCTGCTGCGCGACAACGGCCTGGTGAGCCGCAACGAGCCGGCGGACGGCCGCGAACTCTGGTCCCGCCGGCTGCCGTTCCGCCTGGACGCGCGCTGCCGCCCGGTCGCGGTGGAGGGTTGGCTCTTCGTACCGGGGCCGGTGGGCGGGGGTGTGTGCGCGCTGGACGCGCTCACCGGCGAGGTCCGGTGGACCTTCCGGGACGGCGAGCCGGGCGTCCAGTACTGGCGGGCGGCCACCGACGGCCGGTTCCTCTTCCTCGGGCACGACAAGGTGATGTACGGACTGGCCCTGGCCTGACCGACCGTCACCCGAAGTGCTGAAACGGCGCGTGGCGGGGCATGGGGGCGCAGGGCCAAGGGGTAGTCGGGATACGGACTTTCCCCCACGAACGGAGCCCCCCGTGTTCAAGGCCACCACCCCTTCGCGCCTGCTCGCCGTCCTGACGGCCTCGCTGGCCCTGGCCGCCGGCGGTCTCGCCGTCGCCCCCGCCCAGCCGGCCGCCGCGGCCGCCTGCACCGGCGCGGGCTGCAACGGCAAGGATCCGGAGGCCACCGGCTGCGCCAAGGACGGCAAGCTGCTGGAGTCCAAGGCCCTCGACGGGTCCGTGAAGGTGCAGCTGTTCGGCAGCGCCGCCTGCAAGGCCAAGTGGGCCCGCAGCGTGGACGCGCCGAACGGCGGCGCGGTGCTGGTGGCCAACCGTGACTACACGGTGAAGCACATCAGCAAGACCGACGGCGCCCGCCGGTACGTCTGGACCGCGATGGTCAACGGCGGGGCAGCCGCCCGGGCCTGCATCGGCCCGCAGAACAGCGACGCGCTCACCTGTACCGGCCTGCACTGAGGGGTCGGCGAGGGGGGAGGTGAGGGCCGCCGTCAGGGCATGTTGGCGGCGGCCTTCTTGAGCGCCTCGCGGATCCGGGCGTAGGTGCCGCAGCGGCAGACGTTCTCGATCCGGTCGATGTCGGCGTCGCTCGGGCACCTGTTGGTCTTCAGCAGGGCGGCGGCGGTCATGATCTGGCCGGGCTGGCAGAAGCCGCACTGGGCCACGTCGCACTCCAGCCAGGCCTCCTGCACCGGGTGCAGCCGGTCGCCGTCGGCCAGGCCCTCGATGGTGGTGACGGTGCGTCCGGCGCAGTCGGCCACCGGCACCACGCAGGGCTGCACCTCGGCGCCGTCCAGGTGGCTGGTGCAGGCGCGGCAGACGCCCACCCCGCAGCCGTACTTGGGGCCGGTGACGCCGAGCTTGTCGCGGAGCACCCAGAGCAGCGGCATGTCGGCGGGGGCCTCGACCGTCACCGGACTGCCGTTGAGGACGAACTGGTAGCTGGGCACGTGAAGGTCCTTCAGGGGAGTTCGGGGGCTCAGAAGGTGAGCGGGGAGGAGAAGCCGATCGGGAAGCTGCGCGGGCTGGTGCCCGTAGCGCGCGCGTAGGCGTTGGCCACGGCGGCGGCCGCCGCCGGGAAGCCCAGTTCGCCGGCGCCGCCGGGCGGGCCGCTCGGGGGCAGGAAGTGCGCCTCGAAGGCGAGCGGGCTGTGGCGCTGCCTGGCGTACTTGAAGTCGGCGTAACTGCCTTCGCGGATCGCCCCGTTGTCCAGGTGGACACCGGCCCGCAGGGTGACCGAGATGCCGTCGGTCACGGAGCCCAGCAGCTGGGCCTCCAGGCCGCGCGGGTTGACCACCCGGCCGACGTCGGCGGCCATCACGGCCTTGGTGACCCGGGGGTTGGCCCGATCGGAGGCGTCCAGCTCGATCAGGCAGGCGACCGCGGAGCGGTGCTCGGCGTGGTAGGCGACGCCCTGGGCGCAGCCGGGCGGCATCGGGCGGCCCCAACTCCCGGCCTGGGCCACCTTGTCGAGCACCGCGCGGCCGGTGCCGCCGGTCAGCCGGGAGCGGCGGAAGGCCACCGGGTCGCGGCCCAGGGCGCGGGCCAGCTCGTCCAGCATCACCTCGTCGGCGACCCGGACCATGCCGGAGTAGACGGAGCGCCAGCTGCCGGTGGGGATCTCCAGCGGCAGTTCGGAGAGCAGCTGGGTGGAGATCCCGAGGTCGTACGGGACCTCCTGGGTGAGGTCGAAGAAGGTCTGCGAGAAGAGCGCGTCGCCGACCGGCAGGCTGGCCCCGGCGGCGGTGAGCAGCTCGCCCAGGCCGTGCCCGAAGTCGGTCCGCACGGTGGCCACCCGGTGTTCGTAGGTGAGCACCTGGCCGAGGGCGTGGGTGGCCCGGATGCGGTGGTGGCTGGCGGGGCGGACCCGGCCGTGCCGGATGTCGTCGTTGCGGGTCCACATCAGCTTGACGGGCCGTCCGGCCGCCTTGGAGACCTTGGCCGCCTCCAGTGCGGCGTCGTGGAACAGCCGCCGTCCGAAGGAGCCGCCGGCCCGCACCACGTGCACCGTCACCGCCGTTACCGGCAGCCCGAGTTCGAGCGCGATCTGCTCCTGGGCGGCGATCGGGGCCTGCGCGGCGAACCAGATCTCGGCCCGGTCGGCGCGGACGTCCGCGACGGCCGTCAGCACCTCCATCGGGGCGTGGCTGACGAAGCCGAAGTCGAACTCGGCATCCAGGCTGAGGGTGAGCAACGGCGGTACCAGGAACGGCTTGTTGACCGCCCGTAGCCCGGCCCGCACCTGGGCGTCGGAGACGCCCGCGAGCGGACCGGGACGCCAGTCCACCCGCAGCGCGGCCTTGGCCTTGAGGGCCTGGTCGAAGGTCTCGGCGAGGACCGCCACGCCGGTGGGGATCCGCACCACGTCGAGCACCCCGGGCATCGCCCGGGCGGCGGTGTCGTCCAGCGAGCGGACGGTGCCGCCTATGGTCGGCGGGCGCTGCACCACGGTGGGCACCGCGCCCGGCACGTCCAGGTCGCCGGCGTACCTGGCCCGGCCGGTGACGATGTCCCGGGCGTCGATCCGGCCGGTCGGGGTGCCGACCAGGTGCTGGGCCGACTCCGCCTTGGGCGCGGTGGAGACGGCCGGGACGACCACCTTGGCGGCGGCGAGGGCGAGTTCGCCGTAACCGGCCGAGCGGCCGTCCGGGGCGGTGACCCGGCCGTCGGCGGTGCGCAGGGTGCCGGCGGGCAGCTGCCAGCGGAGCGCGGCGGCGGTGACCAGCCGGGCCCGGGCGGCCGCGGCGGCGGCCCGCACCGGCTCGTAGAGCGAGCGCACCGAGTTGGAGGCGCCGGTGAGTTGGGCGAAGAGCAGTTCGGGGCGGGCGGGGGAGAGTGGCACCTCGACGTCGGCGAGCCGGGCGTCCAGCTCCTCGGCGACCAGCATCGCCATCGCGGTGGTGAGGCCCTGGCCGACCTCCAGGCGCGGGAGTTGGAGCACCGCCTTGCCCGCCTCGGTCACCTCCAGCACCAGCAGGTGCGCGGTCGGCAGCCCGGCCAGGATCAGCACGTCCCCGAGGTCCGCCAGCGCGGGCAGGCCGGGGATGCCGCCGATCTGGACCGCCGCCTCGGCCGGCTCGGCCTCCAGCGCCAGTTGGGCGCCGACCGCGAGGGCGGGGGCGGCCACCAGGTAGGTGAGGAAACGGCGGCGGCTGGCCGGCCGGGGAGCGGTGGTGTCCCGCTCCTGCGCTGCGCTGGTGATCGGAGGTGCCTTTCCCGGGGGGTGGAACGTGTTCTCGGAAGGGCCGAAGCATAGGGACGCCGGCGGGAACCGGTCAACATGCGCATGGCGAGGGGCCGGGCGGGGAAGGTGGTGGTGGACTGGAATATGACAGCGGATCAGTCCGCCGCTCCGGCGGATCGGCAGCGATCAAGTCCGGGGCACGGTACGGTCGGTACGTTCCGTGCACGGGAGGTGACGGTAAGGTGGCCGAGCCGCAGCTCTGCCCCGCCTGCGGCGGTGGCCGGGTGACCGAGAAGATCGAGCACACGGTGGAGACCGATGGCCGGGGCGACCAGGTCGCGCGCGAGCACCGGTACCTCTCGCCCTGTGGCCGGTGCGGTGGTACCGGGGAGGTGTGGGGCTGATGCGGCTGGTCTTCGTCTGCCAGGAGTGCGGGGTGCACTACCTGCCGCCGGAGGATCTGCGGTACGGGGACGGCAGTGCGGCGAGCCCGCTCTGGTGCGCCCCGTGCCAGCGGCGGATGGCCGGGCTCGGCATCCGGGAGCCCGCGCTGATGGTGGCGTTCGCGCTGCGGGCCGCCCGGGCGGCGGCCGTCGCGGCGGGCGCGTCGGCAGAGGAGGAGGGCGCGCGACGAACCCGTGCGCGCCGCCCGGCCCGTGCGGGCTCCGGCCCGGGCACGCGGACCCGCCTGCGCTGACCCGCCTGCGCCGGTTGGTCCCGAGCCGACGGGGCGTCAGCCCTGGGCGTCGCGGGCCAGCAGGGCGGCCTGGACGCGGTTGTCGCAGTCGAGCTTGGCCAGGATGCGGCTGACGTAGGTCTTCACCGTGGCCTCGCTCATGTGGAGGCGGCTGCCGGCGTCCGCGTTGGAGAGCCCTTCGCCCAGCAGGTCGAGGACCTGGCGTTCGCGCGGGCTGAGGGCGGCCAGCCGGGCCCGGGCGGTGGTGGCCCGGGCGTCGGCCGCCGGGGTGGCGGCGAGACTGTCGACGATGTGACGGGTGGCGGCCGGGGAGAGGAAGGCGTGGCCGACGGCGGCGGCCCGGACGGCCTGGATCAGCTCGGCCGGGGCGGTGTCCTTGAGGAGGAAGCCGGCCCCGCCGGAGGTGACGGCCCGTAGGACGTTCTCCCGCTCGCCGAAGGTGGTCAGGATCAGCGCCCGGGCGGCGGGCGCGTACCGGGGCAGCTCGGCCAGCGCGCCGAGCCCGTCCAGCACCGGCATCCGGATGTCCAGCAGCAGCACGTCCACCGCGTGCTCACGGGCCAGCTCCAGCGCGGCGCGGCCGTCCCCGGCCTCCGCCACCACCTCGATGTCGTCCTCGCTGGCCAGGATCATCCTGATCCCGGCGCGGATGAGCGGTTCGTCGTCGGCGACGAGGACTCGGATCACGGTGCTGTCTTCCCTCCAGGAGCGCGGCGACGGTCACCCTGCTCAACCGTCCGCACGGTACTGCACCTTCTCCACCAGCACGCCCTCGCGGAAGCAGAGCCGGGACACCTCGCTCTTGGAGAGCCCGTCGGGCTGCTTCTCGGAGAGGAACCAGGAGCAGTCGGCCCCGGCCGGCAGCGGCGGGCCCTGGTGCCGGAAGCCCTCGGTCAGGAAGCCGCTGCCGCGCGGCAGTTGACGGCGGACCTCGTCCTCCGCCTGGCCGACCTGGAGGGAGTCGTAGCGGTCCTGGCCGAGGGTGGTGCCGTTCAGCGAGTCCACGAACTTGACGCCGCCCCAGACCAGCAGCCCCACCAGCACCAGCAGCACCGCGCCGACCGCCGTCGCGCAGCCGAACGCCGGGCGGCGGCGCCTGAGCGGGGCGGCCCCGGCGGGCAGGGTCAGACCGAGGTCGGCCTCCAGGTCCTCCCCGGCCGGGCGGCCGGTGCCGTCGTACGGGAGCACCCCGGCCAGCCGGAAGCCGCCGTCCGGGGTCGCGCCGGTGTGCAGCATGCCGCCGAGCAGCCGGGCCCGCTCGCGCAGACCGGTCAGGCCCTGGCCGCCGCTGACCGGGGCGTGGGCCGGGGCGCCGGGAGCGGCGGGCGGGCAGGGGGTGTTGACCACCTCGACCAGCAGGGCGTCCGGCTCGAAGCGCAGGGCGACGGTGATCGGGGCGCCCGGCGCGTGCTTGTGCGCGTTGGTCAGCCCCTCCTGGACGATCCGGTAGGCGGCGTGGCCGGTGGCGGTGGTGGCGCTGCGCGCGCCCTCGTGGTGGGAGAGCGTCACCTCGGCCCCGGCGGCCCGGGAGGTCTCCACCAGGCGGGGGATCTCCGCCAGGCCGCCGGTCTGCTCCTCCTCGGCCCGCTCGTCCTCGCGCAGCAGGCCGATCACGCCGCGCAGCTCCCGCATCGCGTCGACGGCCGCCTGGCGCAGCACGCCGACCGCCTCGCGCTGACGGTCGGTCAGGGTGCGGTCCACCTCCAGCGCGCCGGTGTGCACCGAGATCAGCGCCAGCTGGTGGCCGAGGCTGTCGTGCATGTCCTGGGCGATCCGGTGCCGCTCGCGCAGCCGGGCCTGACGGGCGATCATCACCCGCTCGCGGAGCAGCTGGGCGTTGCGCTCCTCCAGCGCGGTGAGCAGCGCCCGGCGCTGCGCCCGGTAGCGGCCGAAGACCGCGGGCAGCACGGCGAGCACCAGGAAGGCGCCGGTGGTGACACCGAGCAGGGCGGGCAGCGGCAGGCTGTCCCGCTCGGTGACCAGGTCGTAGCCGAGCATCGCCAGGAAGGCCACCACCGAGGCGACCACCGCGTCCCGGGCCCGGGTGACCCGCCGGCCGAGCGACCACCCGGCCGCGATCAGGGTCGGCAGCCAGGCGCCGACCGGGCCGCAGCCGACCGCGGCCAGCACCAGCACGGTGCGGGGCAGGCCGCGCCGCAGCAGGAAGAGCAGGGCCGCGCCGGAGACGGCCAGCGCGGTGCGCAGCGGCGGGCCGGAGGCCACCAGGTCGAGCAGGCCGGCCAGCAGGCCGGAGAGCACCGCTCCCACGCTCTCGCGGGTGACGGTGCGTCGGGTCCAGGGGCCGGGCAGGACCACCCGCACCAGCCGGGCCCACCAGGCCGCCGCTCGGCCGCCGCCGTCCTCCGGGGTGCCACCGGTCTGTTCCGTGCTGCGCTCGCTCACCCACGCGAGGCTAGACGACGCGGCGGGTGCGGCGGCAGTCGCCGATGGTCGCGGCCCGGGCGCGACGAAAGTCGCGGGACGGAGAGAGGGGGAGCGGGGACGGAAGGAGGGGGCGCGGCGAGGCATTCGGTGGACCTGGTGGCGTGGCGAGGTGGCGGCGGGCCTTCCGTGCGGAAGATGTACTGGTATGGCTTTCGGATCAGTACGCCCCCGGGCCCGGCTCCTGGTGGGTCTCTGTCTGGCCGTCACCGCGGCCGGCTGCGGCTCCCCGTCCACCGCGCCCGGCCGCGACACGGCCCCGCCCCCGGCCGCCGCCCGTCCCGCCGTGCTGCCCGGCCGGGCCGAGCAGCAGGAGCAGCACGAGGTGGCCGTCCCCCGGGCCGCACCGCTGCGCGGGCCCGAACTGGCCGAGGTGGCCCGGGAGTGGGGCCTGGCCGCGCCGCCGCTGCCCGCGCCCGCGCCGCCCGCCGTCAAGCCGCTGCTGCGCGAGGACGGCCCGCACGTCCGGATGCAGGGGGAGGGGATGCCGCCCCTGGTGCGGCGGGTGCCGACCACCGACAAGGTGGTCTTCCTGACCATCGACGACGGGCAGGAGAAGGACCGCCGGTTCAACCGGATGATGCGTGAACTCGGCGTCCCGTTCAGCGCGTTCGTCTCCGGCTACCTGGCCAGGGAGGACTACGGGTACTTCCGGGAGCTGAACGAGCAGGGGGTGCGGGTCAACAACCACACCCTCAACCACAAGGACCTGCGCCGGCTCGGGTACCAGCGCCAGCGCGAGGAGATCTGCGGCCAACAGGACGAGCTGGTACGGGAGGTGGGCCCGCGGCCGGTGCTGTTCCGGCCCCCGTACGGGGAGTTCACCGCGGACACCGTGCGGGTGGCCAAGGAGTGCGGCGTGACGGCGATGCCGCTCTGGAACGAGGAGGCCTTCCCCGACCGGATGGAGTACCGCCACCTCGACCAGCGGCTGCACCCCGGGGACATCATCCTCACCCACTTCCGCGGCCCCGGGGAGTGGGGCGGCTCGATGACCGACCTGGCCCGCCTGGTGATCCGCAGCGCCACCGAGCAGGGCTTCGCGCTGGCCCGGCTGGACGACTACCTGGGCTGATCCGGGCCGACCGGATTTCACCCAACCTGGGTGGCGGGGAGGCGAGTTACCGGTAGGCGGCAGTGCTGATTTCCTGCCCGCACACGACCCGGTTTCCCTTTCGGGCACAGTGCTCCGCGGCAGGCTCAGGTTTCGCTCAAGAACCGCCTGCCGGCCACCGGGCGGTCCTACGTTCTGGAGCTGGCCGCGCACCGCGCCGGCCATTCCCCCGGCATCGCCATGCCGTCGCCGTCCCTACGAGAAGAGGGTCAGCTCCATGCGCACGCGCCACCTGAAGTCCGTCGGCATCTTCGCCGCGGCCGGTTCCCTGCTCACCTTCGGCCCGCTCGCCCAGGCCGCCACCCCCCAACAGCCCGCCCGGCACTGCACGGTGAGCGTCGGCGGCGGTGACATGCGCTGCTTCGACACCTACCGCCAGGCCATCGCGGCCGCCACCAACGGCCTCGTCACCGACGCCCCGCTGGACGTCCGCGCCGCCCTGGCCGACCCCGCCTTCGCCGCGGAGATCGACCGGGCCGGCGCGCAGTCCGCCTCGGCGACCGCCGCGAGCGTGGTGGTCTCCACCGAGTACGAGCACGGGAACTTCGGCGGCGCCAGCCTCTCGGTGACCGCCGAGTCGGCCTGCGGCAAGAGCAGCCACTTCTCCCTCAACGTGCTGACCGGCAGCTGGAACGACTCGATCAGCTCCTACAAGACCTTCAACAACTGCCAGGTCCGGCACTGGGAGCACGCCAACCTGCAGGGCGCCAACACCGGCTACCAGGTGGGCGCGCAGGACTGGATCGGCGACCTGAACGACCGGGCCAGCTCGATCGAGTACACCTACGGCGAGACGCCCACCATCGAGCAGCTGCTCAAGGACTGCGGCAAGGCGACCAGCAGCTGCGACTTCCACCCGAGCGGCAACGCCGACCACACCTACACCGGGGCCCACGAGGTGGCGCGTGGCTACAACTGCTCCACCGTGCCGCAGGTGAAGAAGATGACCTGGACCGACTCCACCACCGGCGAGAACTCGGTTTCCACCGAGATCAGTGTCACGGCCGGGTTCGACTTCCTGGAGAAGTTCGAGGTCAGCTTCAAGGCCAGCTACGGCCACAAGTGGGCGTGGACCGACGCGTTCGCCGACGAGACCGACCTCACCGTCCCGGCGGGCCAGGTGGGTTGGGTGACCCGCTCCACCCACCTGCAGAGCGCGGGCGGCCAGTACGAGCTGCACTACAGCTCGCCGCACTGGGGCCACTACGTCTGGTACGTCAACAACTTCAAGGGCACCGGCCCCGTCCCGCAGGAGGCCGGCGTGGTCACCTGGGGCTCGCGCAAGCTGACCAGCGCGGAGAAGAGCAAGTACTGCAAGGGCGGCAAGTCCTTCGTCACCGCCCCCGTCGAGCGGACGGTCTCCGAGACCGCCGCCCCGGCGGCGCAGCAGGTGACCGCGGTCTCCAGCGGCCGCTGACCCGTCGGTCCCGGGGGCGGAGGTCAGAGGTCTCCGCCCCCGGGACCCTTCCCGTCGTTGCCGCCGACCTTCTTCCCCAGGAACATCACGAAGCCGAAGAGCACCGAGAGGAGCCCGACCGCCCCGGTGAGGGCGCGCTGCAAGGGCGGCAGCGGATCGCCGAACACCAGCACGGCGAAGAAGACCAGGGCACCCGGCACGATCATCGCGGCGCCCACCGCACGGTCGTTGTTCATCCGCACCTCCCGCCGTGGAACTACCCCGTCCGGACACGCTATCCGCCTGGAGGCCTCGGCGGAGCAGAAGTTGACGGATCGTCAGGTCGGGGCGGTCGGAGCCCCCCGGGGCCGTAGCCGGCGTCGCCGATGTTCCCGCCGCCGGGCCCGCCGCCCAGGAGCGCCGCGAGGCCGCCGGCCGCCATCACCGCGGCGCCGACGAGTTGGTTGTCGTCCACCGCCACCCCTCCCCAGCCGGTCCTACCCGATCCGCGGGCAGGTACTGCCCTCCGGCGCGGTGGGATCTGCCGGGGACGGCGAACGGCGCCGCCCGGTGGTTCTCCCGCCGGAGGGGTCAGTGCATGGTGCCGCTGGTGCTGCCGAGGGCCCAGACCAGGAGGGCGACCAGGCCGGCCGACACCACCAGGAGGGCCAGGCAGCCGGAGAGGCCGCCAAGTCGGGGATTCCGCTTCTCGCTCACGGGCCCCATCCCAGCGGGGTGGTCAACGAACAGTCAAGAGCCCAGGTGGAGTTGGGGCGGGAACTCCGAAGTCGGACGCCGGGATCAGTGGGGGGCGGCCGCGCGGCGGAGGGTGGCCTCGGCCTGGTCGAGGTGGGCGGTGAGGTCCGCGCGCAGGGTGGGGAGGAGGGCGAGGGCGGCCCGGGCGGCGTCGGGGGTGGGGGAGGGGTCGGTGTGCACGGCTGTGACGGCGGCGCGCAGCGGCATCGGGGTGAGGGTGGTCTCCCAGGCGGTGCGGTGCTCGCCGGTGGCGTAGCGGGAGGTGAGGTACTCCAGCGGGTCGAGGGCCAGGCCGTCGCTCTCGCCGGGGCGGGCCGGTTCGTGGGAGGGGAGCAGCCAGGCGATGCCGTCGCGGGCGATCAGCTCGAAGGCGCGGTGCTCGTCGGGGACGGCCCAGCGGCCGGTGCCGGTGGCGCCGGTGGTGGCGGCGGTGAGCAGGCGGGTGAGCATGGCCTCCTCGCGGGGGCCGGCGGTGCGCTCCGGGTAGGGGAGGTCGCCGATCATCTGCTCCAGGTGGTAGCGCTGGCCCCAACTGCCCACCCAGCGGCGCAGCGTGCCGGAGCGGGTCCCGCGGATCGCGGCCAGCACCACCGCACGGGCCGTCAGGTCCCGCCGGGCCAGCACCTGCTGGTGTTCGGCGTCCTCGCGGCGCAGCGCGGCGCGGACCTCGGCCACCGAGGGCCCGTCGTACCAGCGGAGCGTCCAGACGCGCCGCTCCGGGTCGTGGAGCGGCTCGACCGTCGTCCGGTGTTCGGCGCCGAGCCGCTCGGCGAGCCTGCGCAGACGTGCCTCGCGCGCGGTGTCACTCATGGCAGTGTCCGTCATGACCGCACCCTAAAGCCGTGCCCTGGCCGGCGGCGCCGCACCGGCCGGGCGACCCGCCGCCGGGCTCACCCGTCCTGCCGCACCCCCGGGTGTGCGGGCCGGGAGTTGACGGACGGTGAGGCGGCCGCTCAGCCGGTGAAGGCTATCCGCTCCAGGTCGAGCGCGCCGGGGCGGGACAGGACCACGGTGCTGGCGCAGCCGGGCAGCGGGCCGCCGGAGAGCGCGGCGTGCAGGCGGGTGGTGGCCCGGCGGTGGCGGGCGAAGGCGTAGGCGGAGACCCGGCGGCCCCGGGCGAGCTGGCCGTGGCGGGCCTGCTGGGGCGTGGAGTCCAGCACCAGCAGGTGCAGCCGGCGGTCCTGGGCGGCTGCGGTGCGGGAGAGCCAGGCTCGGACCCAGGGGAGGGTGCCGCAGTCGTGCACCACCAGCGGGCCGCCGGCCAGCAGGGCGCGGCGCAGCCGTAGGTAGTGGTGCGCGCGGACCAGCGGACGGTAGAGCGCGTAGGGGAGGGCGGCGGGGAGCCGGGCGGCCCAGTGCTCGCGGCTGTGCTGGGAGTCGATCACGGGGGCGGTCGAACAGCGGCCCATCAGGGTGGACTTGCCGCTGCCGGGCAGGCCGGAGACGACCAGCAGGTCTCCGGCCGGGTAGGCCAGGGTGCCGGGGGTGGGCAGGCCGCGCAGGTCGTGCAGGTCACGCGGGCGCAGGGTGGGGCCGGCCCCGGTGTGGCGGCAGGCGGCCCGGGGCTCGCCCGCGCGGCGGTGCTCCTCGGGCCGGACCGGGCCCGGGCTGACGGTCTCGCGCACTGCCCCTCCTTCGCGGCCCTCCCCCTCGCCCCGGCCGGCGGGCCGGTGCCGGGGTGGGCCTTTTACCAAGAAAGGGTAATGGGACCGGCGGACAGCGGGCACTGACCTGCCGGTTCCACGGCGGGCTCGGGACGAAGCCGTGACATCGGCGGCCGGACTGTGGCAGGTCTGTGGCCGATTCCTTACGAGGCGAATGATCTTGGGGTGCCCGATTCATGGCAAGCTGGGCGGTCTCTGACGACGAGACGGCTGGCGGGTAGGGGGCGAAGGCGGATGAGGATCTGCTTCCTGGTGGAGGAGCTGTACCGGAACGACGGCATCCCCCGGGACGTGGTCCGGCAGCTGGCGGACTGGGGGCACCGGGTGGACGTGCTGCGGCCCAGCGGCTCGCTGCTGGCCCTGGACGGGCTGGTGCGCGCGGGCAGCCACGACGTCTGGGTGCTCAAGACGGTCTCCGGCGGGCCGGGCCTCGGCCTGCTGGAGGCGGCCTCGGCGGCCGGTCTGACCACGGTGAACGACGCCCGGGCGATCCGGGTGGTGCGGGACAAGGTGTCGGCCGCGATCCGGGCCGCCGGACAGGGCCTGCCGGTCCCGCCGACCTGGGCGGCGGCCCGGGCGTCCGACCTGGCCGGCATCCCCGGCGACTACTACCCGCTGGTGGTCAAGCCGGCCGAGGGCAGCCGGGGCCGGGCCGTCCGCCGGGTCGATTCGATCGACCAACTCGGCCAGCTGGAGGCGGAGTTCGCCGATGAGGGGATGCTGATCGCGCAGCCCTGGGTGCGCAACTCCGGGATGGACCTCAAGGTCTACAGCGCGGACGGCGAGCTGTTCGCCACCGAGCGGACCTCCCCGCTGGTGGCGGGGGAGCGGCGGGAGCGGGCGGTGCCGCTGAGCGGTGAGGTCGCCGACATCGTGCACCGGATCGGCGAGCTGTACGGGCTCGACCTGTTCGGCGTGGACGTGGTCTTCGGCCCGGACGGTCCGGTGGTGGTGGACGTCAATGACTTCCCGAGCTTCCGTCAGGTGCCGGACGCGGTGCCCCGGGTGGCCCGGGCGGTGCTCAACCTGGCCCGGCGCGGCTCCTCGGTGCCCGCGCCGCGGGCGGTCGTCCCGGTGGCGGGGGCGGTCTGGTGAGGGTCGGGGTGATCTGCCGCGACCAGGGCCACCCGCTGCTGGTCGGTGCGGCGGCGCTGCTGACGGCGGCCGGGCACCGGGTGGAGTGGGGCGCGCCCGACCTGGCCGACCCGGCCGAGGTCTACCTGCTCAAGGCCCGCAGCCCGGCGGCGCTCGGGCTGGCCGCCGAGCTGGAGCGGCGCGGCGCGGTGGTGGTCAACTCGGGCGCCGCGACCGGGAATTGCCAGGACCGGGAGTGGATGGCCGCCACCGCCCTGGCGGCCGGGCTGCCGTTCGTGGAGACCTCGGCGCGGCCGGGGCGCTTCCCGCTGGTGGTGAAGAGCCGGTACAGCCGGAAGCAGGACCTGGTCGCGGCGGCCCACAGCGCCGAGGAGCTGGCCGGGCTGACGGCCCGTTGGCCCGGGGAGCCGCTGGTGCACCAGCCCTTCCTGCCCGGGGACGGCTGGGACCACAAGCTCTGGGTGGTCGGCGAGCAGGTCTTCGGCGAGCTCCGCCGCTCCGAACTGGCGGACGGGGCGAGGGAGTCCGTCCCGCACGCGCCGCGCTGGGCCGAGCTGGCGCTGCGCTGCGGCGAGGCCTTCGGCCTGACCGTCTACGGCGTCGACGTCCTGGAGGTGGCGGGCGAGCCGGTCATCGTGGACGTCAACGCCTTCCCCGGCATCCGCGGCCAGGCGGGCGCCCCGCGGGCACTGGTGGAGCTGGTGACGGGCGGCCCCACCAGTGCGTGAGCGGCTCACCCCCGCTGCGGGACCAGCGTGTCGCCCGTCCGGACGGCGGCGGCCGCGTCGTCCGGACCGACGCCGGCGGCGATCTTCCACTGGCGCACCAGCATGAACAGCCCGTAGCTGGCGATCAGGGCGAGGGCGGGCGCGCCGACGATGTACGCCCACACGTGGCGGATGCCCAGCCGCCGCCCCTCGACGATCATGTAGGCGCCCAGCGCCGCCCAGGTCAGGGCCAGGTCGGCGTAGATGAACTGGGAGGCGAAGGTGGAGGTGGCGTCCCGCATGAAGGCGGAGACGACGCCGCCGGGGCCGGCGTCCGCGTTGCGGACGACGAAGGTGACGGCCATGGCGCCCATCACCGCGGCGCCGATCAGGGCGGAGGTGCCGTACAGAACGCACAGGGCGCGGTCGCGGCCCCGGACATCGCGCAGGCGCATGGTGGGGTTCCTCCTGGTGCTGGGAGCGGTCGGTGGCGGGCCGTGACGGCCCGTCAGGGCATGTAGCGGTAGTCGTCCAGGTCGAAGCCGCGGGCCCGGCGGGCGGCCTCGAAGGTCGAGGCGGGGCGGACCGCCGGGGCGTCGCCGTGCTCGTCCAGGTAGTAGGTGTTGGAGGTGCGGCAGCTGGGGTCGAGGAAGACCGTGCCGCGCTGCCGGCGCAGGGTCTCGCGGAAGGACGCGTCGTGCTTCTCGGGGCGGATCACGGCCTCGGTGGCGCCCCGGCGACGGGCCTCGGTGATGACGCGCACCAGGTGGGTCACCTGATAGTCGATCATCCCGAACCACGATCCCCCGGTGAAGGAGTACGGGCCGACGATGAACCACAGGTTGGGGTAGCCCTTGACGGAGGTCCCCTCGTAGGACTGGAACCGCTCGGTGCGCCAGAACTCCTGGAGGTCGCGCCCCCCGCTGCCGCGGAGCGGGAAGGGCGGCAGGTTGTCCAGCACGTGGAAGCCGGTGGCGAGGACGATGGCGTCGAAGGGCTCCTCCCGGCCGTCGGCGGTGCGGATGCCCGTCTCGGTGATCTCCTCGATGGGCTCGGTGACGAGCTCGACGTCCTCCCGCGTGAAGGTGCGCCAGTAGCCCTTGGCCAGCGAGGGGCGCTTGCAGCCGACCCGGTAGGCGGGGGTGAGCTTGCGGATCAACTCGGGGTCGCCGCCCACCTGGCGGCGCAGGTAGTACTTCGAGGCGGCCTCGCCGGCCCGCACCAGGAAGGGGAAGCGGCGGTAGTGGACCATGCTGATGACGAAGCTGAGCTCGGTGACCGCGTCCGTCATCCGCCGCACGGCGCGCGGGGCCCACGGCGCCCGGCGGAAGAAGCGGCGCACCGACGGGGGCAGCGGGAGGTCGGGCTTGGGCAGCAGCCAGATGGGGGTGCGCTGGTAGACGTGGAGGCTCGCCGCCCGGGGGGCCAGCTCCGGGACGATCTGCACGCCCGAGGCCCCGGTGCCGATGACGGCCACCGCCCGTCCGTCCAGCTCGACGGTGGGGTCCCAGCGCGCGGTGTGCAGCACGTCGCCCTTGAAGCGGTCGAGGCCGGGGATGGTGGGTGTCTTGGGCTTGGTGAGCCAGCCGGTCGCGCACACCACGAAGCGGGCCGACAGCTCGGCGCCGTCGGCGAGCCCGACCCGCCAGAGGTGGCTGTCCTCCTGGTAAGTGGCGCTCACCACCCGGGAGTTGAGGCGCAGTCGGGAGCGCAGCCGGTAGGTCTCGGCGACCTGGTCGGCGTAGTCCTTGAGCTCCTGCCCCGGCGGGAAGAGCCGGGACCAGGAGGGCGAGGGCTCGGAGGCGAAGGAGTAGGAGAAGGCGGAGATGTCGACGGCGATGCCGGGGTAGCGGTTGACGTGCCAGCTGCCGCCGATGTCGTCCTGCTCGTCGAGGATCAGGAAGTCGTCGATGCCCGCGCGGCGCAGTCCGATGGCGGTGCCGATGCCGGAGAAGCCGGCTCCGATCACCAGCACCAGGTGGTCGGGGGATTCGGGTGCGGGCGGTGGGGTCACAGGGCCAGTCCGATCGCCTCGAAGGTGCCGAACACGAGCAGGAGCAGGCAGGTGTGCTCCAGGGCGGGTATCAGGTCCCGGCCGTCGGCGCCGCCGCGGACCCGCCGCAGGGGAGGGAGCGCGGCCGGGACGGCGAGCAGGGCCAGCAGCGCCCAGGGGCGGACCAGGGCGAGCGGCACGGTGACGGCGAAGGCGCCGGCCACGCACCAGGTGTAGAGCCCGCGGGCCCAGGGGGCGCCGAACCGGACCGGGAGGGTGATCTTCCCGGCGGCGGAGTCGGTGGGGATGTCGCGCAGGTTGTTGGTCGTCAGCAGGGCGCAGGCGAGCAGGCCCAGGGGGACGGCGGCGGCCACGGCGAGCCAGGGGACCTCGCCGGTCTGAACGTAGACGGGGAGGCAGACGAAGACGAGGCCGTGGTAGAGGAAGATGCTGATCTCGCCCAGCCCGTGGTAGCCGTAGGGGCGCGAACCCCCGGTGTAGAACCAGCCCCCCAGGGCGATCACCACCGTCACGGCGAGCAGCCACCAGGAGACCGTCGCCGCCAGCGCGAGGCCGGCCGCGGCGCCGACGGCGTACAGGACCGCGCCGTGCCGGAAGACCTCCCGCGGGGTGGCCCGCCCCGATCCGACCATCCGGCCCGGCCCGAGGCGGCCGGCGTCGGTGCCGCGGACGCCGTCGCTGTAGTCGTTGAAGAAGTTGGTGCCCAGCACGAAGCCGAGGACCAGGACCGAGGTGAGCACGGCGCGGGACCAGTCGAAGGGGCCGTGGGCGGCGGAGAGGGCGAAGCCCACCGCCAGGGGCGCGTAGCTGACCGGCAGGGTCTTCAGGCGCGCCCCGAGCACCCAGGTGCGCACGGCACCGCGGGGCGGATCCAGGTGCAGCGTCATTTCTTGGTTCCCACGCCCAGGTAGAGGATCGAGGTGGACCGGGTGCGCACCATGCGCACCTCGTCGATCAGGCCGGCCGAGTAGCGGAGCAGCTGGCCCATCCGCGGTCGCAGGCCCAGCAGCCGGAGCTCGACCCCGTGCTCGCGGGCGGCCCGGGTCAGCCGTTCGCGGTTGACGAAGAGCCGGTGGTCGTGGGTGCCGCGCGGCGGATGCCCGGCGACGGGGATGTTCTCGGCCACGGTGATGGAGACGAAGCGGGCGAGCGCGGTGTCGGCGATGGTGTCGACGACGAGCGTGCCCCCGGGGCGCAGCACCCGGCAGGCCTCCGCGACCACCGCGTAGGGGTCGGGGACGTGCTCCAGGCACTGGCCGGCCGTGACCACGTCGAAGTGCTCGTCCTCGAACGGCAGTTGGGCCACATCGGCGCGGAAGACCTCGGCGAAGCCGTGCCGCAGCGCCTCGCGCAGCGACAGCTCCGACAGGTCGACGCCGACGGCCCGGTACCCCTTCGCCACGGCGTGCGGGCCGAACAGGCCGCCACCGCAGGCGATGTCGAGCAGCCGGGCGTCCCCGTCGCGGGCCGGCGGGACGAACTCGGCCCGGGCGCGGGCGATCCAGCCCAGCGGTGCGAGCGCCCCGCGCGGGTCCCACCACTCGCCGGCCAGGCCGTCGTAGTCGGCGATGAAGTCCTTCCTGATGCCGGGGGCCGCCGGCCGGGGCTCGGGCTGCTGGTGCACGGCCAATTCGACTTCTCCTCCGGAATTCGGCGGTGGGGGTAATCGGAATTTCGCGTTCCTGCACGATTACGGTCAAGGATCACGTGAACCTGACACCACGTTAGGCGCCCGGACCCGGCCCACGGCCCGGCGCGGGGGGACCTTGTCAGGTTCACGAGATCTGATGCGCCGGGTGCCGATCGTGGTCTAACGTAGCGCCCGCAATCGACCGGCCGACCGCACGGAAAGGGCGAAGCAAGTGAAAGAATTCGGTCAGGATTTCGGACGCACCTCCGTCGTCGTCCCCCGGAAAGTGGTCCGGGCGGACGCGGACGGGCCCGTCGAGGAACTCATGCGCGAGGCCGCCGCCAACGGCCGCGACATGGTGGTGCGCGGCGCCGGGCGGTCCACCAACACCCAGACGCTCTCCCCCGACCTGGTGCTCGACAACTACCGTCCCGACGTGACGCCCCGCTTCGTCGGGGGGGATCATCACGTCGAGGTGGACAGCGGCATCACCTGGCTCGAACTGGAGAAATGGCTCAACCGGCACGGCCGGGCCAATCCGGTCCTGCCCAGCTATCTCGACATCACCATCGGCGGGAACCTCTCCGTCGGCGGGTTCGGGCTGGCCTCGGTGCGCTCCGGAATTCAGAGCGACCAGGTCGTGGAGATCGAACTCGTCGACGGAGCGGGACGCACCCGCCGCTGCTCGAGCCGGGAGAACGGCGAACTGTTCCGCTACGCCCTCGGCGGCCTCGGGCAGGTGGGCTTCATCAAGACCGTCGTCCTGCGCACCGTCGCCCACAGCCCCGTCTCCCGCGCCGCCAGGATCGAGCACACCGGCGCGGACGAGCTCGTCGCCTTCATGCGCGGCGGAGCCCAGGACCCGGGCGTCTCGAGCTACTTCGGGATGTTCGAGCGCGAGGCGTGGTACTCCTTCGTGACCCTGGACGAGGACGCCCCTGGCCCGGCCGAGGCCACCCAGGTCATGCCGGTGCCCGACTACATCCTCTACAGCCACCAGGAGACCGCGAAGGTCCTGCACCACCTGCTGGAGGAGGACACCCACGCCAACCTGTGGGTCGACCACGTCCTGGACGAGGAGCACTTCCCCGCGTTCGTCCGCAGGGTGCAGGAGGCGATGGCCGCCCCGCCGCTCGCCGACACCCTGGTCGCCCTGTACTTCCTGGTCGTCCGCCGCCCCGAAGCGGCCACCCGGTTCGTGCTGGCCCCCGTGGTGGACGCCCCCGTGCAGTACCTGGTGGGCATCTTCGCCGCCACACCGACGGCCGACTCCGAGGGCATCGCCGGGACCAGGCGCGTGCTGCGGGACCTGCTCGAAGCCTGCGCCGAGGCCGGGGGCCGCCCCTACCTCTACGGCACCCACGACTTCGACGCCGAGCTGCTCCAACAGATCTATGGAGCAGCAGAGTTGGAGCGACTGCGCGAACTGCGGGCCGAGCTCTCCCTGACCCACTTCAGCCGGCGCGCCTTTGGGGACTTCCGGCTGTAGTCCCGACCGCGACGACCATTAGAAGGGCACCCCGTGCAGACCATGGACACCGACTTCGGCCGCTCCCTCCGCCTCGTCCCGCACACCGTCCGGCGGGTGGGCGAGGACGGCACCGCCGAGGAGCTCATGCGGCAGGCGACGGCCACCGGCCAGGACGTCGCCGTGCGCGGCAACGGCCGCTCCTGCAACACCCAGACGCTCACCGACGGAACCCTCCTGGACAACCGGCGGCCCGGCACCGCGCCGCGGTTCGTGGACCTGCCCGGCGAGGAACACCTCGTCGAAGTCCCCACCGGCATCACCTGGTTGGAACTGGAGGAGTGGCTGGCCGGACACGGCCGGGCCGTCGCGGTACTGCCCAGCTACCTCGACCTCACCGTCGGCGGCACCCTCTCCATCGGCGGCTTCGGCCTCGGCTCGCTGCGCCACGGACTCCAGATCGACCAGGTCGTGCGGATCGAGCTGGTCGACGGCGGCGGCCGTACCCGGCGCTGCTCGCCCGAGGAGAACTCCGAACTCTTCCGGTACGCCCTCGGCGGCGTCGGCCAGGTCGGCCACCTCACCACGGCGGTCCTGCGCACCGTCGCCCGACCCGCCGTCACCCGGGTCACCCGGGTCGAGCACACCGGTCTGGCCGACCTGGTCGCCCACTTGCCGCGGGTGGCCGCCGACCCGCGGGCCGGGGGCTACTTCGGCATGTACGACCGTCAGGCCTGGTACTCGCAGATCTCGCTGGCCCCCGGGGCGGACGAGACCGGGCTCGCGACGCCGGTGATGCCCGTGCCCGACTACACCGGCCTGCTCCACCAGGAGGTCGCCGGGCACCTCGCGCCGCTGATCGAGGCGCCCACCCACGCGAACCTCTGGGCCGACTACGTCCTCGACGAGGCGGGTCTGCCCGGCTTCACCGCCGTGCTGGAGAAGCTGATCGCCGGGTCCCCGCTGACCGAGAGCCTGATCAGCCTCTACTTCCTGGTCATCCAACGACCGGCCCCCGCAACCCCGTTCGTCCTCGCGCCGGTCCTGGACGCACCCGTCCAGTACGGCATCGGGGTCTTCGCCTCGGCCCCCGTCGACGCGGCGGAGCTCGTCTCGGGAACGCGGCACGCGCAGCGCCGCCTGCTGGAGGCCTGCGCCGAGGCCGGCGGCCGCCCCTACCTCTACGGCGCGCACTCCCTCGACCGGGAGCTCCTGCACACCTTCTACGGCAGGCCGGCCCTGGCGCGGCTGGAGGAACTGCGCACCGAGCTGGCCCTGGGCAACTTCGGCCGCCGCGGCTTCGGCGGGGCCCGCCCCTAGGCCAGGCCCTGGGGTCCCCCGCGGAAGGGCTCCACGCCGACGATGTGACGGACCTTCACGGGGCGGACGACGACGGCGACCCGGTGCTCGCCGGGGACCAACCATTCGTAGCGCTCGGTGCCGAGGTACTTGCGGGCCAGCCGGTCCATCCGCTCGACGGCCTCCGGGCCCTCGACGAAGCGGCTGACCACGCCGCTGATCTGGACCCGGTCGTAGGGGTCGGCCGGGTCCGCGTGGGAGAGGTAGACGCGCGGGTCGCGGCGGAGGTTCTCCTCCTTGACGCGCCCCGCCGAGGAGTTGAAGGTCAGTTCGCTGTCGCCCTCCAGGTCCACCCACATCGGGCTGACCTGGGGGGAGCCGTCGGCGTTCACGGTGCCGACGTACCAGAAGTTCGGGGCCAGCAGCCGGGCGCGGACCGCGTCTTCGAAAGTCATGGTGATCTCCGGCGCGGGCCGCCCGCTCCACCGAGGTGGGGCGGGCGGCCCGGGTGCTCAGTACGACGGGGCGATCTGTTCGCCGGTGTCGGTGCGGTGGATGGTGAGGGCCTCGACGGGGCACAACTCGGCTGCCTCGGTGAGGAGTTCGAGCGAGCTCGGGGTGGTGCGCAGGGGTTGGGCGCGGCCGTCGGGGGTGAGGGTGAGGTCGTCGGGGGCGGTGGCGGCGCAGGCGCCGGTGCCGACGCAGCGGGTGCGGTCGACCCGGGTCTCCAGGGGGCCGGTGGTGGCGGCGGTCACCAGGTGACCGGGAGGGTGTTGGGGCTGCGCGTGAGCAGGCCGGTGCGCCAGTCGATGTCCTCGGCGGCGACGGCCAGCGAGAGCCCGGGGAAGCGGGCGGCCAGGCGGTTGAGGCCGTCCTCCAGCTCCATCCGGGCCAGCCAGGCGCCGAGGCAGTGGTGCGGGCCGGCGCCGAAGGTGAGACTCGGGGTGCCGACGGGGGCGAAGAGGTCGCGCAACTCGCCCTCGCCCAGGGCCGGGTAGACCGCCGGGTCGTTGTTGGCCGCGCCGGTGTCGGCGGCCACGATGGCCCCGGCCGGGATGGTGACGCCGCCGATCTCGAGCTCCTCGGTGGCCCGGCGGAGCAGGCCCGGGAAGGCGTCCCGGTCGCCCAGCGGGATGGTGCGCAGCACCTGCTCGGCCGCCGTGCCCGCCGCCTCCTTGCTCTCGGCTATCCGGGCCCAGGCGGCGCGGTCCTCGCCGAGCAGGTAGACCAGCGCGTTGCCCAGCGTGGTCATGGTGGTCTCGTGGCCGGCCACCACCAGGCCGAGCACCAGCATGATGACCTGCTCGTCGGTGACGCCCTCGGTCTCGTCGGCGGCCTGCACCAGGCTGCTGACCAAGTCCTCGCCCGGGTTCTTCCGCCGGTCGACCACCAGCTGGTGGCAGAAGCCGGCGAACTCCATCATGGCCGTCTGGACTTCCTGGGCCGAGTGGGCCGAGGTGGAGAGCGCGTGGTCGCTCCAGTGCCCGAGGCGGCTCATGTCCAGGCCGTCCAGGCCCATCAGCCGGCTGATCACCGCGACCGGGAGCGGGCGGGTGAAGGCGCCGATGACGTCCACCGGGCCTTCCTGGGCGGCGAGTTCGTCGAGCAGCTCCTCGATGACCGAGGACACCCACGGCCGCCAGCGCTCGATCGCGCGGGGCGTGAAGGCGCGCTGCACGGTGCGGCGCAGCCGCTGGTGCTCGGGGCCGTCGAGGTTGATCAGGGTGTCCGGCACGTCGAGGATGTTGGGCGTCACGGTGACCGGCGGGGCGTCCTCGGCGTAGAGGGTGGCGCGGCCGAGACGGGGGTCGGTGAGCGCCTGGCGGACGTCCGCGTGCCGGGTGCAGAGCCAGACCGGGGTGCCGGTCGGCAGGGCGGCCTGGCGGGGCGGCCCCGGTTCGAGCTGACGCAGGCAGTGCAGCGGGATGAGGGGGGCAGTGGTCATGGGGGGTGTACTCCCTGATACGGAGCGGGTCCGGGCCACCACTGACCGTAGGCCCCGCAGACCTTGTCAGGTAGGGGGCGAACCGGCCAAGCGCGCGCCGGG
The DNA here is from genome assembly GCF_055584905.1 of Kitasatospora sp. NPDC088742. Classification (NCBI taxonomy): domain Bacteria; kingdom Bacillati; phylum Actinomycetota; class Actinomycetes; order Kitasatosporales; family Streptomycetaceae; genus Kitasatospora; species Kitasatospora sp. NPDC088742. The sequence goes on along the minus strand of NZ_JBVJLD010000040.1, from coordinate 16,697 downwards.
TTCAAGCCACCGGGGCGCACCCTCGAACAGGTGCGCCCCGGTGGTCCGCGGCAGGGGAGGAGACGGGCCGTCAGACCCCGGTCTCGGCCGGGAGACGGCCGGAGCGGACGGCGGCCACCAGCTCCTCGTGGTCGGCCTCGGTCCGGTCCGCGTAGGCCACCGCGAAGGCGGCCACCGCCTCGTCCAGCGCCTCGTTCTTGCCGCAGTAGCCCGCCGCCACCGCCGCGTCCAGGGTGTGCGCGTGCGCCCGGGCCAGCAGCGCGCCGGTCAGCCGCCCGTAGTCGTCCAGCTGGGCGGGCTGCAGCGCCGCCGGATCCACGCTGCCCTTGCGGTTGCGGAACTGCCGCACCTGGTACGGGAGTCCGTCCACCGTGGTCCAGCCGATCAGCACGTCGCTGACCACCTGCATGCGCTTCTGCCCGAGCACCACCCGCTGGCCCTCGTGCGCCACGGGGGTGCGCACCGGGTACCCGGCACGGGCCAGTTGGGGCAGCAGCACGGAGGGGCGGGCCTCCTTCACCTGGAGCACCAGCGGCTCCGAGCGCTGGTCCAGCAGCAGCACCACGTACGAGCGGGTGCCGACACTGCCGGTGCCCACCACCCGGAAGGCCACGTCCTGCACGCTGTAGCGGGAGAGCAGCGGGTGCAGCTCCACCGGCACGGTCTCCCGGTAGCCGGCGAGCGAGGCGGCTACCGCCTCGGCGGTCCGGTCCTGGACCGCGCGGAGCACCGGCGGGGCCGGGACGAAGCGCGAACGCCCGTCCGGTTCCTGGACGGTGGACTTGGAGGCGAACCGCGCGCTGGTGTTGCGCAGCGCCTTCTCCGCCACCCCCTCGATCACCACCCGCAGGTCCTGCGCCTCGGCGAAGGTCACCAGGTGCTCGTCGGCCACCGCGTTCCAGGCGTCTATGGCCGGCAGCCCCGCCAGCAGGCGCATGGTGCGCCGGTAGGAGCCGGCCGCGTCGAAGGCGGCCCGGCGGCAGGCGTCCTCGTCGGCCCCGGCCTGACGGCCCGCCAGCACCAGGCTGGCGGCCAGGCGCTTGAGGTCCCACTCCCAGGGGCCGGGCACCGTCTCGTCGAAGTCGTTGATGTCCATCACCAGCCGGCCCCTGGCGTCGCCGTACAGGCCGAAGTTGGCCGCGTGCGCGTCACCGCAGAGCTGGGCGGTCAGCCCGCTGGTCGGGGTGGTGACCAGGTCCGCCGCCATCAGACCGGCCGAGCCGCGCAGGAAGGCGAACGGCGAGGCGGCCATCCGGCCGACCCGGATCGGCACCAGGGACTGCAGCCGCCCGGCGTTGGCCGACTCCACCGACTCCACCACCGAGGGCCGGTCCGCCGGCGGCTCGAACCAGGCGTGCGCCTCGCGCGGCGTCTTCTCCCGCAACTCCCTGCCCCGCCGCTTCGCCCCGCCCTGCGGCGGCCAGGCCGCGAACCCCTCGACCGCGAACTCCCGCACCGTGACTCCTCCCCGTGGCGCTTGCGCACCCGGCTCCCCGTGACGACCGCCTCGCGCGGGCGACGAGCAGACGCTACCGCGCTTCGGGCCCGGGGAGCAGCCCTGAGCTGCTACGGAGCTGCCACAGGGGTGTCACGGCCGTGCCGGGCGGGGACCCGTAGCATGCGGAGCATGTCTCATGATCTCGCCGCGCTCGGCGACTCCTTCCACGCCTTCATGACCGAGCGGCACCTCGCCACCTTCACCACGCTGCGCCCCGACGGCACCCCGCACGTCGCCCCGGTGGGCGTCACCTACGACCCGCTGACCCGCACTGCCCGGGTGATCAGCAGCGGCTCCAGCCGCAAGGTGCGCAACGTGCTGGCCGCCGGGCCCGAGGGCCTGCGGGTGGCGGTCTGCCAGGTGGACGGCGCGCGCTGGTGCACGCTGGAGGGCCGGGCCGTGGTGCGGGACGAACCCGAGGCGGTGGCCGAGGCGGTGGCCCGCTACACCGCGCGGTACCGGGCGCCCCGGGAGAACCCGGCCCGGGTGGCGATCGAGATCGCGGTCGACCGGGTGCTCGGACGGTTCTGATGATCCGTCGGGTCGGCACCAGTTCGAACGGCTCCGGTTCGAACGGCGTGTCGTTTATCGGCTGTTGAGCCGTTCGGGAGAGCATCGGAGGGTCGAACGAACGAACCCTCAGGAATGCGGACCGATACCTTGAACGAGCAGGACACCGCCAACTTCCACCGTCTGCTGGACCGCCTGTCCCAGCACTTCGGCCCGGACCGCGAGCCGGTCCGGGCCGATCGGGTGCCGAGGCAGGGTCAGTTGACCGAGACCGCAGACCAGGCGGCGGCCACCGCCGCGTACTCGGTGCTGCCGGCCCCGTAGAGGTCAGTGGCGGCCTTCAGGGCCGCGGTGCGGGCGCCCGCGTAGTTGGTGCTGGAGGTCATGTAGACCGACAGCGCGCGGTACCAGATCTTGCCGAGCTTGTCCCGGCCGATGCCGGTGACGGTCGAGCCGTTGCAGGTCGGGCTGTCGTAGGAGACGCCGTTGACCACACGCGCGCCGCTGCCCTCGGCCAGCAGGAAGGCGAAGTGGTTGGCGACGCCCGAGGAGTAGTGCACGTCCAGGTTGCCGACCGAGGAGCTCCAGCAGTCGGCCGACTTGGTGTCCTTGGAGGGCTTGTCCATGAAGCGCAGCGCGGCCTTGCCGAAGCCGGGCTTCACGATCTCCTCGCCGATCAGGTAGTCGCCCGGGTCGTTGGCGTTGCCGGCGTAGAACTCCACCAGGGTGCCCATGATGTCGGAGGTGGCCTCGTTGAGGCCGCCGGACTCGCCGGAGTACACCAGCTTGGCGGTGCGCGAGGTGACGCCGTGGGACATCTCGTGCCCGGCCACGTCCAGCGCGACCAGCGGGCCGAAGACGTTGCCGTCCCCGTCGCCGTAGGTCATGCAGAAGCAACTGTCGTCCCAGAAGGCGTTGTTGTAGTTGCTGCCGTAGTGCACCCGGTTGTAGGCGCCCTTGCCGTCGCCGGCGATGCCGTTGCGGCCGTGGACGTTCTTGTAGTAGTCCCAGGTGACGTTGGTGCCGTACTGGGCGTCCACCGCGGCCGAGGCCCGGTCGGTGGTGGCGCCGTTGCCCCAGTGGTTGTCCGCGTCGGTGAACAGCGTCGCGGGCGCCCGGCTGAAGCAGATCGAACCGAAGCACAGGTCGGTCTTGTTGGCCGCGTCACCGGTGTAGGTGTTGCCCCGGGTCGGGTCCTTGAGCTGGTTGGTGGAGCCGGAGACGGTGGTCTCCAGCGGGACGGTGCCGCCGTAGAGCGACTGGCCGTCGCCGGTGGCGGTCTCGATCGCGTCCCAGGCGTCGATCTGCGCACCGGTGCGGGCGTCCAGCAGTACCGTGCGGGAGACCGGGTTGCCCAGCGAGTCCTGGCCGGTGGCGGTGGTCTGCCAGGCGAGTCGGGGCGCGCCGTGCAGCGCGTCGATCACCAACTGCGGCTTGGCCTGGGCCCGTTGGACGGCCTTGCCCTCGGCGCCCGCCGCCCGGGAGAGCTCCTGGACGGCCTGCGCGCCGGCGCTCTCGCCGGAGACCTTCGGCGTGGTGGAGGCGACCGAGACCGGCCCCTCGGCCGCCCGGTCGGTGGCGCGCAGGGCGCCACCCGGCGTCAGGTGCTCGATCAGGTCGCCGCCCAGCACCGGGAGTCCGACGTAGCTGCGGTCGTAGCGGACGTGTCGGCTGCCGTCCTGGTCGGTGACCACGTCGCGGACGGTCCGGGTACCGTTGCGGTCCGGGGCGGCGGCGGAGGGCGCGGGGGCGGCGGCGGCCACCGTCCCGGCGGCCAGGGCGACCACGGTGGCGACGGCGGCGGTGCGGGTGCGGAAGTGCATGATGCTCCTCGGAGGGGCGGGGGCAGATGCGGCTTCGGCGGCGACCGGCGGTGGTGCGGTGCGAGGACACGGCGGAGCGGACGCGCTGATCGTGGGGGATGCGGGGGCGGACGCTGCCGGGACAGCTTTTGTACATGTACCGGTCAGGTGCTGTCCAGAGTGCGGATACATCCGCCCCCACAACTGTCAGACCGTCACCGGGAACGCCTCCTGAATTCCCGTCCAGAGCCGGACCCGGGCCGCCAGCGCCTGACGCACCGTCTCGGCGCAGGCGTCCCACTTGGCCTGGTCGTCGCCGTTGAGGTCGATCAGCATCTGCATCGCCATCGGGGTGTGCTGCTCGCCGTCCACCTCGATGTGGCGGGCCAGGTAGTCCTTGAAGGTGGTCAGCCTGCCGTCCGGGTCCTCGATCCGGACCACCTGCTCGAACATCTCCGGGATCAGGTCCTCCCGGCCGAAGGCGAAGGCGGCGGCCCGGCAGTGCACCGGCGCGTTCTCGATGATCTCCCAGGTGGTGGAGGTGAAGTCCACCGCGGCCGCCGGCACCCCGGCCAGCTTCAGCGCCTCCGGGACGGCGGTGCCCCGGCCGAGCTCGGCCAGGAAGGCCTCCACGGCGGTGGTGTCCGCGCCGGCCTGGGCCATGCCGCCGAGGTAGAGCTCGAAGTGGCTGATGAAGCCCTCGCCGAGCTCGTCGCTCTCCTCCACCAGCACGATCTCGTTGATCAGGCGGCGGCTGGCGGTCGGCCCGGAGGGCACCCACGGCACGTCCACGCCGGTCAGCTCGCGCTGCAGGCTCTTGAGCAGCGACATGAAGTCCCAGACCGCGAAGACGTGGCGCTCCAGGAAGGTGGTGACCCGCTGGTGGCTGTTCAGCTCACCGTAGACGGTGTGGCCGACCACCTCGCGGCGCAGCGGGTCGATCGCCGCCTGCAGGCTGGTCAGGCCGGGGTGCGAACGGTCCCAGTGGTAACGGTTGGACATGACTGCTCCTCAGGAAGTGGAAACGGGAGGGGGTCAGTGCTTCGGGCCGGTGCTTGGGGTCAGTGCTTGGCCACGGTCCGTACGGCGTGGCGCAGCTGGTCGCGGCCCGGTTGCAGGGCGCGGTCCAGATCTCGGGCGAACGGCAGCACGGTGCCGTCCGGGCGGGTGACGCGGCGGGGCGGGGCCACCAGGCGGAACTGCTCGGCGGCGGTGGCGAGCACCTCGCCGCCGATGCCGCAGCTGCGGTTGGAGTCGTCGACCACCACCAGCCGGCCGGTGCGCTCCAGCGAGGCGCCGAGCGCGTCCCAGTCGAAGGGGTACAGGGTGCGCGGGTCGAAGACCTCCACCGAGATCCCCTCCTCCGCCAACTCCTCGGCCACCGCCAGGGCTTCGTGGACGAGGTGGCCGACGGCCACCACCGTGACGTCGGTGCCCTCGCGGTGGATCCGGGCCCGGCCGAGCGGGATCGCCGGCAGCGGGGCCGTCACGTCGTCCCGGACGGCCAGCGCGGCGGCCGGGGCGAAGACCACCACCGGGTCCGGATCGGCGACGGCCGAGCGGAGCAGGCCGTAGGCGTCGGTCGGGGTGGCGGGCACCACCGTCTTCACGCCCATGTGGGCGAACAGGCTGTAGGGGTGGTCCGAGTGCTGCCCGGCCCAGCCGTCCCGGGAGCCGGAGCCCGGCACCAGGCAGGTCAGCGGGACGGACGCCTGACCGCCCGTCATCAGCGAGAACTTGTGGGCCTGGTTGGTCAGTTGCTCGAAGACCAGGAAGAGCAGCGCGGGGATCTGGAACTCCACCACCGGCCGCAGGCCGGCCAGCGCCGCGCCCACCGCCATCCCGGTGAAGCCCTGCTCGGAGAGCGGGGTGTCCACCACGCGCTCGGCACCGAAGCGCTTCTGCAGCCCGAGCGTCGGCCCGGCCAGCCCGGCGCCGATGTCCTCGCCGAGCACCACCACCGTCGGGTCCTCGGCCATCGCGTCGGTGAGCGCCCGGTTGAGCGCCTTGGTGTAGGAGAGCCAGCTCATCCCAGCGCCCCCGCCCTCGGCCGCAGGCCGCTCGCGTAGAGGTGGTCGGTCGCGCCGGAGACCTCCGGGGCGGGGGAGCTCATGGCGAACTCCCTTGCAGCTGCCAGGAGTTCGGCCACCTCGCGGTCCACCTCGGCCGGGTCCTCGATCAGCGCTGCGGCGGCGCGCAGGGGATCCCGCAGTCGCCAGCCGCCGACCTCCTCCTCGGTGCGGTAGACCGGCTTCAGCCGCCGCTCCATGGTGTGGTGGCCCTCGAAGCGGTAGGTCACGCACTCCAGGAAGACGGGCCCTTCGCCGGAGCGGGCGTGCGCGACCGCCGCCAGTGCGGCCTCCCGGACCGCCTCGGTGTCCATGCCGTCCACCGACACCGCCTTGATGCCGAAGGCCTCGGCTCGGCCGAGCGCGCTGCCGGCCACCGCCACCGAGGCGGGCAGGGTGGTGGCGTAGCCGTTGTTCTCGCAGACGAAGACCACCGGCACCTGCCACATCGCGGCCAGGTTGAAGGCCTCCAGCACCACGCCCTGGTTGAGCGCGCCGTCGCCGAAGAAGCTGGCCACCACCCGGGGCCGCCCGGCCAGCCGGGCCGCCCAGGCCGCGCCGACGGCGATCGGGGCGCCCGCGCCGACGATGCCGTTCGCCCCCAGGATGCCCAGGGAGAGGTCGGCCGCGTGCATCGAGCCGCCCCGCCCCTGGTTCAACCCGCCGGTGCGGCCCAGGAGTTCGGCCAGCAGGCGGGCCGGGTCGGCCCCCTTGGCGAGCACGTGGCCGTGACCGCGGTGGGTGGAGGTGAGCTGGTCGCCCGCCTCCAGCGCCGAGCAGACCCCGACCGCGACCGCCTCCTGGCCGATGTACGGGTGGGTGCCGCCGACGATGTCGCCGCTGCGGACCAGCTCCAGCGCCAGCTCCTCGAAGCCCCGGATCAGCCGGACCATCCGGTAGCGGTCCCGGAGGGTGCCGAGCCCCTGAGCGGTCGTCACGCCTGCCCCCGCCAGATGGCCGGGCAGAACTCCGGGTCGGCGTAGTCGGGGCGCCCGTCCGGGGTGCGGCGGACCAGCACGTCGTGGTTGTAGACCACCGGCGTGCCGTCGGCCTTCGCCCAGGGGCGGTACTCGTTGGCGCCGTCCTGGAGGTGGAGGGAGACGGCCCGGCGCGGGGAGGAGGCCAGGTTCGGGCCGCTGCCGTGGTAGGTGCGGCAGTGGTGGAAGGAGACGTGGCCGCGCGGGATCCCGACCGGGACCTTGACCACCTCGACGCCGTTGAACGCGGCGTTCTCGGCCAGCAGTCGGTCCAGTTCGGAGTTGTCCCGCTCGGCGAAGTGCCGGCTGGAGTCCTCGCCGGCCGGCAGCTCCCGCCAGCGGTGGCTGCCGTCGACCATGGTGATGGTGCCGTTCTCCACCCCGCAGTCGTGGAAGGGGATGAAGGCGGTCAGCATCCGGTCCGAGGTGCTGGTCTGCCAGTAGTGCTTGTCGAAGTGCCAGGGCACCAGGTTGCTCGGCTCGCCCGCCACCGGGGGCTTGTAGATCAGGGTGCCCTGGAAGATCCGGATCTCCTCGGTGCGGGCCAGCAGCGCCGCCACCGCGCCGAGCAGCGGCTTGCGCAGGATCCGCCCGGCCGCCGCGCTCTCGTAGTGGATGTAGTCGTTGTGCCGCTGCACCGGGCCGTCCGAGGGCTGCCAGGAGGCGAGCCTGGGCGGGCGGACCGGCAGGGTACGGTCCCGGTGGCCCTCGTAGTACTTGTCGGTGGCGTCCTGGAGGAGGTCCAACTCCTCGTCGGTGAACAGCTTCTTCGACAGGTACCAGCCGTGCTCGGCGTAGTGGTCCAGCTCCTCCTGGGTGGGGAGCAGGGCGCGCTCCGCCTCGGTCAGGGTGAACTCGTCCGCGACGATGTCGTTCATGGCCTCGTTCATGGTCGGGGGCTCCTCTCAGTTGGCCGAGGTGGCGTGCTGGCGTTCGACGGCCTCGTACAGGGCCTTGATGTTGGCGGAGCCGAAGGTCTGCGCACCCTGACGCTCGATCAGCTCCAGGAAGAAGGTCCGCCGCTCGTGCACCGAGCGGGTGAAGATCTGGAACAGCTGGCCGCCGTGGTCCTGGTCCACCAGCACCCCCAGCTCGCGCAGCGTCTCCACCGGCACGCTCGTGGGGCCGATCCGGGAGGGGAGCAGCTCGTAGTAGGCGTCCGGGGTGGACAGGAAGGTGACCCCGCGCGCGGTGAACTCCCGTACGGCGGTGGCGATGTCGGCCGTGTGGAAGGCCAGGTGCTGGACGCCGGCGCCCTCGTGGCTGCGCAGGAAGGTGTCGATCTGGCCGGGCTCACGGGCGGCGTCCGGCTCGATCAGGGTGAAGGTCACCCGGCCCGAGGGGCTCTGCACCACGCTGGAGTCCATCGCCTGCCGGCCGACCTCGATGTACTCCTCGTAGATCCGGCGGAAGCCCAGCGCCTCCTCGCAGAACCGCACCGCCGCGTCCAGCTCCCCGGCCGGCACGCACAGCGCCGCGTGGTCCAGGAAGCCCAACAGTCCGTGCTCGTCGGCGGGTTGCTCGCTCTCCGGGACGAAGCGCAGCGCCACGTCGCCGAAGCCCGCGACCAGCCCGGGGGCCAGCGGGCGGGCCCCGCCGCGCAGCGCGCGGTCCAGCGCGGCGGCGGGGTCGGCGCAGGCCAGCGCGAAGACCGCGACCCCGTCGCCGTGCCGCTCCACGTAGCGGGCGATCGGGTGGTCCAGCTGCTCGGCCGAGGCCAGCAGGAAGCGGATGGTGCCCTGGCTCAGCCAGACCCGGCGCACCCCCGGCTCGGCCGGGGCCGGGGTGACGGTGAAGTCGAAGGCGGTGGCCAGGTCGGCGGCGAGACGGTCCGCGTCCGCGCAGTGGAACTCGACGTGGGCGATGCTCTGGACGGTCAACGGATCTCTCCAGGCTGGTGAGGTCTGCCGGTGGTGGACGGCAGGCCGAAGATCAGGCTCAGGTTGTGCCCGCCGAAGGCGAAGGAGTTGGAGAGCGCGGCCCGCACCTGGGTCCCGCGCAGCTGCCGGACGTGGTCCAGCGCACAGGCCGGGTCCGGCTCCTCCAGGTTGACGGTGGGCGGCAGTTGGCCCCGCTGCACGGCGAGCACCGAGACGATCGCCTCCACCGCCCCGGCCGCGCCGAGCAGGTGCCCGGTGGCGCCCTTGGTCGAGCTGACGGCGGGTCCGTCCGGGCCGAACACCGCGTTGAGGGCGGCCGATTCGGCCGTGTCGCCGAGCTTGGTGCCGGTGCCGTGGGCGTTCACGTAGCCGATGTCGGACGGGGCCAGGCCGGCGCTGCGCAGGGCGGCGCGCATCGAATCGGCCGCCCCGGCGCCGTCCGGGCGGGGCATGGTCGGATGGTGGGCGTCGGTGGTGCCGCCCCAGCCCAGCAGCTCGGCCCGGACGGTGGCGCCCCGGGCAGCAGCGTGCTCGGCCCGCTCCAGCACCAGCACCCCGGCGCCCTCGCCCAGCACGAAGCCGTTGCGGCGCAGGTCGAAGGGCCGGCTGGCCTGTGCCGGGTCGTCCCAACCCTGGGCCAGCGCGCGGGCGTTGGTGAAGGCGGCGGCGATCGTCGGGTGCAGCGAGGACTCGCTGCCGCCGCAGACCACCACGTCGGCCTCGCCGGCCCGGATCAGCCGCAGCCCTTCGGCGATCGCCTGGGCGCCGGCCGCGCAGGCCGTGACGGGGGCCGAACTGTAGCCCCGCATTCCGTACTTGATGGCGATCCGGGCGGCCGCCATGTTGGAGAGCATCCCGGGCAGCAGGTACGGGCTGACGGCCGGCCGGCCGCGCTCCAGACGGCGGTGCGACTGCTGCTCGAAGGTCTCCAGACCGCCGCCGCCGGTGCCGATCACCACCGCGATCCGCTCGGGCGCCACGTCCCGGCCGACCACCAGGCCGGCGTCGGCCAGTGCGTCGTCGGCGGCGGCCAGGGCCAGCAGGACGAAGCGGTCCACGCAGCGGGTCTCGGTGGGTGGTAGCACCTCGGTGCCGTCGATGTGCGGGGCGATCCCGGCGAACGGCAGCCAGCCGTGCGCGGGGTGGCCCTCCGGGACGGAAGTGATGCCCGAGCGGCCGGAGTTGAGCGCCTCGAAGACCTCCTCCGCCTTGCGGCCGAGCGGGGTGACCAGGCCGATCCCGGTGACCGCGGCGCTCACTCCGCGCTCCCCGCGAGGGCGGCGGCCGCGGCGGCTGCGGCAGCCGCGGACTCGGCCAGGTGCTGCTCGCGCAGCAGGATCTTTCGGACCTTGCCGGTCGGGCCGAGCGGGATGCGCTCGTCCGGCACCACCAGGACCCGGCGCACGGTGGCGGCGGTCCACTCGTCCAGCGCGGCCGTCACCTCCTTGGTGCGGTCGGCCAGGTGGTCGGCCCCGGGGGCGAGCTGGATCAGCACGTCGGTGACCACTGCGCCGTCCTCGCGGACCGCGACCACGGTGCAGTCCAGCACGTCCGGGCAGGCGGAGAGCACCCGCTCCTCGGACATCGCGGTGAGCAGCCGGTGCCCGTTGCCGAGGTCGACCGAGTCCACCGCGCGGTCCACGTGGTAGTAGTAGCCCTCCTCGTCCCGGTACATCAGGTCGCCGGTGAGGAAGTAGCCGCGGACCCGGGTCCGGTAGGTGGTGACCGAGTCGTTCCAGTAACCGAGCGCCAGGGTGGGGGACTTGGTGCCCAGCTCGCCGATCTCGTGCGGGCCGAGCTCCGAGCCGTCGGGGGCCAGCACCGCGCAGTCCACGAAGGCGTGCGGGCGGCCGACGCAGCGGCCGTAGCGGTCGCTGCCCTGGCTGTGGCTGATGAAGAAGTGCGAGTGGCCCATCTCGGTGGAGCCCAGGCCGTCCACGAAGACCGAGCCGGGGGTGCGGGTCCGGCCCTCGCGGGAGACCGACTCCCGGGAGCCGACCGCGATCAGCCGGCGGATGTGCGCCTCGTGCGCGCAGTCCCCGGTGTTCCACCACAGCGCCACCGAGTCGAGCTGACGCGTGCTCAGGTCGTGCCGGGCCAGGTCGGCCCAGGTGGCGGCGAAGCCGATCACCCCGCCGGGCTGCCAGCGCTCGACGGCGTCCAGTACTCCGGCGCCGGTCTGGCTGGAGAGCACCGCGAGCTGGGCGTGCTGGCTCATCACCAGGTTGGAGATGATCAGGGTGGCGGCGTGCGGGGCGGGCAGGGCGGAGAGCATCCGCTCGGAGCCCTGCGGGCGGGGCAGCGCGAGCCGGTAGCGGATCGCCGCGTAGAGGCTGTCGTGCGAGTGGACCACGGCCTTGGGCAGGCCGGTGGTGCCGGAGGAGTGGGTGATGGCCACCGGGTCGCCGCCCCAGTGCCGGTACGGCTCCGGCGCCTTGGCCGGGTCGCCGAGCCCGAGGGCGGCCACGTCCGGCAGCAGCGGGGCGCCCGGGTCGAAGCCGGCCAGGCGCTCGCGGTGCTCGGCGTCGGTCAGGATGCCGGTGGCGCGCAGCCGGTGGATGTAGAGCGCGGCCTTCTCGCCGTCCAGGTTGGGGTTGAGCAGGGCCGGGATCGCGCCGAGGCGGGCGGCGGCCAGGAAGGTCAGCACGTGGTCGGCGGCGGCGGTCGACCAGACCACCACCGGGTCGCGGCGGCCGATCCCGAGCCCGTGCAGGGCGGCGGCCCGGGAGCGCACGGCCAGGTCCAGCTCGCGCAGGGTGAAGGGCTGCCAGGCGGCGTGGTCGTCCACCGGGGTGTCGAAGGTGAGCAGCGGCTCGTCGAGACCCTCGCCGAGGGCGATCCGGGTGGTCAGCACGTTCCCGGCGCCGAGGGCCGGATCGGCGGCCAACCGGGCGCGGATGCTGCGAATGCTCACGGGTAGGGGTTCCCTTCTGGAGGCCGCACCGGGGCGCACGGGGAGAGCACGGGGTGCGGCGCCGCCCGCTCGGGCGGCGTCTGATGGGGGGTCGGGAGATGGATCGGGTGGATCAGGGGGCGAGCAGGACGGCCACCGCTCGGCCGGGATCGCTCGGGTGGGCCTGCTCGGCGGCGATCAGCAGCACCTCGTCGGCGTCCCCGTCGAGCAGCAGGAGATCCGCCAACTCGTAGGCGTCCTGCGGTACTTCGCCCGGGGTGGCGCCCGTGGGGCTGATCGCGAGCACCGGGCCGGTGAGGCCCCAGCGGGCGGCCAGGTGGCCGAGCACCGCGTTGGGGTTGGACTGGAAGAAGAGCAGCGGGGGTACCCGGCGCCCTCCCGCCGCCGCACGGGCGATGGCCTCGGCGGTGCCCAGGTCCCCGCTGTGGCTGGCGAGGAGCAGGGCGGTGCGGGGCGCCGCCTGGTGCTGCCGGAGGCAGCGGTCGGCGGCGGCGACCACCAGGGGGTTGAACGGGGAGTCGGCGAAGCCCGGCAGGCGTGGGAGGGTCTCGTCCCCCGGCCCGGGCCAGCGCCCCTCGGCGAGCTGCTTCACGCGGCGGCCACCAGGAGTGCGGTGTTCGCGCCGCCGAAGGCGGAGTTGAGGGTGAGCGCGTGGGCCGGTGCGGCCCGGGGCGCCCCCTCGGTGACCAGGTCCAGCGCGCACTCCGGGTCCGGCCCGAGCAGGCCCGCGTTGACCGGGAGCGTCCCGGCCCGCAACGCGCCGATGGTGACGGCGAGTTCGAGCAGGGCGGAGGCCTCCAGGGCGTGGCCGTGCACGGACTTGCTGGAGCTGACGGGCGGCCCGTCGGCGCCGAAGACGCTCTCCAGGGCCCGGGCCTCGGCCTGGTCCGCCAGCGGCGAGCCGGTGGCGTTGGCGTTGACGTAGCCGACCTGACCCGGCGTCAGCCGGGCCCGGTCGAGCGCGGACCGCACGGCCCGGGCCAGACCCGAACCGTCCGGCGCCGGACGGCAGACGTGGTACCCGTCACCGGCCCGGCCCCAGCCGGCGATCCGGGCCAGCACCTCGGCGCCGCGGCGTACCGCCGACCCGGCCGGCTCCAGCACCATCGCCACCACGCCGTCGCCGAGCAGCAGCCCGCTGCGCCCGGCGCTGAACGGCCGTGCCACGCCGTCCCGGGCCAGGGCCCGGCCGGCGTCGAAGACCGCGAAGGTGTCCGGCTCGACCAGGTACCCGGCCGCGACCAGGACCCGTTCGGCCCGGCCGGCGGAGATCAGCGCGGCGGCGTCGGCCACCGCCGTTCCCGCGGCCGTGCAGGCGCCGGTGTAGACCCGGCCCCCGCCTCCGCGGCTGCCCCAGCGCTCGTGCACCGGGAGGCAGGCCTCGGCCGTCACGGGGTCGCCGTGGCGGGCCAGCAGCAGCGGTCCGGCCGCGTCGGGCCGCAGGCCCGCCTGGGCGACTGCCTCCTCCAGGACGGCCGAGAGCGCTTCGCCGAGGACAGGGGTGCCCGGCGCCAGCGCGGCCCGGCGGGCCTGGCGGTGCGTCACGTCGAAGCGGCCGACCGGCCCGAAGGCCGGCAGGCCCCGGGTGGCGGCGGCGACCAGCGGGTCGAGTCCGGGCCCGAAGGCGGAGCGGACGCCGAGCCCGGTGACCGCCACCTCGACGGTGGTCACGGCCGCACGCCCGTCGCCGGGGCGAGGGCCGTCCGCAGCAGTTCCACCGCGTCGGCCACCGTGCGCACCTGGTCCAGGGCCTCGTCCGAGTACCGGAGCTCGCCGTGGCGCTGCTCGAACTCGGCGATCAGCCAGGTGAGTTCGAGCGATCCGAGCTCCTCGTCCACCGCCTCGGGGGCGCGGCCGCCGAACTCGGCGAGCACGGCCAGCACCTCCGCCCGGCCGGGCGGCGGCGCGGCGCTCACGCCGGGGTGCCGGCGGAGGCGAGGCGCTTGGCCACGTCGGCGGTGAACTGGTCGAGGGTCATCAGCGCGGTGCCCTCCATGTCGTCCAGCTCGAACCGGACGCCGTACTCCTCCTCGACCTGGACGGCCAGGTCGGCCAGCGCGAGGGACTCCAGGTCCAGACCGGCCGGGCCGAGGTCGGTGTCGCCGGTGACCTCGGAGACGTCGTAGTTCATCGCGGTGAGCGTGGCGAGCACGAACTCGCGGATGGTGTCCTGCATCGGGGGGCTCCGTAACGGTCGGAGGGACAGGGGGAGTTCACAGGTAATGCCCAGCCACTGCCCAGCCTCGGCTGGAAGGGCGGTGACGGGGTCTCAGAGTGCCGCGGCGGCGGCGCGCAGCCCGGCGGGGTCGCGCAGCAGCTTGCCGGTGGCGGTGCGGGGAAGGGCCGGCAGCAGCGCCAGCCTGCGCGGGCGCTTGTATCCGGCGAGCCTCTGCTCCAGGCCCGCGCGGATCTGTTCGGCCCCGGCTCCCTCGGAGGGGACCAGGTAGGCCTCGACCGCGCCGCGTTCGAACACCACGACCGCCTCCCGGACTTCGGGCAGTGCGGCCAGCGTGTGCTCGACCTCGGTGAGGTCGACCTTGAGCCCGCCGATCGAGACCTGGGAGTCGCGGCGGCCGTGCACGGTGAGCAGGTCGCCCTCCGCGTCGTACGCCGCGGCGTCCCGGGTGTGCAGCCAGCCGTCGGACCAGCGGCTCGGATCGGTGAGCCCGAGATAGGGGGAGTCGGGACGGCGGATGTGCAGCTCGCCGCCCTCGACCCGCAGTTCCAGCCCGGGGACCGGGCGGACGGCGGGCGCCAGAGCGCCCGTCAGATCGGTGGCGATGACGCCGAGTTCGGTCATCCCGTACATGGTGCCGAGCGGCACACCGTACCGTTCGCGCACCGCCTCGGCCACTCCCGGCCTGGTCAGCTCGCCCGCGACCACGATCCCGGTCAGGTGCGGCAGCGGTCGGGGTGCGCGCACCCCGGCGAGCAGTTCGGCGTGGAAGGGGACGCCGATCACGGTGGTCGGCAGGTCCTCCTCGGCGACGGCGGCCAGGATGCCGGCCGCCGTCATCCGCTCGGGGACGGTGAGTTGGACCCGGGCGTGCAGGGAGTGCAGCAGCCCTCCGACCAGGCCCAGCACGTGGACCACGGAGGAGAGCAGCACGGTGCGGCTGCCCGTGGCCGGGAAGCCCGGCAGCGAGCGGTAGCAGGCGAGTTCGCGCAGCAGGTCACCGGCGGTGCGGGCGATCACCTTCGAGGGCCCGGTCGAGCCGGAGCTCAACTGGACCAGCGCGTGCGGTGACCGCGCGGGCCGGCCGTCCGGTCGCGTGGTGACGACCGGCCCGGCCTCGCTGAACCCGCGCAGTCCCGCGGACGGTGGCCGGTCCGCCTCGACCAGCACCTGGGGAGCCAGGCGCTCCAGCGCCGCCGCCGTCTCGTGGTCCGTCAGCCGGTGGTCCAGCAGGGCCACTTGGGCGCCCAGCTGCCAGGCGGCGAGCAGGGCGGTGACGTACCCGAGCGAGGGCGGCAGCCGCAGGGCCACCGTGCCGCCGGCCGAGAGCCCGGCGGCGGCGAGGCTTGCCCGCCGCGCGTCCACCAGGGAACGCAGGGCGGAGCGGGTCACCGGCCTTTCGAACCGGAGACAGACTTCTTGACCGGGGCCGGCCAAAAGGAGGCGATCGACCCAGCCTTCCGGGGCTTCGGAATGCGGGGAGGGATCGGTGGGGAAACCGGGCAACGCCACTCCATGAATCGGGGCGACAGAGATTGGCAGCGGTTCACTTTCGGCGGATCGAATTCCGCGTTCCCAGACCCTGGCACAGGACGATTGACCGGGTCAAGGTCTATACCAATGTGGCTTGGGGCCCCTACGCTGCCCAGTCTGGAGCGGGCCCCGCAGGCGGGCGCGACCGCATCCGCACCGCCTCTGATCAGACGTGTACGGCTTGTCTTGTGCACGGCGAGGCGCCGTCGAGAACAGGAAAGGCGCGAACCACCGTGAACAGATTCTCCGGCTGGGACTGGGAAAACCCCGAGACCCTCGCCGTCACCATGGACGAATTCAGTGCCGGGGTCGCGGTCTGCGAGAAACTCGAGGCGATGGAGGAGGGAATCCCGCGGACCCGCGCGGAATTCCAGGCGCTCGGCCTCACCGGAATAGAGTTCGCCGCATTCCGCACCGACCACCCGAACGGCCTCGGCAGCGATCTCACCCCGCTGCGCAGCGCCGTCGCGGTGACCGAGCCCGGCACCCTCTACCGGGTCGACGGCGACCGCTGCTTCACCCAGCTCGACGTCTCCCGCCCGCTGCCCTTCGAGGACGGCGCGGTCGACTGGATCTACGCCGAACACCTCGTCGAGCACGTCCCGCTGAACGTCGCGATGGGCTGGCTGAAGGAGTGCCACCGGGTGCTCGCCCCGGGCGGGCTGATCCGGATCACCACCCCTGACCTGGCCAAGTACCTCAACGGCTACGTCCAGGAGGACGGATTCCTGGCCCGGCACCGGCGCCGGCTGGGCAAGCTCGGCTTCGGCCCGCCGATGCCCGACCGCAAGGCCTTTCTGGTGAACCAGATCTTCGCCTACTACGGCCACCGGTGGATCTACGACCAGGCCGAGCTGACCTACGTGCTCACCGAGGCGGGATTCGACCCGGACGAGATCCGGTTGTGTTCGTACCGTGTCGGGCTGCACACCGAAATCGCGGATCTCGACACCGCGTTCCGCAGTGACGAGACGATCTATGTCGAGGCGCGGCGCCGGAGTTGACGGAGAAGTGGCGGGCTCGTTGACGAATCCCCGCTAACTCCTCATCAGTTTCCTTCTGCCGGAGGGGGGTTGGCCAAAGGGAAGCCGGTGCCCCCCTCCGAGACTCGCCGGCGACGGCCTGACGGCCGATCGGATCGCGGGCGGGGCCGGGGCACCTGGCGGCCTTCGTCCGGGCGGAGACGGCGGCCCGAGGCACACGGAAGAGGGGGGGGGGGGCCCGGGGGCCCCCCCCCCCGCCCCCCCCCCCGGCGGGGCGGGCGCGCCGCGCCCCGCCCCCCCGCCGCGGAAACGACGGGCCGACCCCCACCCGGCCCAGCGGCCCGGGGGCCGACCC
>NZ_JBVJLD010000039.1:76922-79842 GCF_055584905.1 Kitasatospora sp. NPDC088742 | reverse complement strand
CGAACCGCTGCTGCGCCTGAACGTCGAGGCCAAGGACGAGCCGACCATGACCCAGATCCGCGACACCGTCCTGGGCATCGTCCGCGCCTGACACCCTGACACCACCGGACCGACCGCCCGTGTCCCGCCGTTCTCCGGCCGGTACGGGCGGTCGGTTAGGGTCTTCACCTCACTGCGCACTCGGCACCGCCGGCCGTCACCGCGCACTCGGCACCAGACAGGACGACAGCTCATGGACCGGCTCACCAACACCGTCCGCCCCTACGCCTGGGGATCCGTCCACGCGATTCCCGCGTTGCTGGGTGTCCCGGCCACCGGTGCACCGCAGGCCGAGCTCTGGATGGGCGCCCACCCGGGCGACTCCTCCCGGGTGGACCGCGGCGAGGGCCCGGCCGCGCTGAACGAGCTGATCGAGGCCGCTCCGGAGGCCGAGCTGGGGGCCGCGGCGGTGGCCAAGTTCGGCCCCGCGCTGCCCTTCCTGCTCAAGGTGCTGGCCGCCGGGCTGCCGCTCTCCATCCAGGCCCACCCGACGCTGGAGCAGGCCAAGGCCGGCTTCGCCGACGAGGAGGCCCGCGGCGTACCGCTGGAGGCGCCGCACCGCAACTACAAGGACGCCAACCACAAGCCCGAACTCATCTGCGCGCTGGACGAGTTCGAGGGCCTGTGCGGCTTCCGCCCGCCGGCCGAGGCGGCCGCGCTGATGGAGTCGCTGGACGTCCCCGAGCTGGCCCCGCTGGTCGAACTGCTGCGCGGCAAGCCGGAGTCGGAGGCGCTCAGCGCCGCGCTGGCCACCGTCCTGTCGATGACCGGCGAGACCGCCGAACGCACCGTGGCGGCCACCGCCGCCGCCGTGGAGCGGGCCGCCGCGGGCGAGGACCCGACCGGCCAGTTCGGCGGATACGCCTACGCCGCCCGGGAGTTCCCCGGCGACACCGGGCTGATCGCGGCCCTGCTGCTCAACTTCATCCGGCTCCAGCCCGGCGAGGCGCTCTACCTGGGCGCCGGCCTGGTCCACGCCTACCTGCGCGGGACCGGCGTCGAGATCATGGCCAACTCGGACAACGTGCTGCGCTGCGGCCTCACCCCCAAGCACGTGGACGTCCCCGAGCTGCTCAAGGTGGTCGAGTTCACCGCCTCCCGCCCCGAGGTGCTGCGGCCCGCCGCCGACGCCTCCGGCGAGCAGCTCTACCCGGTGCCGATCGACGAGTTCCGGCTCTCCCGCTACCAGCTCACCGGCACCCCCCGCACGCTGTCCGGCCGGGCCCCGCAGATCCTGCTCTGCACCGAGGGCACCGCCCTGCTGACCGCCGCCGACGGCTCCGAACTCCCGCTCGCCACCGGCGAGTCCGCGTTCCTCCCCGCCGACGGCACCGAGGCCACCCTCACGGGCAACGGCGCCACCGTCTTCCGCGCCACCGTCACCCTCTGACGCTCCGCCACACCCTGACGCTGCTCAGCCTGGGACCGCCGGTCCCAGGCTGAACCGTCCTCTGCCACCGCCGGCCGCGCGCCGGAAGACTCGTCCGTGTCACCGAGACCACGAACACCGGACGAGGAGTCCCCCATGCGCGCAGTCACCGTCTCCACCTTCGGCGGACCCGAGAACGTCGAGGTCACCGAGGCCCCGCTGCCCGAGCCGGCCCCCGGCGAGCTGCGGATCCGTAGCCGGGCCGCCGCCGTCCACCCGGCCGACGCGGCCGTCCGCTCCGGCGCCGTCGCCGCCTACCTGCCGCCGCGGCCCTCGCACCGGCTGGGCTGGGACCTGGCGGGCACGGTGGACGCGCTGGGCGAGGGGGTAGAGGGCTTCCGCCCGGGCGACGAGGTGATCGGCCTCTCGCACTGGTTCCGCACCCACAACGGCGTGCACGCCGAGTACGCGGTGCTGCCCGCCTCCGCCGTCGCCCCCGCCCCGGCCGGGGTGGACCCCACCGTGGCGGCCGCCCTCCCGCTGAACGGCCTCACCGCCGTCCAGGCGCTGGACGCCGCCCGGCTGACGGAGGGTCAGACCCTGCTGATCACCGGCGCCGCCGGCAATCTCGGCGGCCTGGCGCTCCAACTGGCCACCGCCCGGGGCCTGGACGTGCTGGCGCTGGCCGGCCCGGGCGACCGCGACTTCGTCACCGCGCACGGCGCCCGCTGGGTGGACCGGGACGACCTGGCCTCGCTGGCCCTGCTGGCCCCGGACGGCGTGGACGCGGTGCTGGACACCGCCCTGCTCGGCCCGGCCCTGCTCCCCCACCTGCTGCCCGGCGCGGTCTTCGTCGCCGTCCGCCCGACCAGTGACCTGCCCGCCGACACCCGGCTCACCGTCGTCGACGTGGTGCCGGACGGGGCACAACTGGCCGAGCTGGCCGGGCTGGTGGCCTCCGCCGCGCTCACCGTCCGGGTGGACACCGCCGTCCCGTTCACCGAGGCGGCGAAGGCCCACGCCCGGCTGGCCGAGGACGGGGTGCGCGGCGCCGTGGTGCTCACCTTCTGACCGGGCCGCCGGTGAGGCTCCGTCAACTGCCCTGGGTGGCCTTCCGCGGAGCAGGCACCGGTGACCTCGGAGGAGCGGGTCGGTACCGTGTGACGGTACGACCGGCGTCGGGGGGAGCAGTCCATGACCGCAGCGAGCCCGGCCGCCCTGCTGGAGGCGCTCCGGAGACGGCTGCTGGCGCAGATCAACAGCACCGTGCACGGCTCCGACCTGCACCTCGAACGCTACGACCGGCCGGCTGGTGACCCCGGCCTGTTCGGGCCGGACAGCGTGGTCTGGAAGGTGCACGCGCACCCCGCCGGGATGCTGGTCGGCGGCTTCGCCGCCCTGCTGCTCCAGTCCCTGCACCCGCTGGCGATGGCCGGGGTGGACCACCACTCCGACTTCCGGGCCGACCCGACCGGCCGGCTGCACCGCACCGCCCGCTTCGTCACCACCACC
>NZ_JBVJLD010000039.1:41713-76826 GCF_055584905.1 Kitasatospora sp. NPDC088742 | reverse complement strand
CTGCACCCGCTGGCGATGGCCGGGGTGGACCACCACTCCGACTTCCGGGCCGACCCGACCGGCCGGCTGCACCGCACCGCCCGCTTCGTCACCACCACCACGCTCGGCTCCACCGAGGCGGCCCGGCAGGCGATAGCGGCCGTCCGCCGGATCCACCCGCACATCCGGGGCACCGCCCCCGACGGCCGGCCGTACCGGGCCGACGACCCGGCCCTGCTCACCTGGGTGCACACCGCCGAGGTGGCCTGCTTCCTGACGGGGTACCAGAGCTTCGCCGCCGAGCGGCTGACCCCGGCCGAGTGCGACGCCTACCTGGCCGAGTACGCCGTGGTGGCCGAACTGCTCGGCGCCACCGGCGTGCCCACCTCGCAGGCCGGGGTGCGCGCCTATCTGACCGGCGTGCGGCCCCAACTGCACGCCGTACCGGCCGCCTTCGACGTGCTGCGGCTGCTGCGCGACTTCGGGCGCTCCCCGCGCGAGCGGCTGGCGGTCCGGGTGCTCACCAACGCCGCGCTGGCGGTGCTGCCGCCCTGGGCCCGGGCCGAACTGGGCGTCCGCCGCCCGGCGCTGGTGCGCTCCGGCTGGGACCTGCCGCCGGCCCGGGCGCTCGGGCGGGTGATGGTCTGGGCCTGTGGCCCGTCCCAGATCAGGGCCGCCGCCGTCCGGCGGGCCACCGCGCCCGCCTCGGACGCGGCCTGACCCACCGTCACCGCCGGTCACGCCGCCGGGGCCAGCTCGCGGACGGCCTCGGCCACCGCGCGGTAGTCGTTGCGCAGGATCTTGGAGTGGTTGCTCTTCACCTTGGCGCTGATCTCCACGTTCGGGCTGGCCTCGGCCACCTTCCGGAAGTCCGCCCGGATGCCCTCCATCAGCTCGGCCGCGGCGCCGAGGTTCCCGCCGGAGGCGAGCACGTACCGGACCGGGGTCTGGATCCGCTCCAGCACCGGCACCAGGACACCGGTGGCGCAGACCTCGTTGGCCTCGATGTTCACCTCGGCGTGCTGGGTGGCGCTCATCTTCGCCGCCATCCCGAACAGCCGGGCCACCGGGAAGAGCGGGCCGAGCTTGCGGAACAGCTTGCGGATGTGTGCCCGGCCGGCCTCGTCCAGCCAGTCGTTCGGCAGCGCGCCGTCCACCGAGACCACGCCCTGGGCCTGACCGGGGTTGCGGTCCGCCCAGTTGATGCCGATCGCCGCGCCGTAGGACCAGCCGACCAGCACCGGCCGGTCCGCCTCGGTGATGCCGCGCGCCGCCAGCACCGCGCTCACGTCCCGGACGCAGGCGTCGAAGGAGTAGTCGGCCGAGCGGCCGGAGCGGCCCCGGGCCCGGGCGTCGAAGGTGATGTGCCGGTAGCCGTCGCCCAGTTCGGCGATGACGCGGCGCCAGTGCGAGGTGTCGGCGTAGCAGCCGTTCAGGTAGACCACCGGACGGCCGGCGCCGCCGGTGTCGCTGACGTGGAGGGTGGTGTCCTCGACCTGCACGGTGCCGGTCCAGGCGTTGGTGGCGGTGGTGGTGACGGTGCTCATGGCTGTGTTCTCCCTGGGTGTGTGACGGACGGTCAGAGGCTGCGGGCGGCGATGTCGCCGTAGGAGGTGGTGGCGCGGATCGCGAGGGTGGGGTCGCCCGCGTTCCGCAGGGCGTTGCCGACCCGGCCGTACGCGGTGCCGGCGTCCAGCGAGGCGGAGACGCCGCGGGCCGCGCCGACGGTGATGTCCCCGGCCTCGGTGCGCAGCGCGAGGCTGCCCCCGTGCGCCTCGGCGACGGTCAGGTCGCCCTTGGTGGTGGTGAGTTCGGCGCTGCCGGTGAGGCGGGCCAGATGGATGTCGCCGGCCTGGAGGGTGAGCCGGGCCGCGGCGGCCTCGTCGAGCTTCACGGTGCCGGCGGCCCCGGTGAAGACGACCTCCCCGAGCCGGCCGACCCCGCGCAGGTCGGCGGCGGCGGCCGTGGCCTCCACCCGGGAGCCGGCCGGCAGCCGCACGGTGACCTCGACCGAGCCGCCCGGCCCGAAGGCCCGCTTGGCCGCCTCCGGGGTGCTGACCCGCAGCACGCCGTCGCGGTAGTCGACCACGGTCTGCTCGGCGGCCTTCACGTCGCGGCCGCGGCCCGGGGTGGCCGGGCGGACCTCGACGGTGGTGTCGGCGCGGTCGGCGGCGATCAGCTGGATGCGGCCGGCCGCGACGTCCAGGACGGCGGTGATCGGGGTGGTGGTGGCGAAGGTCTGCATGGTGTCCTGCTCCTGCGTCGTCGTCGTTTCTGACTTCGCAAACGCTACGTTGCACTCACTGATCCGACAACACCTTCATTGCACGGCCTGGCCATTTTCCCAGCTCAGGGCGGCAAAATCATTGCAACGCCCTCCCGGGCAATGCAACGAAACGTTGCAATGGAATGACGGCTAACGCTATGCTGGCGCTCCCCGTCGAGAAGTCGAGAAGGAGACCGCGATGCCGGGCGGCAGACTCACCCAGCAGGAACGCCAGCAGATCGCCCTCGGCCTGGCCGACGGCCTCGCCTACGCGGAGATCGCCAGACGGCTGGACCGCCCGACCTCCACCGTCACCCGCGAGGTCATGCGCAACGGCGGCCCCACCTCCTACCGCGCCGACCTCGCCCACCGCGCCACCGAGCAGCGCACCCGCCGCCGCACCCCCGCCACCCCCAGGACCCGCGCCGACCTCCCCCAGGCCCACGGCCGGGACGCCGAGGCGGTGCGGGCCTTCGAGGAGCTGCTCACCACCGTCCTGATGGCCTCCGGCACGCCGAAGATGATGGCCCGGGTGCTGGCCTGCCTCTACATCACCGACTCCGGCAGCCTCACCGCCGCCGAACTGGCCCAGCGCCTCCAGGTCAGCCCCGCCTCGATCTCCAAGGCCATCGCCTACCTCGACCAGCAGGGCCTGGTCCGGCGCGAGCGCGACGAGCGGCGCCGCGAGCGCTACGTGGTCGACGACGACGTCTGGTACCAGTCGATGATCGCCAGCGCCGAGGGCACCACCCAGCTCGCCAACGCCGCCCGCGAGGGCGTGGGCGTGCTCGGCCACGAGACCCCCGCCGGCACCCGGCTGGAGAACATCGCCCGCTTCGTCGACTTCGTCTCCGAGAGCATCGTCCGGGCCGCCGAACAGGCCCGCGAGATCCTCCACACCAAGCCGGAGGCCGACTGACCTCCGCCCGGGGGCCCTGCCCGGTAATTCGATTGACCCGCCCGGCGGCCGACGCTGCACTGTGGCGGGGCACCGCGCACGGCGACGCCCCGCACCACACCGGGGAGACCGTGGCAGACATGCAGATCCGTCCCACCACCGCCGAGGACCTCGACCTCTTCGTCGAGACCATGTACTCCGCCTTCGCCCGCTTCCCGGACGGCCCGGCGGACACCCCAGGCAGCTGGTTCTCCGCGCTGGAGCCCGAGCGCGGCCTGTTCGCCTTGGACGAGACCGGCCGGCCGGTCGGCACCGCCAGCGCCTACACCTTCGAACTCACCCTGCCCGGCGGGGCGTTGACACCGGTCTCCGGCGTGAGCGCGGTCGGCGTCCTGCCCACCCACCGCCGCCGCGGCGTGCTCACCGCCCTGATGCGCCGTCAACTCGCCGACCTGCGCGCCCGGGGCGAGCACCTCTCCGTCCTGCTCGCCTCCGAGGCCACCATCTACCGCCGCTTCGGCTACGGCCCCGCCACCTACACCGGCCGCCTCACCGTCCCGCGCACCCAGGCCGCCCCCGCCCCGTCCCGGGCCGGCCGCCCCGACACCGGCACGGTCGAGATCCTCCCCCGCGACCGGTGCACCCCGCTCCTGGAGCAGGTCTACGACCGCTACCGCCGCACCCAGCCCGGCGCCCTCTCCCGCCCGCCCCGCTGGTGGGCCCGCGGCGCCGGCCAGCCCCCCGTCGCCCCGGCCGCCCGGTACGTCGCCCTCCACCGCGACGCCTCCGGCACCCCCGACGGCTACGCCACCTACACCCTCAACGAGCCCGACACCCTGGTGGTCGACGAGACCATCGCCGCCGACGACGCGGTGGTCACCGCCCTCACCACCTTCCTGCTCGGCCACGACCTGGTCTCCAAGGTGGTCTTCAAGCACTTCACCCCCGACCACCCCCTGCGCTGGCAGCTCGCCGACCTCCGCGCCGCCCAGGCCACCCACTACGACGACTGGCTCTGGGTCCGCCTCCTCGACGTCCCCGCCGCCCTCACCTCACGCACCTACCCCGTCGACACCACCCTGGTCCTCGACGTCACCGACCCCTTCCTCGCCGAACACCACCGCTACGCCCTCACCACCCACGCCGGCACCGCCACCTGCACCCCCACCGACCTTCCCCCCGACCTCACCCTCGACATCAGCGACCTCGCCTCCCTCTACCTCGGCGGCACCCCCGCCTCCACCCTCGCCCGCGCCGGCCACATCCACCCCCACACCCCGGACGCCGCCCCCCGCGCCGACGCCCTCTTCCGCACCGAACGCCCCCCGCACTGCCTGCACTGGTTCTGACCGACCGTCAGGTGACGTCGCGGGTCATGTCGACGAAGCGGGAGTAGTGGCCCTGGAAGGCGACCGTGATGGTGGCGGTGGGGCCGTTACGGTGCTTGGCGACGATGAGGTCGGCCTCGCCGGCGCGGGGGGACTCCTTCTCGTAGGCGTCCTCGCGGTGGAGCAGGATGACCATGTCGGCGTCCTGCTCGATGGAGCCGGACTCGCGGAGGTCGCTGACCATCGGCTTCTTGTCGGTGCGCTGCTCGGGGCCACGGTTCAGCTGGGAGAGCGCGATGACCGGGAGCTCCAGCTCCTTGGCGAGGAGCTTGAGGTTACGGGACATGTCCGAGACCTCCTGCTGGCGGTTCTCGGCCCGCCGGGAGCCGCCGGACTGCATCAGCTGGAGGTAGTCGATGACCACCAGCTTGAGGTCCTGACGCTGCTTCAGGCGGCGGCACTTGGCCCGGATCTCCATCATCGACAGGTTGGGCGAGTCGTCGATGAAGAGCGGGGCGGCGGTGACGTCGGGCATCCGCCGGGCGACCCTGGTCCAGTCGTCGTCGGTCATGTTGCCGGAGCGCATGTGGTGCAGGGCGACCCGGGCCTCCGCCGAGAGCAGGCGCATGGCGATCTCGTTGCGCCCCATTTCGAGGGAGAAGATGACGCTGGGCAGCCCGTTGGTGATCGAGCAGGCCCGGGTGAAGTCCAGCGCGAGCGTCGACTTGCCCATCGCGGGACGGGCCGCGATGACGATCATCTGGCCGGGGTGCAGGCCGTTGGTCAGCGCGTCCAGGTCGGCGAAGCCGGTCGGCACGCCGGACATCTGGCCCTGCCGGGACCCGATCGCCTCGATCTCATCGAGCGCGCCCTCCATGATGTCGGCCAGCGGCGCGTAGTCCTCGCTGGTGCGCTGCTCGGTGACGGCGTAGATCTCGGCCTGGGCGGCGTTGACGATCTCGTCCACGTCGCCCTCGGCGGCGTAGCCCATGCCGGCGATCCGGGTGCCGGCCTCGACCAGCCGGCGGAGCACGGCGCGCTCGTGCACGATCTGGGCGTAGTACTCGGCGTTGGCCGCGGTGGGCACCGAGTTGACCAGGGTGTGCAGGTAGCCGGGGCCGCCGACCCGGGTGAGCTCGCCGCGCTTGGTGAGCTCGCCGGCCACGGTGATCGGGTCGGCCGGCTCGCCGCGGGCGTAGAGGTCGAGGATGGCGCCGTGGACGAGCTCGTGGGCGGGCCGGTAGTAGTCGGCGGGCTTGAGCACCTCGACCACGTCGGCGATGGCGTCCTTGGACAGCAGCATGCCGCCGAGCACGGACTGCTCGGCCGCCAGGTCCTGCGGGGGCACCCGTTCGAAGCCGTCGGCCTGCGGGCGGTCGTCGCCGTCTCCGTCGCGACGGCGTCCGCCGCCCTTGCCGAAGGAACCCTTGCCCTTGCCGAAGCCGCCTTCGCCGCGGCCCTCGCCCCGGCCCTCGCCGCGTTCGCCGTCGCGGCGGCTCACCGGGAGGCGGTCACCTGGTCCGTCCGGGAACGGCCCCGGCGGGAAGGCGTCGTCGGACGGCTGCCAGTCGTCCTCCGGGGGCGGGGGCGCATCGTGGTCGTCGTACTGGGGGCCGGTCACCAGCCAACGCTACCAAGCGGTTATCCACAGGGCGTGTGGACAACCTTCCCCATGCTGTGGAGAACTCACCGATTCCTGTGCACAACCCTGTGGACACCCCCGAGTGACCCTCGCCACGCCCACCCTGACCTGCGAGGACTCGCGTTCCCCGGTGTGATGAGAAATCGTCCACGGACTTCCCCGGGCGGCCGTGCCGCCGTTCGATCACCGTTTCGAGTAATGGATGGACAACCCTTGCACCACTTACCTGTGGATGAGTAGCCTTGGCCGAATGAGATCCGCCACGCCCCGCCGCCGACACGACCGGGAGATCCTCGCCCTCGCCGTCCCGGCCTTCGGCGCCCTGGTCGCCGAACCGCTCTTCCTGATGGCCGACTCGGCCGTCGTCGGCCACCTGGGCACCGCCCAGCTGGCCGGCCTGGGCGTCGCCACCTCGCTGCTCGCCACCCTCACCGGCGTCTTCGTCTTCCTGGCCTACGCGACCACCGCCGCGGTGGCCCGCCGGATCGGCGCCGGGGACCGCCGGGCCGCCGTCCAGCAGGGCATCGACGGGATCTGGCTGGCCCTGCTGATCTCGGCCGGCCTGGTGCTGCTCACCCTGCTGTTCGCCCCGCAGGCCGCCGAACTGCTCGGCGCCTCCGACACCGCCGCCCCGTACGCGGTGACCTACCTGCGGATCAGCGCGCTCGGCATCCCGGCCATCCTGCTGGTGCTGGCCGCCACCGGCGTGCTGCGCGGGCTCCAGGACACCCGCACCCCGCTCCGGGTGGCGATCGCCGGCTTCACCGCCAACCTGCTGCTCAACCTCCTGCTGGTCTACGGCGCCGGCCTCGGCGTGGCCGGCTCGGCCTGGGGCACCGTGCTGGCCCAGGCCGGGATGGCCGGCGTGTACGTCGCGGTGGTGGTCCGCGGCGCCCGCCGGGAGGGCGCGGGCTTGCGGCCGGACCTGCCCGGCATCCGGGCCAGTGCCCGGGCCGGCGGCCCGCTGCTGGTCCGCACCCTCAGCCTGCGCGCCGTGCTGATGCTGGCCACCGCGGTCGCGGCGGGCCTGGGCGACGTGCAGATGGCGGCCCATCAGATCGCCTTCACCATCTGGACCTTCCTGGCCTTCGCGCTGGACGCCATCGCCATCGCCGGCCAGGCCATCGTCGGCCGCTACCTGGGCGCCTCGGACGTGCCGGGCACCCGGGAGGCCACCCGCCGGATGATCGAGTGGGGCCTCGGGGTCGGCGTGCTGCTCGGCCTGCTGCTGGTGGTGGCCCGCCCGCTGTACGTGCCGCTGTTCACCGAGGACCCGGTGGTCCGCGAGCAGGTCTCCCGGGTGCTGCTGGTGATCGCGCTGGCCCAGCCGGTGGGCGGGGTGGTCTTCGTGCTGGACGGCGTGCTGATGGGCGCCGGGGACGGCCGCTACCTGGCCTGGGCCGGGCTCGGCACGCTGGCCGTGTTCGCCCCCGTGGCGCTGCTGGTGCCGGCCCTGGGCGGCGGGCTGACCGCGCTCTGGTGGGCGATCGACCTGTTCATGCTGGCCCGCTGCGCCTTCCTCTGCCTGCGGGTCAGGACCGACCGCTGGCTGGTGACCGGAGCGGTCCGGGGCTGACCCGGCGCCGGGACGGCACCCAACCGGTACCCGGACGACGAACGGCCCGGCTCCCCCGAGGGGGAACCGGGCCGTTGACGCTAACGCGTGGTTCAGGCGGAGACGACGGCGACGTCGAGGTTGGCCTGGACGTCGGCGTGCAGCTTGACCGAGACCTTGTGGGTGCCCACGGTCTTGATCGGCGAGGCGATCGCGACGGCGCGCTTGTCCACGGCCGGGCCGCCGGCGGCCTTGATGGCCTCGACGACGTCGGACTGGGTCACCGAGCCGAACAGACGGCCGGCCTCGCCCGAGCGAACGGCCAGCTTGACCTGGACGCCCTCGAGCTTGCCCTTGACCTCGTTGGCGGCCTCGAGGGTCTGGATCGAGTGGATCTTGCGGGCGCGACGGATCGCGTCCACGTCCTTCTGACCGCCCTTGGTCCAGCGGATGGCGAAGCCACGCGGAACCAGGAAGTTGCGGGCGTACCCGTCCTTGACCTCGACGACCTCGCCGGCCGAGCCGAGACCGGGGACCTCGTGAGTGAGGATGATCTTCATTCTTCGGTCACCCTCTCTTAGCGCGTGGTGGAGGTGTAGGGCAGCAGCGCCATCTCACGGCTGTTCTTCACGGCCGTGGCGACGTCACGCTGGTGCTGGGTGCAGTTGCCGGTCACCCGGCGGGCACGGATCTTGCCGCGGTCGGAAATGAACTTCCGCAGCAGGTTCGTGTCCTTGTAGTCAACGTACTTGACCTTGTCCTTGCAGAAGACGCAAACCTTCTTCTTAGGCTTGCGAGCAGGCGGCTTCGCCATTGTGCGCTCCTGTGAATACGAAATCTGTCAGCATGACCGGACTCGGAGAGCCCGGCACGCACCGCTTTAGAACGGAGGCTCTTCCGAGTAGCCGCCACCGCCGGCCGGGGCACCCCAGCTGCCGCCGCCGCCCTGGTTGCCACCAGAGGACGGAGCGCTGGACGCCCACGGGTCGTCGGACGGACCGGACTGGCCGCCACCGGAGTTTCCACCCCAGTTGCCGCCGCCCTGCTGGCCGCCACCGCCGCCCCAGGAACCGCCCTGGCCGCCGGAGCCACCCTGCTGACCGCCGCCGCTGAAGCCACCGCCGCCGCCGGGACCGCCGGAGCGGTTGGCGCGGGTGACCTTGGCGGTCGCCGATCGCAGGCTCGGACCGACCTCGTCGACCTCGACCTCGAAGACCGTCCGCTTCTCGCCTTCCTTGGTCTCGTAAGACCGCTGGCGCAGTCGGCCCTGCACGATGACGCGCATGCCGCGCTGCAGCGACTCGGCCACGTTCTCCGCCGGCTGACGCCAGACGTTGCACGTGAGGAAGAGGCTCTCGCCGTCCTTCCACTCGTTGGTCTGGCGGTCGAAGGTGCGCGGGGTGGACGCGATACGGAACTTCGCGACCGCCGCACCCGACGGGGTGAAGCGCAGCTCGGGGTCGTCGACGAGATTGCCGACGAGGGTGATGACGGTCTCGCCTGCCATGGATGGTGACCTCTCGGAAAGAAGTTCTGCGGTGCTCGTCCGCTGTTTCACGTGAAACAGCGGGCGTGAACCTGCCCGACGCCTAGGGCGTCAGGACGTGGCTCAGTGGGTGTCCGGGCGCAGGACCTTGGTCCGCAGAACCGACTCGCTCAGGCTGAGCTGGCGGTCGAGCTCCTTGACGACCTCGGGCGTGGCCTTCAGGTCGATGACCGAGTAGATGCCCTCGGACTGCTTGTTGATCTCGTACGCCAGGCGACGACGACCCCAGGTGTCGATCTTCTCGACCTTGCCGCCGCCGTTACGGACGACGTTCATGAAGGACTCGATCAGCGGGGCGACGGCGCGCTCCTCGACCGAAGGGTCGAGGATGAGCATCAGCTCGTAGTGACGCATGGGTAACCCACCTCCTTTGGACTCAGCGGCCACGGTCTCTCCGTGGCAGGAGGGTTGTGCAGCGTCGGCACCGGTGTCCGGACGACGCACCGAGAACGTTAGCCCTCGGCACTGACATCCACCCCCGGCCCGGTGAAGGGCAGACGGGGGCACAAGTACACCAGTGCAGACCGCACAGCCTACCTGCACCCGGACGGCCGAACAAAACGCATAGGGGTTGTGATCCACCACCCAATCGCCGCAATCTGGACAGAACGGCTCTTCACCCGGGAGGTGGGCCCCATGGCACAGACCGTGCGCCGCACGCCGCCGTTCACCCTCAACACCGATGGACACGCACACCCCATGGAGAACGCGCTGGTCGGGGTGGCAGCCGTCCTGGGCCTGGTGGCCTTCACGACGGCGTTCTTCCACAACCTGCACCTGATCAGCTCCTGGACCGGCCTGTTCGGCATCGTGGTCGGTCTCTGGGGGCAGTTCGTCTCGGTCACCACGGCCGAGCGCTTCGTCCTGATGGTCTCGATCGGCGCCGCCGCGGTCGGTTTCTACCTCGGCGTCGCCCACGGAGGACTCTGGGGCGCGTGACCGGCCCCCGCGCGCTGGTCCGTCGCCATCCGACCGGTCCGACCGCGTAACCTCCGACGCCCTCCCCGCGTACACACCGCGAGGGGGGCGTCCCCCTGCCCGCACCTGCCCACCCGCAGCCGTCCGACCGGCCCGGAGCACTGCGCCCGAAACGGACCATTCGGGCGATAGGGTCACCCTGGACCGGCCGACCTAGGAGGAGCACCCCAGCATGAGCCTGCGTCTGAGGACGATCACCCGCGAGGAACACCTGGCCTTCGTCCGGGCCCGCCCCTCGGCCAGTCACATGCAGGTTCCGTCCTGGGGGGACGTCAAGAGCGAGTGGCGCACCGAGAGCATCGGCTGGTTCGACGCCTCGGACCAGCTGGTCGGTGCCGGGCTGGTGCTCTACCGCCAGCTGCCCAAGCTCAAGCGCTACCTGGCCTACCTGCCGGAGGGCCCGGTGATCGACTGGTTCGACCGGGACCTGGACCGCTGGCTGGACCCGATGCTGGCGCACCTCAAGGGACAGGGCGCGTTCTCGGTCAAGATGGGGCCGCCGGTGGTGATCCGCCGCTGGAACGCGCCCACCATCAAGGAGGCGATCGCCGGCAAGCAGGCCAAGCGCCTGCGCGACCTGGAGCCGGACTGGTACGAGCCGCGCGCCTTCGAACTGGCCGACCGGCTGCGCAGGTCCGGCTGGCTGCAGGGCGAGGACGGCGGGGCCGGCTTCGGCGACGTGCAGCCGCGCTACGTGTTCCAGGTGCCGCTGGCCAACCGCTCCCTGGACGACGTGCAGAAGGGCTTCAACCAGCTCTGGCGGCGCAACATCAAGAAGGCCGAGAAGAGCGGCGTCGAGGTGGTCCAGGGCGGCTACGAGGACCTCGCGGTCTTCCACAAGCTGTACGTGGTGACCGCCGAACGGGACCACTTCACCCCGCGCCCGCTCTCCTACTTCCAGCGGATGTGGACCGCCCTCACCACCGAGGACCCCAACCGGATGCGGCTCTACCTCGCCTACCACGAGGGCGAACCGCTGGCCGCCACCACGATGCTGACGGTGGGTGAGCACGTCTGGTACTCCTACGGCGCCTCCGCCAACCACAAGCGCGAGGTCAAGCCGTCCAACGCGGTCCAGTGGCGGATGATGCGCGACTCCTACGCGCTCGGCGCGAGCATCTACGACCTGCGCGGGATCAGCGACACCCTGGACGAGGAGGACCACCTCTTCGGGCTGATCCAGTTCAAGGTCGGCACCGGCGGCCAGGCCGCCGAGTACGTCGGCGAGTGGGACTTCCCGCTCAACAAGCTGCTGCACAAGGCGCTCGACCTCTACATGTCGCGCCGCTGAGCCGGCCCCGCCCCGTCTGACCCACCCTCACCACCTCGGGGAGAACGCCCAGATGACCCTCTCGCTCCAGCTGGACACCGCCCGCTGGCGGGCCCACCAGCGCTCCGTGCTGGCCGAGTTCCCCGGTCTGGTGCCGGTGGCCAAGGGCAACGGCTACGGCCTCGGCAACCTCCGCCTCGCCGAGGAGGCCCGGCTGCTCGGCACCGGGCTGCTCGCGGTCGGCACCGCCGAGGAGGCGGTGGCGGTGGCCGGGGCCTTCGAGGGCGAGCTGCTGGTGCTCACCCCGTACCGGATCGGCGAGGACTCGCTGCCCCCGGGCCTGGCCGGGCGGGTGATCCGGACGGTGGCCCACCTGGAGGCGGCCCGGGCGTTGCCGCCGGGCAGCCGGGTGGTGGTGGAGTGCATGACCTCGATGCGGCGGCACGGCGTCTCGACCGCCGACCTGGCCCGGCTGCCGGTGGACGGGCTGCGGCTGGAGGGCTTCGCCCTGCACCTGCCGCTGGACCGGCCGGACGGCTCCGACCCGGTGGCCGAGGTGGCCGGCTGGGTGGCGGCGGTGGCCGCGGCCGGGCTGCCCACCGGCCGGTTCTTCCTCAGCCACCTCGGCTCGGCCGACCTGGCCCGGCTGGCCGGCCGGTACCCGGAGACCGACTTCCGCTCCCGGATCGGCACCCGGCTCTGGCTCGGCGACGTCGGTGCGCTCACCTCGCTGGCCACCGTCATGGACGTCACGCCGGTGGCCAAGGGCGACCGGTACGGCTACCGCCAGCACCGGTCACCCTCCGACGGCCACCTGCTGGTGGTCTCCGGCGGCACCGCGCACGGGGTCGGCCTGGAGGCGCCCAAGTACGTGCACGGCATGCTCCCCCGGGCCAAGGGCCTGGCCCGGGCCGGCCTGGCCACCGTCAACCGCACCCTCTCGCCCTACGCCTGGGACGGGCGCCAGCTCTGGTTCGCCGAGCCGCCGCACATGCAGGTGAGCATCCTCTTCCTGCCCGGCGGCGCCAAGCCCCCGGCGATCGGCGACGAGCTGGAGCTGAACACCCGTCACA
The DNA here is from genome assembly GCF_055584905.1 of Kitasatospora sp. NPDC088742. Classification (NCBI taxonomy): domain Bacteria; kingdom Bacillati; phylum Actinomycetota; class Actinomycetes; order Kitasatosporales; family Streptomycetaceae; genus Kitasatospora; species Kitasatospora sp. NPDC088742. The sequence continues at coordinate 64,291 of NZ_JBVJLD010000039.1, read as the reverse complement.
CCACCACCCACTTCGACCGGGTGGTCGACGCGTAGGGGTTGGTCCCTGCCGCTGCTACTCCCTGCCGCTGCGCAGTTCGTCGGCGGGCGGCTGCCCGGCGGGCGGCGTGTCGGCGGGCGGCTGCTGGTCCTCGTCATGCACGGTGTGGCCGGGTTCGAAGCGCTCGGGAAGCCAGTCGGCCTGCTCGGGCAGCGCGTACTCCGCGTAGCTGCGGTCCTCGCGCAGGCGGCGGGCGGTGCCGAGCACGAAGACGTCCGGGGCCTGGTCGAGCACGCCGCCCGAGGGGTCGTCGCTGCCGTCCCAGCGGACCGGGTCGAGCTCCGGCCGGAGGATGTCGCGGACCACCATCCAGCACAGGTAGAGCGTGCCGAGCAGGTGGAACACGATCGCCAGGTGGTACCAGTCCTGGTTGATGCCGTGCTGCTTGGAGTCGCCGGTGAAGGCCAGGTAGGACCAGACGCCGAGGAAGTACAGCACCTCGCAGGCCTGCCAGATCAGGAAGTCCCGCCAGCGCGGGCGGGCCAGCGCGGCCAGCGGGATCAGCCAGAGCACGTACTGCGGCGAGTAGACCTTGTTGGTCAGGATGAACGCGGCCACGATCAGGAACGCCAGCTGGGCGAAGCGCGGGCGGCGCGGTGCGGAGAGCGCCAGCCAGCAGATGCCCAGGCAGGCGGCGATCAGCAGGCCGGCGATCCAGGTGTTGAGGGTCTCCAGCTGCTCGCCGCGGTCCTGCATCAGGATCAGCCAGAAGGAGCCGAAGTCCTCCTTGCGGGTCTGGCTGAAGGTGTAGAAGGTGGCCCAGCCCTTGAAGTTGGCCACCATCACCGGAAGGTTGACGAGCAGCCAGGCGCCGGCCGCGCCGCCGACCGCCTGCCAGAACTCACGCCACTTCCCGGACCGCCAGCAGAGCACCAGCAGCGGGCCGAGCAGCAGGAAGGGGTAGAGCTTGGCCGCGGTGGCGAGGCCGATGAAGGCCCCGGCCCAGGCCGGGCGGCGGCCGGCCCAGAAGGCCATCGCGACGGTGCAGAAGGCGACCGCCAGCAGGTCCCAGTTGATGGTGAGGTTGAGCGCCAGCGCGGGGGCCAGGGCGAACAGCAGGGCGTCCCAGGGGCGGCGGCGGTGCGCCCGGGTGAGCGCCACCACGGTGACCACCGCACAGGCCGTCAGCATCCCGGCGTTGATCAGCCAGAACCACTGCTCCTGGGTCTCGGTGCTCCCGGTGCCCGGCGTGAGCCAGGCCGCCACCTGCATGAACAGGCCGGTGAGCACCGGGTACTCGAGGTACTGCATGTCCGCGCTGGGCTGCGGCAGCATGTCCACGTACGGGGTCAGCCCGGCCGCGAAGCCGCGCCAGGTGTACAGGTGCGGGATGTCGCTGTAACAGGCGTGGGTGTACTGGGTGGTGGCGCCGCGGAACCAGCCGCCGTCGTAGCAGGGCAGCTTCTGCGCCATGCCGAGCACGCAGGTGACGATCACCAGCAGGGCCAGGAACCGGGCGGGGACCCACCAGTTGACGCCGAGCAGGGCGCGGCGGCCGGGCGGGCCGCCGAACAGCTCGCTGCCCGCGGCGGCCACCGGGTCCTCGTCCGCGGGGACGACCACGGTGTTCTGCGGCGGCCCCGGGGCGACCGCCGGATCCGGCACGGTGGCCGTGCTGCCGTTCTCGTCAGGTGCGCTCGACGTCATGGCGGACATGATGCCGCACTGGTCCACTCCACAGCAGGTGCCCCCGCCAACGGGTTTCGGCGGTGCGGCGGGATCGGCCCGGCACACGCCCGCACCAGGACCGCACCGCGCCCGGAACGCGCCGGTGGCGGCCCTCCGAGGAGGACCGCCACCGGGTGGTGCGGGTCGGGATGACGTTCCGTCAGCCCTGCGGGGCGATCCCGTTGTTGCCGTTGCCGGTACCGGCGCCGCCGCTCGGGCTAGCGCTGCCGGTCGGGCTCGGGCTGCTGCTCGGGCTCGGGCTGCCGGTCGGCCGTCCGGTGGGCTTGCCGCTCGGCTTGCCGCTCGGCGAGGGAGCGCCGGTGGGGCAGAGCCCCGGGACCAGGCAGGGGTCCTCGGTGCCGGTCGGCGACTCGCTCGGCACCGTGGTGACCGGCGCGGTCGGGGTGGTGGGGGCGGTCGGCACGCTCGGGGCGATCGTGGTCGGCGGGGCCACCGGGGCGGTCTCGGACGGGGTGGCCGACGGGCTGGCCGTGGAGGGGGCGCCCGAGGAGTCCACCTGCTCGCCGATCTCCTCCGGCTTCGGGAAGTTCTCCTTCGGCTGGCCGTTCAGGATCGTCTTCATGTAGCGGGTGAAGATGTCGGTCGGGAAGTCACCACCGTGGACCTCGTCCTTCTTGGCGGTGCCGTTCAGGCTGAGCAGACCGGGCTTGCCCGGCTCCTCGCGCCACATGCCGACCGAGGTGACCAGGGAAGGCGTGTAGCCGACCCACCAGGCCGACAGGCCCTTGTCGGTGGTGCCGGTCTTGCCGGCGATCGGCCGGTTCAGCGCGTTGGTCTTGCTACCGGTGCCGTTCTTGGCCACGTTCACCAGCACGTCGGTGACGTTGTCCGCCACCGCCTGCTCCAGCACCTGCTTGGGAGCGGCCCGGGTGAACTGCTTCTGCTCGACGCCCTGGTGCAGCACCTTGCTCACCGAGTACGGATCGGTCTGCATGCCGCGGGAGGCGAACACCCCGTAGGCCGAGGCCATCCGGATCGCGCTCGGGGTCGAGGTGCCGAGCGGGAAGGTGGTGGTGGAGGAGTCGGCCAGGCTCTCCTTGCGCAGGCCCATCTGCTCGACCAGCTCGCCGACCTTCCTGGTGCCCACGTCCTGGCCGAGCTGGACGAAGGGCACGTTGTAGGACTGCTCCATGGCCTTGCGCAGGGTCACGTAGCCGGGCTTGCTGCTGCCGCTGTTCTTCTGCCGGTAGGGCTTGCCGTCCTCCAGCACGGGCTGGCCGTTCAGGCCGCGGATCTCCGACTTGTCGTCGGCCAGGTAGCGGCTGTCGGCGTTGATGCGCTTCGGCTTGCCGTCGCTCCCGGTCTCGGTCTGCACGCCGTCCTGCATCGCGGCGGCCAGCACGAAGGGCTTGAAGGTCGAGCCGACCGGCACGCCGAAGGTGTCGGCGTTGTCGGTGTGGTGGCCCTTCTCCACGCCGTCACCGCCGTAGATCGCGATGATGGCACCGTCGTTGGGCACCACCGAGGCGGCGCCGACCTGCACGAACTTGTCGTTGTCGGGGCGCTTGACCTCGTCCAGGGTCTCGGCCCGGAAGTCGTCCACGGCCTTCTTCAGGGCGTCCACCTTGTCCTTCTGGAAGGTGGTGTAGATCTGGTAGCCGCCCCGGCCCAGCGCGGCCTCGGTGACGTTCTTGTCCTTGGACATCAGGTACTTGTTGGCCAGCTCGACCATGTAGCTGACCTGGCCGTTCATGCTGGCCGAGACCTTCTTGGGCTGCGGCTCGGGGAACTCGGTGCAGCCGGCCCGCTTCTCCTTGGTGATGGCACCGGTGGTCACCATCCGGTCCAGCACCTCGTTCCACCGGGCCACCGAGCGGTCGTGGTTGGCCTTGATCGAGGGGTCGTAGTACGAGGCGCCCTTGAGCAGACCGGCCAGCATGGCGCTCTGACAGAGGTTCAGGTTCTTGGCGTCCACGCCGTAGTACGCCTGGGCGGCGGCCTGCGCGCCGGTGGCGCCGCGGCCGAACCAGCTGGTGTTGAGGTATCCGGTGAGGATCTCCTCCTTGCCCTTGTCCTGGTTCACCTTGAGCGTGATGATCAGCTCCTTGGCCTTGCGGCTCAGGGTCTGATCCTGGCTCAGGTACGCGTTCTTCACGTACTGCTGGGTGATGGTCGAGCCGCCCTGGGTCTCGCCGCCGGTCGCCATGTTGTAGAGGGCGCGGGCGATGCCCTTGGGGTCGATGCCGGTGTCGTTCCAGAAGCTGGCGTTCTCGATCGAGATCGCCGCGTTCTGCAGGTCCTTGCTGATGTCGGCGAGCCCGACCACCTGGCGGTTGGTGTCGCCCTGGCGGGTCATCTCGGAGCTGTCGGCCCAGTAGTAGATGTTGTTCTGACGGTCCACGGCCGCGTTCAGGTCGGGCACCGGGGTGAGCGCGTAGGCCGCGCCGACCACCGCGATGCCGCTGCAGAGGAACAGCAGGAAGACCGTCAGCTGCTGCTTCCAGGACGGGAGCCAGCGCCACACGCCGGTCTTGCCGAACCTCGGGTAGTCGATGAAGCGCTTCTTGCCGGGCTTGCCGGACTTGCCGGCCCGGCCCGCCGCCTTGTCACCCCGGCCGGGGCCGGTCTCGGCACCGCCCTTGGCGCCCGACTTCTGGGCCTGCTTGCGCATCTCCGCCCTGGTCAGTCTGGGCTGCTGGGCGGTGGCCCGGGCCGCACCGGCCCGGGGGCCGCCGCCGGCGCGGTCGCCGCCGTAGACCGGCGCGCCGTCGGGCGGTGACCCGTAGGCATACGGACGGCCGCCGTCGCCCGGGCTCCCCTGCGGCTCCTGACCGCCGTCCGGGTTCGGCGACCTGCGGCGTCGTTCGCTCATCTTCCAGCCACTCCTCGGTCCTCGTGCCCGGGCGTACAGAGAGCCCGTGCACACGCGACAGAGTACGCATCCGAAAACCACATCTAATCGGGCATCAGATGACAAGCCAGGCATAACGCCACCAGATCATTACATGCCCGTTGCCAACCTGGCCCCGAACGGACCTTGACGGATGCTCAGCGCGGACCGGCCGAATCCTGTGACCTCGTTCACCCGAGTCGCTCTTGCTCGTTCCGTGACCCAGGTTTACTGTTCTCGATATATCGAGCCGATACATCGGCACGGCATAGCAGCACGGGCGGAAGGAGGCGGGTCCACGGTGAGCAGGCGTTCGGGAGTACTGGAGTTCGCCGTCCTCGGCCTGCTGCACGACGCCCCGATGCACGGCTACGAGCTCCGCAAGCGGCTCAACGTGCTGCTCGGTTCCTTCCGCGCCTTCTCCTACGGCACGCTCTACCCCTGCCTGAAGAGCCTGGTCGCCCAGGGCTTCCTGGTGGAGGACAACCCGGAGGCCGAGTACGTTCCGGCCACCGCCCTCAACGGCAAGCGCTCGAAGATCACCTACCGGCTCTCGCCCGAGGGCAAGCAGCGCTTCGAGGAGCTGCTCGCCGACTCCGGGCCGGACGCCTGGGAGGACGAGCACTTCGGCGTGCACTTCGCCTTCTTCGGACAGACCGACAGGGCCGTCCGGATGCGGGTGCTGGAGGGACGCCGGAGCCGGCTGGAGGAGCGGCTGGAGCGGATGCGCAGCTCGATCGCCCGCACCCGCGAGCGGTTCGACGACTACACGCTCGAACTGCAGCGGCACGGGCTCGAGTCGGTGGAGCGCGAGGTCCGATGGCTGAACGAGCTGATCGAGACCGAGCGGGCCAACCGGGCCGGGCGCAACCCCGACCCGCACGAGAAGACTTCGGACGGCCGTGGCCAGGAGGCCGGGTCCTCGGACCCGCCGGGGCCACCGCACGACCGCCCGGGGCGTTCCTGACGGATCGCCGAACCCGCCGCGCCCTGTGCGTGTGCGGCGGGACTGGGCGCGACGCGCCCGCCAGAGAAGAGAAGTTGAGCGAGAACCGCCCGATCGGGCGGCCTCATGAGATCAGTAGGGAGCAACCGGAATGGGTTCGGTTCGCGTAGCCATCGTGGGCGTCGGCAACTGTGCCGCGTCGCTGGTTCAGGGTGTCGAGTACTACAAGGACGCCGACCCCGCCGGCAAGGTCCCCGGGCTGATGCACGTGCAGTTCGGCGACTACCACGTCAGTGACGTGGAGTTCGTCGCCGCGTTCGACGTCGACGCCAAGAAGGTCGGCTTCGACCTGTCGGACGCCATCGGCGCCAGCGAGAACAACACCATCAAGATCTGCGACGTGCCGCCGACCGGCGTCACGGTGCAGCGGGGCCACACCCTGGACGGCCTCGGCAAGTACTACCTGGAGACCATCGAGGAGTCGGACTCCGCTCCGGTCGACATGGTCCAGGCCCTGAAGGACGCTCAGGTCGACGTCCTGGTCTGCTACCTGCCGGTGGGCTCGGAGAAGGCCGCGAAGTTCTACGCGCAGGCCGCCATCGACGCCAAGGTCGGCTTCGTCAACGCCCTCCCGGTGTTCATCGCCGGCACCAAGGAGTGGGCGGACAAGTTCACCGAGGCCGGCGTGCCGATCGTCGGTGACGACATCAAGTCCCAGGTCGGCGCGACCATCACGCACCGCGTGATGGCGAAGCTGTTCGAGGACCGCGGTGTCGTCCTCGAGCGCACCATGCAGCTGAACGTCGGCGGCAACATGGACTTCAAGAACATGCTCGAGCGCGAGCGCCTGGAGTCCAAGAAGATCTCCAAGACCCAGGCCGTCACCTCGCAGATCCGCGACCGCGACATGGGCGCCAAGAACGTCCACATCGGCCCGTCGGACTACGTCGCCTGGCTCGACGACCGCAAGTGGGCCTACGTCCGCCTCGAGGGCCGCGCCTTCGGCGACGTCCCGCTGAACCTCGAGTACAAGCTCGAGGTCTGGGACTCGCCGAACTCGGCCGGTGTCATCATCGACGCCGTCCGCGCCGCGAAGATCGCCCTGGACCGGGGCATCGGCGGCCCGATCCTCTCCGCCTCCTCGTACTTCATGAAGTCGCCGCCGGTGCAGTACTTCGACGACGAGGCCAAGGAGAACGTGGAGAAGTTCATCCGCGGCGAGGTCGAGCGCTGACCTCGGCTCTCCTGAGCCGCTGAACGGGGGTCCTGACGTTCCGTCAGGGCCCCCGTTCGCGTTTCCGGGTGATGTTTCACGTGAAACACCGCCCGGCCTCGTGGCACCCTTGGCGGGTGGATCGGACGGGGAACGGCACCTCACTCAGCGCACTGCTCCGGGGTGCGGACTTCCGGCGGTTGCTCACCGCCCGGGTGCTCTCCCAACTCTCGGACGGGGTCTTCCAGGTCTCGCTGGCCTCGTACGTGGTCTTCTCCCCGGAGCGGCAGTCCAGCCCGGCCGACATCGCCTCGCTGCTGGTGGTGCTGCTGCTGCCGTTCTCGCTGGTCGGCCCGTTCGCCGGGGTGCTGCTGGACCGCTGGCGCCGGCGGCAGGTGCTCTACCTCGGCAACCTCGCCCGCTGCGGCCTCGGCCTGGCCACCGGCGCCCTGCTGCTGGCCCGGGCCCCCGAATGGCTCTTCCTGCTCGCCGCCCTGCTGGTCACCGCACTCAACCGCTTCATCCTGGCCGGGCTCTCCGCCTCGCTCCCCCGGGTGGTCCGCCCCGAACAGCTGGTCACCGCCAACGCCCTCTCCCCCACCCTCGGCACCGTGGCCGCGACCTGCGGCGGAGGCCTCGGCTTCGTGGTCCACCTGGTGCTCCCGGCCGGCGCCGGGGCCGACGCCCTGCTGGTCACCGTCGCCGCCCTGCTCTACCTCTGCGCCGGCCTCTCCGCCCTGCGGATGAGCCCCGACCTGCTCGGTCCCGACCACCACCCCGACCGGCCCCCGCTGCACCTCGCCCTGGCCCTCGCCACCCGCGAACTCGCCGACGGCGTACGGCACCTGGTGCGGGACTGCCGCCCCGCCACCCACGCCCTGGCCGCCATCACCGCCGCCCGGTTCTGCTACGGGATCCTGGTCGTCACGGTGCTGATGCTCGCCCGCTACACCTTCAACTCCCCCGACGACATCCCCGGCGGCATGGCCACCCTCGGCCAGGCGGTGGCCGTCTCCGCCGTCGGCTTCTTCCTCGCCGCGCTGATCAGCCCCTGGTGCACCCGCCGGCTCGGCCTCACCGGCTGGCTCACCGCCTGCACCGCCTCCGCCGCGGTCTTCGTCCCCGCCCTCGGCCTCACCTACGCGCTGATCCCCTGCCTGACCGCGGCCCTGCTGCTCGGCCTGGTCACCCAGTCCGTCAAGATCTGCGCGGACACCGTGGTCCAGGAGTCCGTCGAGGACGCCTACCGCGGCCGCGTCTTCGCCCTCTACGACGTCCTCTTCAACCTCGCCTTCGTCGCCGCCGCCGCCGTCACCGCACTGCTCCTCCCCCTCGACGGCCGCTCGCCCCTCCTGATGCTCACCACCTCCCTCCTCTACGCCATCACCGCCGTCCTCTACACCCGCTCCGCCCGCCCCCGCTGACGCCCCCTCACCCTCCCCCCGCCACCCGCGCCACCGCCGCGTCCACCGACCCCTCGGGGTAGCGCGACCGGTTGTCCACAGGCCGGTACACAGGGTTATCCACAGGCCCGTGGCGCCAGGTCTCCTCCGCGTCCAGCAGGTGGCACCGCACCTGACGTGCGGTTTCGCTGTCCCGCAGCAGCATCGCCACGTTCAGCACGGCTCGCCGGCTGAACAGCGCGAGTGACCTGGCGCGGGACTCGATACGACAGAGTTGCTTGAAGCAACTCAGTTCAGCACCCGCGATCGCCCGGTAGCCGTTGGCCTTCAACTCATTCCGGTGGTCATGGACGACCGCCTTGATCACCGTCTCCCCGACTCCGAAGTACCGCGCCACGCCCTCCGTGGTGACGTGCACCCCGTCCGGCAGCAGCACCAGCACCTTCACCCGGTCCAGCACCTCCACCCGCTCCGCGACCACCGCCCGCATCGTCGGGGACTCCAACAGCACCGCGTCCACAGCCATGGCTGTACTCCTCTCCGGGAACCGGGTACTTCCCGTTCCCAGGAACAGGCCACCACGTCCCACCAACCACCCACCAGAGCCGATGAGTTGGAGCACACGATCGAGCGGATCCGCTAAAGCGACAGGTGTTCAGGCGATCTTGGTCACGGCGCGGGTGATCACGGCCGGGTGTCATTTCCCCCACCGTCCGGGAAACTCGCTGTCGCCGTTGATCTCCGGGTCGATAGCTTGCGGCGTTCTCGTTCACCGTACGAATCACCCCGGGGGTCTTCCATGTCCGCACCGCTTCCCCAACCGCCTCCGCCGGTGGGCCAACTGCTCCCTGGGCCGTTCTGCAGGTTCTGCGGGTCGGCGCCGGCCGTCCAAGCGACCTTCCGCGGTCACCGGGGCCTCGTGCTGTACATGAAGTTCCTCTGGCAGGAGGGCCCGTTCTGCCGGAGCTGCGGAATCGCCACGCACCGCCGGATGACGGCGAACAGCCTCTGGCAGGGGTGGTGGGGGCCGATCTCCATGCTGGCGAACCCGATCACCATGCTGGTCAACCTGCCGCACCGGTGGAGGGTCAACCAGCTCGCCGAGCCGATACCGGGCGCACCTGGTCAGCCGATGGACCGTGGCAAGCCGGTTTTCCGCCGTGCCGCGGTGCTCGGGTTCCTGGTCCCGTTGGCCATGATCGCCGTGCTCGTCAACGTGGACAGCACCCTGCCCTCCGGCGCCGTGGTCGGCGACTGCGTGCAGGAGCTCCACGGCGACCTGGCGGCGGAGAACCGCCGCCCGGATCTGTCGGTGGTCAAGTGCTCCGACCCGGACGCCCAGGCCCGGGTCGTCGGCCGGGTGGACGACAGCCCCAACAGGCACGCCTGCGACCGTTTCCCGGAGACCGACGTGCAGTACGTCGAGGGCCGCTACGGCACCGAGTTCTCCCTCTGCCTGCACCTGCTCGAGAAGTAGACGTCTGTGGGGGCGCCCGGACCGGACGCCCCCACTGACCTTCTGAAAGAAGGTCAGTCCTGCTCGGCCCACCACTGCTTGAGGGCGGCCACCGCCTCGTCGTGCTCCATGGGCCCGTTCTCCAGCCGGAGTTCGAGCATGTGCTTGTAGGCGCGGCCGACCTGCGGGCCGGGCTTGAGGTCGAGGAGCTGCATGATCTGGTTGCCGTCCAGGGCGGGCCGGACGGCGTCGAGCTCCTCCTGGTCCCTGAGGACGGTGATCCGCTCCTCCAGGGAGTCGTACGTCCGGGAGAGGGCGGCGGCCTTCTTGCGGTTGCGGGTGGTGCAGTCGGAGCGGGTCAGCTTGTGCAGGCGCTCCAGCAGCGGGCCGGCGTCGGTGACGTAGCGCCGCACCGCGGAGTCGGTCCACTCCCCCCCGCCGTAGCCGTGGAAGCGCAGGTGGAGCTCGACCAGCCGGGAGACCTCTTCGGTGAGCTCCTTGGAGTACTTGAGGTCCCGCATCCGCTTGCGGGTCATCTTGGCGCCGACCACCTCGTGGTGGTGGAAGGAGACCCGCCCGTCGGACTCGAAGCGGCGGGTGCGCGGCTTGCCGATGTCGTGCAGCAGCGCCGCGAGCCGCAGCACCAGGTCGGGGCCGTCCGACTCCAGGGCGATGGCCTGCTCCAGCACCGTCAGCGAGTGCTCGTAGACGTCCTTGTGCCGGTGGTGCTCGTCGCTCTCCAGCTGGAGGGCGGGCAGTTCGGGCAGCACGTGCGCGGCCAGCCCGGTGTCGACCAGCAGCCGCAGGCCCTTGACCGGGTGGTCGGCGAGCAGCAGCTTGTTGAGCTCGGCCTGGACCCGCTCGGCGGAGACGATGGTGATCCGCTCGGCCATCGCGGTCATCGCGGCGACCACCTCGGGCGCCGGGGTGAAGTCCAGCTGGGCGGCGAAGCGGGCGGCCCGCATCATCCGCAGCGGGTCGTCGGAGAAGGACTCCTCGGGGGTGGCGGGGGTGCGCAGCACCCGGGCCTCCAGGTCGTCCAGCCCGCGGTGCGGGTCGACGAAGCCGCGGTCGGGCAGGTCCACGGCCATCGCGTTGACGGTGAAGTCCCGCCGGACGAGGTCCTCCTCGATGCTGTCCCCGTAGCTGACCTCGGGCTTGCGCGAGGTGCGGTCGTAGGACTCGCTGCGGTAGGTGGTGATCTCGATCAGGAACGACCCGTCCGCCGTGTCCTTGCGGGCGCCGACGGTGCCGAAGGCGATGCCGACGTCCCAGACCGCGTCGGCCCAGCCCTTGACCAGCTTGAGCACCTGCTCGGGGCGGGCGTCGGTGGTGAAGTCGAGGTCGTTGCCGAGCCGGCCGAGCAGCGCGTCCCGGACCGAGCCGCCGACCAGGGCCAGCCGGTGCCCGGCCGCCCGGAACCGTCCGGCGATCTCGTCGGCCACCGGGGAGACCCGGAGCAGCTCTTGCAGGCCGCGGGCCTGGGCCTCGGTCAGGCCGGGGGCGGCGGAGCGGACGGCTTCGGTGCTGGACAGCGGTGCGCGGGCGGGCTGGACACGGGCGGGCTGGGCGCCGGGATCATTGGCAGTGGACACGGCTCACAAGGGTACGTGCCCTCCCCGGCTGTCCGCCGCCCGGTTTCTTCCGGTTCACCCGACGTGCGCCGCACCACTGCCGCACCACAGGCCCCGGACCGGGCGCACTCCGGCCACCCGCCCGCCCCGGCACGGAAGGTGACGACCCGTCGGACGGAGCCCGCACGCACCCCGCCCGGAGTCCGGCCGGCCGGTCACGCCCCGTGAGCCCCCGGCCCGCAACACCAGCGCGCCACCGGCCTCGTTACCATGCCGGTGGTGAGATCCCGGCCCGGGCCTCGGCTGCCGCTGCGGTATCCCCCTTCCAGATCCCCTTCCAGCTCTGGATCGGTTCCTTCGAGTTCCATCGAGTTCCATCCGATCCAGAGCCCTCCGATCCAGAACGGCGAGGTCGACACGCGTGGGTGAGCCGGTGCGGCACCAGGGGCAGAGCACGGCGGACCGGTCCCGGCCGCGCCGATGGGTCCGGCCGCTGTCGGGGCTGCTGGCCGCCGCCGCGCTGCTGACCTGCGGGACGCTGCCGGCCTCGGCCCGGCCGGCGCTGGCCGACGGCGGGCCACCCTCGCTCTCCCTGCCGACCGCCTCCGCCGAGTACCCGGCGGTGGTGACCATCGACACGGTGGACCCCCGGGTGGCGACCCCGCAGAGCAGGGTCACCGTCACCGGGAAGGTGACCAACGGCGGCCCGTCGCCGATCAAGGAGGTCGAGGCGGGGCTGCGGACCGCGAGGCAGGTGACCACCCGGAGCGGTATCGACGCGGTCGTCCGTCGCGACGACCCGCTCACGCAGGACGGCTCCCCCATCACCACCGCGGGCCGCGAGAAGCTGGGCGACCTGGCCCCGGGCGAGAGCCACACCTTCACCGTGAACCTGCCGGTCGGCGACCTCAAGCCGAACAAGGGCGGCGTGCTGGAGCTGGCGGTGGACGCCTCCGGCAAGACCCCGGACGACGACTCCTCCCACACCCTCGGGATCGCCCGCACCTTCCTCCCCTACAACTCCGAGCCGACCCCGGCCCCGACCCAGCTCGCGGTGGTCTGGCCGATCACCCACGCCCCGGAGCTGGTCGCCCAGACCATGGGCACCGAGAACGACCAGACCGCGGTGCTGCGGGACGACTCGCTGGCCACCGAGCTGGCCCCCGGCGGGCGGCTGTACCAGCTGGTGCAGACCGGCAAGGAGCTGCCCGGCCTGACCTGGGTGGTCGACCCGGACCTGCTGGACACCGTGCTGGCGATGACCCGGAACTACCGGGTGCAGAAGCCCGGCACCGCGGGCGAGTCGGCCAAGGAGGAGAACACCGTGCCCGGCACCGGCCGGGACGCCGCCGTCGAGTGGCTCAAGCTGCTGCGTGCGGCGGTGGCCACGGCCGGCAGCCAGGTGGTCTCGCTGCCCTACGCCGACCCGGACCTGGCCTCGATCGCGCACAACGGCGCCGACCTGCCCGGCATGGACACCGCGCTGCGCAAGGCCCACACCGCCGGTGAGGTGACCACCGAGGGCCGGCTCTCGGTGGACGTCAGCTCCAACGTGGCCTGGCCCTACCAGGGCCAACTGGACCAGCAGATCGCGGAGGTGGCCCGCACCACCGGGGACAACGTGCTGCTGGCCAGCGGCTCCGCGTTCCCCGACAACGGGCTGGAGTACACCCCGAACGCGGCCCGGCCGATCGGCAACGGGCAGACCGCCGTGGTCGCCGACGCCGCCATCTCCGACCTCTTCCAGCAGGACCTGAGCACCACTCAGGCGCAGAACGCGACGATCCAGCGCTTCCTCGCCGAGACCATGACGGTCAACCGTCAGCGGCCGGACCCGCGCACCCTGCTGGTACTGCCCCCGCGCAACCTCGACGGCACCGCGGCCGACACCCTGGCCAAGTCGGTGACCGCCGCCCAGCAGGGCGGCTGGGTCAAGCTGGTGAAGCTGGACGCCGTCGCCACCGCCCCGGCCGACCAGCGGGCCAACAGCTACGTCCCGGGACCGGGCGAGTACCCGCAGCACCTCCGGGCCGGCGAGCTCTCCCGGGAGACCCTGGCCCAGGTGATGGGCATTCAGGGCAAGCTGGACCAGCTGCTCTTCATCCTCACCCAGCCGCAGAAGGTGCGCGGGCCGTTCAACGCCGCGATGGTCCGCTCGATGTCCACCCAGTGGCGCGACCAGGGCCCGGCCGGCTCCACCTACCGGGCCGGCGTGCAGAACTACCTGGACGGCCTGATCGGCGCGGTCAAGCTCACCCCCAAGAGCACGGTCACCCTCGCAGGTGACAACGGGATCGTCCTGGTCAGCATGAAGAACGACCTCAACCAGGCGGTCGGCAACCTGCGGATCAGGCTCTCCTCCAGCCAGCCGAACCGGGTCCACGTCGGCGGCGCCGACCCCGTGGTGGTCGAGGCGGTCACCAGCCGCACCCTGCGCTTCAACGCCCGGGCCAAGAGCAACGGCCCGGTCCCGATGACCGCCCAGTTGGAGACCACCAACGGCTACCCGTACGGCGAGCCGATGGCCTTCAGCGTGGAGGTCACCTCGGTCACCTCCGGCGTGCTGTACGTCATCGGCGGCGGCGTGATCCTGATGCTGCTGGCCGCCGTCCGCTTCACCTTCCAGCGCCGCAAGCGGGCCGACGAGCCGCAGGAGGACCCCGAGGCCCCGCTGGAGACCGCCACCCCCGCCCCGGCCGACGCCGACGGCGAGCCCGCCGCCCCGGCCGCCGCCCCGGCCGCCGCCCCGGCCGCCGCCGCGGCCGCCGGGACGGGCCGGACGGCCGGAGGCACGCCGCGGGAGAGCGGCGCAGGTGCCGGGGAAGACGCCTCCGGTGATGAGAAGGTGGGTCACTGAGCCGCCCCGCCCGGGCGGACGTACCCGACCAGCGATGAGGTGGCATGAGCGGGCCGCGCGAGGACCGAGCACAGGGACGTGATCAGGGACGCGCCGCGGGGCAGGACGGCCGCTCCGCGGACCGGTCCGCCGACTGGTACCTGGCGGACACCTACGCCCAGGACCCCTACGCGGAGGACCCGTACCCGACCGCGCCGGGTGCGGACCCGTACGGGCTGCGCGCCCCGGCCGCGGCCGTGCCCCCGCAGCACCCGGCCCCGGAGGCGGCCGCCGAAGCCCTGACGGCCGACCCCGCCTCCCCCGCAGCCGCCGCCGGACCGGCCGACCCCGACGACCCGCAGACCCTCCGGCTGCTCCAGCCCTCCCGGCAGCGGCCCGCCGAGACCGGCCTGACCGCCCCGGCGCCGCGCTGGGCCTCGCTGGCCGCCGAACCGCTCGCCGAGCCCGCCGCCGTCCCCGTACCCGCCGCCGACCCGGCCGACCCGGCCGCCGAGTACGTCGGCGTGGACGGCCTGCTCACCGCCACCGGCGGCTCCGCGGCTGCGGCCGCGGCCGTCAAGGGCGGTGGCGGCAACGGCGACCACCCGGACCGCGGCGAGCCCTACGTCCCGCCGATCGAGTTCGACCCGCCGCTCTCCGAGGCCGAGGCCATCGGCCCGCCCGCCACCCCGCTCACGCCCCCCGTGGCGGCCGGTCAGCCCGCCGAGGCGGGCGAGGCGGCCGGACCGGCCAGGCCCGCGGCCGGCGGCAAGGTGGCCAGCCTGGTCAACTCCAGTGCCCTGATGGCGGCCGGCACCCTGGTCTCCCGCGGCACCGGCTTCCTGCGCACCATGGTGATCGCCGCCGCGATCGGCGTCGGCACCATGGGCGACTCGTACAACGCGGCCAACACCCTGCCCACCCTGCTCTACATCCTGATCGGCGGCGGCGCGCTCAACGCGGTCTTCGTACCGCAGCTGGTCCGGGCGATGAAGAACGACGAGGACGGCGGCACCGCCTACGCCAACCGCCTGCTCACCGTGGTGATGGTCGGCCTGGCCGGGGTGACCTTCCTGGCCGTACTCGGCGCGCCGCTGCTGGTGCAGCTGATCTCGCACTCGCTGATGAAGGACCCGGCCAGCGCGGACACCACCGTGGCGCTGGCCCGGTACTGCCTGCCGACCATCTTCTTCATGGGCATCCACGTGGTGATGGGTCAGATCCTCAACGCCCGGGGCCGGTTCGGCGCGATGATGTGGACCCCGGTCCTCAACAACGTCGTGGTGATCGCGACCTTCGGGATGTACATCTGGGTCTACGGCACCTTCCAGCACAGCGAGGTGACCCCGGGGACCATCGCCCCCGAGGGCATCCGGCTGCTCGGCCTCGGCACCCTGCTCGGCCTGGCCGTCCAGGCCCTGGCGATGGTGCCCTACCTGCGGGCGGCCGAGTTCCGCTTCCGGCCCCGCTTCGACTGGCGCGGCCACGGCCTCGGCAAGGCCGCCCGGCTGGCCAAGTGGACCTTCCTGTTCGTCCTGGCCAACCAGGCCGGGTACCTGGTGATCACCCAGCTGGCCACCGCCGCCGGTTCGGCCGCCGAGGCCACCGGGCACCTCGGCGTCGGCCTGGCCGCGTACTCCAACGCGCTGCTGATCTGGCAGCTGCCGATGGCCGTGATCACCGTCTCGGTGATGAGCGCGGTGCTCCCCCGGCTCTCCCGTTCGGCCGCCGACGGCGACGCCGGGGCGGTCCGCGACGACCTCTCGTACGGGCTGCGCACCTCGGCGGTGGCGATCGTGCCCGCCGCCTTCCTCTTCCTCGCCCTCGGCCCGGTGATCGGCAGCGCGATCTACGGCTTCGGCAACGGCGGCTCGGTCGCCCACGGCACCACCGCGATCGGCTACATGCTCTCCGCCTTCGCCCTGGGCCTGATCCCCTACTCGGTCCAGTACGTGCTGCTGCGCGGCTTCTACGCCTACGAGGACACCCGTACCCCGTTCGCCAACACCGTCTGGGTGGCGGGCTGTCAGGCCGCCTTCGCGGTGCTCTGCTGGTACCTGCTGCCCTCGCAGTGGGCGGTCACCGGGATGGCCCTCGGCTACGGGCTCGCCTACGCCGTCGGCGTGGCGGTGGCGGTGCCCAAGCTGAAGGCGCGGATCGGCGGACTGGACACCGGCCGGATCGCCAAGACCTACGTCCGGCTGGCGATCGCTTCGGTGCCGGCCGCCGCGGTCGGCGCGGGCGCCGGACTGCTGCTGAACGACCTGCTCACCGGCGCGATCGGGGACTGGCCCGGCTCGGTGGTCACCCTGGTGCTGGCCGGCGGGCTGCAACTGGCCGTCTTCGCCCTGATCGCCCGTCGGATGCGGATCGAGGAGCTCAACGCGATGATCGGTATGGTGCGTAGCAGGCTCGGGCGCTGACCCACCGTCAGTCCGGCCCGGGCCTTCCCGGGGCCCGCGCAACCCACCGACCGGTGAACTCCGGCCCGACACGGCCGGAACGCAACCGGTCGGTTCGTCCAGCGGTCGTAGCAGGGGAGGAAGAGTGGGCACAATTGTCCTGGCACGCCGCCGCCCTCCGGGGACGGGCCGACGGCCGACTTTCCGGAACCCGGGGCGACGCAAGGGGAGGCAGGACAACGGTGGCTGATGGCACCAAGGCGGTAGTCGACACGTCCGCGACGGACGACACGGCGGTGGCCACCGCACTCGGTGAGCTCTCGGACCTGCGGGCCGACGGCCCGGCGGAGCGGGCGTCCGAGGCCACCGCCCCGCTCTCCACCGCCGAGATCGCCGCCGAACTCGCCGACCGGCCACCGCTGTCGGAGCGCACCGGCGGTCCGGCCGGGGACACCTCCAAGGGCGCGGCCGAGCTCCCGACCGAGGTCGCCGCCGAAGCGGCCCGGAAGGCCGTTCAGGCCACTTCCGCCGACGAGGCCGACGCCGGCGACGCGACCGACGCCCCCGCCGCCACCTCCGAGGAGCTGGCGGCCACCATCGACCAGCCCACCGGCGAGCTGCCGCTTCTCCGCCCCGCCCCGGTGCGGCACAGCGGCGACCGGATCGCCGACCGGTACCGGCTGGAGGACTGCATCACCCAGTCCGAGCACTTCAGCAGCTGGCGCGCGGTGGACGAGAAGCTCCGCCGCCCGGTCGGCGTGCACCTGCTCTCGGCCGGCCACCAGCGCGCCCGGGGAGTGCTGGCCGCCGCCAAGTCGGCCGCCCTGCTGGGCGATCCGCGCTTCGTCCAGGTGCTCGACGCGGTCCAGGACGGCGACCACGTCTACGTCGTCCGGGAGTGGCTGCCCGGCGCCTCCGACCTGGCCCAGCTGCTCGCCGACGGCCCGTTGGAGCCCTACGAGGCGTACCAGATGGTCCGTCAGGTCACCGATGCCATCGCGGCCGCGCACCGGCGCGGCCAGGCCCACCTGCGGCTCACCCCGAGGTGCGTGCTGCGCACCGACAGCGGCCAGTACCGGATCAACGGCATCGCGGTGGACGCCGCGCTGCGCGGGATCCCCGACGAGGACGCCTCCCGGACCGACACCCGGGCCATCGGGGCGCTGCTGTTCGCCGCCCTGACGCACCGTTGGCCCTACCCGGAGGACCGCTACGACCTTCAGGGGGTGCCGAAGGGGCTGGACTGCGTACCGCCGGAGCAGGTCAAGGCGGGCGTCCACAAGGGCCTCTCCGAGCTGGCCGCCCGGGCGCTGTGCGAGACCCCGCCGCACCACCAGGAGCCGATCACCACGCCGGAGGAGCTGGCCAAGGCGATCGCGCTGATGCCGAAGGTCCGTCAGCCCGAGCAGCCCGCACCCTCGTTCACCCCGCCGCCGCTGCCGCCCCGCCCGCACCGGCCCCAGCCGTCGCAGGGCCGGCCGCAGCACCACCTCGCCCAGCACCCCTCGCCGCACGCCGCCCCGCCGAACCACGGCCGGCCGGCGCCGACCGAGGCACTCCAGCAGCTGCCCCGCCACCGCCGCCCGCGGCTGCGGCGGCTGGTCCGGCTGACCGCCTCGGTGGTCGCGCTGGCGGTGATCGGCGTGGCTTCCTGGCAGCTCGTCAGCTACTACAACGACCGTTCCGAGGCCGACCTCCACGACCAGCGGCCGAGCACCGGCCCGAGCACCTCCGGAGACCCGGCCGCCCCGCCCGGCAAGACCCTCGCGATCTCGGGCATGTCCTCCTTCAACGCGCTCGGCACCGACCCGGAGCACGTCGGCGAGGTGCCCAAGGCCTTCGACGGCGACCCGTCCACCGCCTGGTCCACCTCCGGCTACTACGACCCCCTGGGCGGCGGCTACCGGGCCGGCACCGGGCTGCTGGTCGACCTCGGCAGCGAACAGCAGGTCAGCTCGGTGCAGGTCCAGTTCGCCGGCAGCAGCACGATGGAGCTCTACGCGCAGCCCAAGGGCACCGCCTCCGCACCACGCGCGGACAAGACCGGCCTGGCCTCCTTCGGCAGCCCGGTGGCCACCCAGCAGGGCACCCAGGTCGAGCTCAAGCCCGGCCAGCCGCTGACCACCCGTTACCTCTTGCTCTGGCTCACCAGCATCCCCAAGGATGTGGACAGTCAGTACCGCGGCCGGATCGCCGAGGTGAAGGTCATCGGCTGACGGACGGAGAGGGGTGGCGGTGACGGAGGAGCTCCCCGACGCCACCCTGCTGGCGCGGCACGCGGCCGGCGACCCGGACGCCTTCGGCGTGCTGGTGCGCCGCCACTGGGACCGTCTGTGGGCGGTCGCCCTGCGCACCCTGGGCGACCGCGAGGAGGCCGCCGACGCCCTCCAGGACGCCCTGGTGTCGGCCTTCCGGGCCGCCCACACCTTCGAGGGCCGCTCGGCCGTCACCACCTGGCTGCACCGGATCGTGGTCAACGCCTGCCTGGACCGGGCCCGCCGCTCGGCCAGCCGCCCGGCCACCCCGCTGGACCAGGAGGAGCACCGGCTGGACCGCCTGCTGGGCAGCGCCGAGGCCACCGAGGCGGTGGTGGTCCGGGCCGAGCTCCAGCGGGAGGTGACCGCCGCGCTGGCCGTCCTGCCACCGGACCAGCGGGCCGCCCTGGTGCTGGTCGACATGCAGGGCTACGCCGTGGCCGAGGCGGCCGAGGTGCTCGGCGTGCCGGTCGGCACGGTGAAGAGCCGCTGCGCCCGTGGGCGGGCCAAGCTGCTGCCGCTGGTGCGCCACCTGCGGTCCGTTTCACGTGAAACGGACCCCGCCCCCGCCCCGCCCTCCGGCGATGTTTCACGTGAAACGGGAGACGGGAACCGGAACGCCACCCCGCCCGTCCCAGAGCAGCCGAGTCCCGGCCAGGCCCTGAGAGGAGACGTGACCCCGCGATGAACCACTCCTCCCCCGCCGAGCCCTGGTCCGGCACCGACCACCCCGACGTCGACCTGCTGGCCGACCTGGCCGAGGGCCTCGCCGACCCCGGGACGGCCGACGCCCTCCGGTCCCACCTCGACGGCTGCCCCGAGTGCACCGACACCCTGGCCGCCCTGGCCGAGGTGAGCGAGCTGCTGGGCTCGCTGCCCTCCCCCGGGCTGCCCGCCGAGGTGGCCGAGCGGATCGACGCCGCCCTGGCCGCCGAGGCGGCCGCCCCCGTGGTCCTCCCGGCCGGCCGGACCGAGGCGCGGGCCCGGCAGCGGTCCGGGTTGCGGGCCCGTTCGCCGCAGCGCCGGCGGATGCACCGCCGGGTACTGCTCGGCGCGGCCTTCGCGATGCTCGGGACCGTCCTGGCCGGCGTCCTGCTCCGGGACCTGCCGACCAGTCAGGACGCCTCCACGGCCTCCGGGTCTGCCAAGGCCGGTACCGCCGCCGTGGGCGGGTTCGACAGCGCCCGCTCCGAGTTCACCGACGAGGGGCTTCCCGCCGAGGTCCAGCGGCTGGTCAGCAGCCAGCGCCAGGCGGTCTCCGCCGGCAAGGGGTCGCTCTCCGCCCAGCCCCCCGAGGCCCCGGGCTCCGGCGACATGGGTCTGGGCCCCTCCAACTCCCCCTCCCCCAGCGCGGAGGCGGCCACGGCGGCCGCCCACTGCGCCGGCCTGCCGTCCGGACGGCCGCTGGCCCAGGGCACCGGCCGCTACGGATCGGAGCCGGTGACGGCCCTGGTCTTCCCGCTCGGCACCGACCGGTACGACACCTACCTGGTCACCCCCGACTGCCGCACCCTGCTGCACCGCACCGTCCCGGCCGGCTGACGGACCCTCAGCGCCCTCCCGTCCGGCCGGAGAACGGGCGCCCAGGTGACGTTGTCCCACCGGACCGCCCACTCTGCGAGCGCCTGTCACGGCCGGGCCCGGGAATGAGGGAGACTGGTCAGTCGTTGTCCCCGGCGGCGGAGCAGGACCGCCCTCCCGCACAGCGCGGGCCGCGATGCGAACCAGGAGAAGCAGTGAGCGACGTCCGTAACGTGATCATCATCGGGTCCGGCCCTGCCGGATACACCGCTGCGCTCTACACCGCCCGTGCCTCCCTCAAGCCCCTGGTCTTCGAGGGCGCGGTGACGGCCGGCGGTGCGCTGATGAACACCACCGAGGTCGAGAACTTCCCCGGCTTCCGGGACGGCATCATGGGCCCCGAGCTGATGGACAGCATGCGGGCCCAGGCCGAGCGCTTCGGCGCCGAGCTGATCCCGGACGACATCGTCGCGGTGGACCTCACCGGCGAGATCAAGACCGTCACCGACTCCGAGGGCACCGTGCACCGGGCCCGCGCGGTGATCGTCACCACCGGCTCGCAGCACCGCAAGCTCGGCCTGCCGAACGAGGACAAGCTCTCCGGCCGCGGCGTCTCCTGGTGCGCGACCTGCGACGGCTTCTTCTTCCGCGACCAGGACATCGCGGTGGTCGGCGGCGGCGACACCGCCCTGGAGGAGGCCACCTTCCTCTCGCGCTTCGCCAAGTCGGTCACCGTCGTGCACCGCCGCGACAGCCTGCGCGCCTCCAAGGCGATGCAGGAGCGGGCCTTCGCCGACCCGAAGATCGGCTTCGCCTGGGACACCGCCGTCGAGGAGATCCACGGCGACCCGAAGCTGACCGGCCTGACCGTGCGCGACACCACCACCGGCGAGAA
The DNA here is from genome assembly GCF_055584905.1 of Kitasatospora sp. NPDC088742. NCBI lineage: Bacteria > Bacillati > Actinomycetota > Actinomycetes > Kitasatosporales > Streptomycetaceae > Kitasatospora > Kitasatospora sp. NPDC088742. The sequence goes on along the minus strand of NZ_JBVJLD010000039.1, from coordinate 43,232 downwards.
GCGCGAGCTGCCGGTCACCGGCCTGTTCATCGCGATCGGCCACGACCCGCGCACCGAGCTCTTCAAGGGCCAGCTGGAGCTGGACGCCGAGGGCTACCTCAAGGTCGAGGCCCCCTCCACCCGGACCAACATCCCCGGCGTCTTCGGCGCCGGCGACGTGGTGGACCACACCTACCGCCAGGCCATCACCGCCTCCGGCACCGGCTGCGCCGCCGCACTGGACGCCGAGCGCTACCTGGCCGCCCTGGACCACGAGGCCGCCCAGGCCACCGCCGCCGTCGCGGTCTGAGAAACAGAACGACGCCGCGCGTTGTTCACACCAGCACACCCCCGTTCTGACCCTTAGGAGTTCCCGTGGCCGGCGCCACCATCGATGTGACCGACGCGACCTTCGACGCCGAGGTCCTGAAGAGCGACAAGCCCGTCCTGGTCGACTTCTGGGCCACCTGGTGCGGCCCGTGCCGCCAGGTCGCCCCGATCCTCGAGGAGATCGCCACCGAGCACGCTGAGAAGCTCACCGTGGCCAAGCTGGACGTGGACGCCAACCAGGGCACCGCTGCCCAGTACGGCGTGATCTCCATCCCGACGCTGAACGTCTACCAGAACGGCGAGCTGGTGAAGAGCATCACCGGTGCCCGCCCGAAGGCCGCACTCCTCCGCGAGCTGGCCGAGTACCTCTAGGGATCACCACACCCTGACGGCGAGGGGCCCCGGGTATCCACCCGGGGCCCCTCGCCGTCTCGTCGTCCAGTAGCCAGTGGCCGTGTCCCCGGCCGTCAGAACGGCCGCAGGGCCGGCTCCTTGCGCGGGCCGCCCCTGGCCCTGGCCCCGCCGAGCAGCCGCTCCAGCGCGGTCTCCACGTCGCCCTTCCAGGAGAGCGTGGAGCGCGCCTCCAGCCGCAGCCGGGGGTACCGGTGGTGCGGCCGGACGGTCTTGAAGCCGACCGCCCTCAGGTGGTCGGCCGGCAGCAGACAGCTGGGCACCTCGCGGCCCGCCGCGCCGAAGGCCTCCACCGCCTTGAAGCCCCGGGACACCACGTCCTTCACCACGGTCTGCACCAGCACCCGCCCGATCCCCTGCCGCTGGTAGCCCGGCAGCAGCCGGCTGACCATCAGCTGCACCGCATCCGGCGAGACCGGGCTGGTCGGGAAGGAGGCCGAGCGCGGCACGTACGCGGGCGGTGCGTAGAGCACGTAGCCGACCGGGCGCTCGTCCACGTAGACCACCCGGCCGCAGGAGCCCCACTCCAGCAGCACGGCGGAGATCCAGCCCTCCTTCTCCAGCTCCGGCTTGCCGCTCTCCTCGGCCGCCTTGCCGCTCACCGGGTCCAGCTCCCAGAACACACAGGAGCGGCAGGGCAGCGGAAGGTCCGCCAGATTGTCCAGCGTCAACGGAACGATCCTTCGCCCCACGCCCACGCCTCCTCAGCGCTCCCCCGCCGGCCTGCTCCCGACGGTCCGTCAGCCCACCGGAACACTCTCACCCGAAACGGCGGCGGGTGCATGTTTCACGTGAAACA
>NZ_JBVJLD010000039.1:38318-41614 GCF_055584905.1 Kitasatospora sp. NPDC088742 | reverse complement strand
TGCACCCGCGGCACCGCTGTCGTCCACCGTCCGGAGCGGTCAGCTCCCGGAGAGGCGGAGCCCCTCCTCGCCCGGGGCCAGGCTGTCCAGGATCCGGTTCAGGTCCTCCACCGAGGCGAACTCCAGCACCACCTTGCCCTTGCCGAGCCGGCCGTTCCGCTGCGAGACCTCGACCTTGACCCGGGTCTCGAAGCGGTCCGAGAGCCGCGCCGAGAGGTCGTTGAAGGCGGGTGAGATCAGCTTCCCGGCCTTCGGGCCGGACGCCCGCTGCGGCTTCTGGTCCTGGTCCATCACCGCGACGATCTCCTCGGTGGTGCGCACCGAGAGCCCCTCCGCGATGATCCGACGGGCCAGCTGGTCCTGCACCTCGGCGTCCAGCACACCGAGCAGCGCCCGGGCGTGACCCGCCGTCAGCACCCCGGCGGCGACCCGGCGCTGGACCGTGGGCGAGAGCTTGAGCAGCCGCAGGGTGTTGGAGACGTGCGAGCGGGAGCGGCCGATCCGGTCGGCCAGCTCGTCGTGGGTGCAGGAGAAGTCGCGCAGCAGCTGGTCGTAGGCGGCGCCCTCCTCCAGCGGGTTCAGCTCGGCCCGGTGCAGGTTCTCCAGCAGCGCGTCGAGCAGCAGCTTGTCGTCGTCGGTGGCCCGGACGATGGCCGGGATGACGTCGAGCCCGGCCTCCCGGGAGGCGCGCCAGCGCCGCTCACCCATGATCAGTTCGAAGCGCCCGACCGCGGTCTGACGGACCACCACCGGCTGGAGCAGGCCCACCTCCTTGATGGAGGCGACCAGCTCGGCCAGCTTGTCCTCGTCGAAGACCTCGCGCGGCTGGCGCGGGTTCGGCGTGATCGAGTCCAGCGGCAGCTCGGCGAACCGGGCACCGTCCACCGGCGCCAGCGCGGTGAGCTCGTCCTCCAGCGCGCTCCGGCCGGAGGGCACCGCGGCGTCCCGGGCCAGTTCGGCCGCGACCTTGGCGGCCACCGTGCCCCGGTCGGTGGGCAGCACCGGAACGGCGCTCGGCGACAGTGCGCCGGCCGACCGCTCCGGAGCACCCGCGCCGACCGGGACGGCGGCCGGAGCCGCCGCCGGCGTCGCCGCCGGAATCAGTGCCCCGAGCCCGCGTCCCAGGCCCCTGCGCCCACCACTCACCGGTTGTCCTCCATCGTGCTGCCGTGCTGTGCCATCGGGGCCGCCGCGCCGGTGCGCTGCTGGCCCAGGGCCGCACCGGGCTGCTGCCCGGCCACCGCCGACCCTGCTGACCGCAGGGCGAGTTCGCGTGCCGCCTCCAGGTAGGAGAGCGCCCCGGTGGAACCCGGGTCGTAGGTCAGCACGGTCTGTCCGTAGCTGGGTGCCTCGGAGATCCGCACCGAGCGCGGGATCGCCGTGCTCAGCACCTCCTGGGCGAAGTGCGTCCGGACCTCCTCGGCCACCTGGGCGGCCAGCCTGGTCCGGGCGTCGTACATGGTGAGCAGGATGGTGGAGACGTGCAGCGCCTGGTTCAGGTGCGCCCGCACCAGCTCGACGTTGCGGAGCAGCTGGCCGAGGCCCTCCAGCGCGTAGTACTCGCACTGGATCGGGATCAGCACCTCCTGACCGGCCACCAGGGCGTTGACCGTCAGCAGCCCGAGCGAGGGCGGACAGTCGATCAGGATGTAGTCCAGCGGCTGCTCGTAGGCCGCGATCGCCCGCTGCAGCCGGCTCTCCCGGGCCACCAGCGAGACCAGCTCGATCTCGGCGCCGGCCAGGTCGATGGTGGCGGGCACGCAGAACAGCCCCTCCACGTCCCGGACCGGCTGCACCACGTCGGCCAGCGGCTTGCCCTCGACCAGCACGTCGTAGATCGACGGCACCTCGGCGTGGTGGTCGATGCCCAGCGCGGTGGACGCGTTCCCCTGTGGGTCGAGGTCGACCACCAGCACCCGCAGCCCGTGCATGGCCAGACCGGCGGCCATGTTCACGGTGGTGGTGGTCTTTCCCACCCCGCCCTTCTGGTTGGCCACCACGATCACGCGGGTGGCGTCCGGGCGGGGCAGTCCTTCGCCGGCCCGTCCGGCGGCCTCCACCGCGGCCATGGCGGCCCGCGCGATGGGCGTGTCATCGACGTGATCGATGGTCTCCGACTCCTGCATGGGGGTCAGTGTTTCACGTGAAACCGGAGCGGCAACAGTCACCGCCCGGCTGCGGCCGAGGATTCCGGAAAGCAGTGAGCGACGTTTCACGTGAAACACCATGCCCGCAATGTCGGAAATCTGACGGTGCGACACTCCGACTCCCGGCCCGGTGCCCCCGTGCGCCCCCCGAACGCGCGGAGCGGGCACCCGTCCGGGTACCCGCTCCGCGGAAGTGAACAGTCGGCGAACCTCCGGCCCGCCGACGGACCGTCAGCGCCGGCGCCGCGCACCGCCGCTTCGGGTGCCGCCCTCGCCGGCCCGGGCACCGCGCCCGGCCCTGGCCGCCTTGGCCCGCCGGGTGGCCGCCTTCACCCCGCCCGGGCTCTCCCCCGCCTCCACCCGGACCACCCGGGTCGAGGTCTCCAGGGTGCCCTCGCCGACCGAGATCACCGACCACTTCACCGCACCGAGCTTGGTCAGCGCCGACCGCGAGTCGGCCAGCTCCTGCTCGGCGGTGTCGCCCTTGAGCGCCAGCATCTGTCCGTACGGGCGGAGCAGCGGCAGCCCCCAGCCGGCCAGCCGGTCCATCGGCGCCACCGCCCGGGCGGTCACCACGTCCACCGCCAGCTTGCCGACCATCTCCTCGGCCCGGCCGCGCAGCACCGTGACGTTGGTCAGCCCGAGCTCGCGGACCACCTCCTCCAGGAAGGTGGTGCGCCGCAGCAGCGGCTCCAGCAGCGTCACCGAAACGTCCGGACGGGCCAACGCCACCGGGATGCCGGGCAGCCCGGCCCCCGAGCCCACGTCGCAGAGCGAGGCGCCGGGCGGCAGCAGCTCGGCCAGCACCGCGCAGTTCAGCACGTGGCGGTCCCAGAGCCGGGGCACCTCGCGCGGACCGATCAGCCCGCGCTGCACGCCTGCGGTGGCCAGCAGCTCGGTGTAGCGCACGGCCATCGAAAGCCGGTCGCCGAAGATCTGCCCCGCCGCCGCCGGAACCTCGCCCGGCCCCTGCGGACCGTTCTCCTCCGGGGTGCCCTCGGTCGCCACGCCGTCCGTGTCCATCTCAGCCTCTCCGCTCACCGTCTCCGCTCACCCGCGATACCGGACACTCTGTCACGACGGCGCCGTTTCACGTGAAACAGCGCCGTTCTGACACTCGCTCAGCCTCCACCAGCGACGACGACCCCG
>NZ_JBVJLD010000039.1:0-38220 GCF_055584905.1 Kitasatospora sp. NPDC088742 | reverse complement strand
ACCCGCGATACCGGACACTCTGTCACGACGGCGCCGTTTCACGTGAAACAGCGCCGTTCTGACACTCGCTCAGCCTCCACCAGCGACGACGACCCCGCCCGCACGAGGCGGACGGGGTCGTCGGGCCGGACCGGCTGCGCGCGGTCAGCGCGGCAGCACGACCACGCAGCGCTGGGGCTCCTCGCCCTCCGACTCACTGCTCAGGCCGGCCGCCGCCACCGCGTCGTGCACCACCTTGCGCTCGAACGGCGTCATCGGACGGAGCTTCACCGGCTCGCCGGTCGACTTCGCCCGCTCGGCCGCCTCGGCACCGAGCTCCGCCAGCTCTGCGCGCTTGCGCGCCCGGAAGCCCGCGATGTCCAGCATCAGCCGGCTGCGCTCGCCGGTCTCGCGGTGCACCGCGAGCCGGGTGAGCTCCTGCAGCGCCTCCAGCACCTCGCCGTCCTGGCCGACCAGCCGCTGCAGCGAGCGGTCGTTGCCTTCACCGACGATGGAGACCAGGGCGCGGTCGCCCTCGACGTCCATGTCGATGTCACCGTCCAGGTCCGCGATGTCGAGCAGACCCTCCAGGTAGTCGGCCGCGATGTCGCCCTCCTGCTCCAGGCGCGAGACCAGGGTGTCGGTCGAGGACTCGGCGGCGGAGGTGGTGCCTTCCGTCACTGGTGGACTCCTTCGGGGATGGGCCCTCGGGTGGGGCCGAGAACGAAGTTCAGGGGGCCGCTGCCGGCCGGGGGTGGGACCGGGTCAGGACTTCTTCTTCGGCCGCTGGCCGCCCTGCTGGCCACCGCGCTTCGGCTGCTGGCGCTGGCCGCCGCGGGCCGCCGCGGGCTTGGCCGCACCGCCCCCGGTACCGGCGCCGGCGTCCTTCTCCAGGTTGGCCTTCGGCTCGGCCGTCCCGGCCTGCTCGGTGTCCTCGACGGCCGCCGAGGTGGCACCGGCGTGCTGGCGCTGCGCCTTGGTGGTCTTCTTCGGCTGCTGCCGGCGGCCCTGCACCGCGTCCTGCACCGCCGCCTGGGCCTGGACCTGGCTCTCGGCACCCTTCTTCGCACCGCCACCGGTGAGCGACGCCATCAGCGAGCCCTTCTTCACGGTGCCGTCCGGGTTGAGCCGGCCCGCCTTCTTCAGGCGCTCCTGCCGCTCGGCGAAGGCCGGGGAGCCCGGCGTCGGGTTGTTGCGGATGACGATCAGCTGCTGGCCCATCGACCAGACGTTGGTGGTCAGCCAGTAGAGCAGCACACCGACCGGGAAGTTGATGCCCATCACGGCGAACATGATCGGGAAGACGTACATCAGCATCTTCTGCTGCTGCATGAACGGCGTCTTGACCGTCAGGTCCATGTTCTTGGTCATCAGCTGGCGCTGCGTGATGAACTGCGACAGCGACATCATGATGATCATCACCGCGGTGACGACCTTGACGCTGGCCTCGTCGCTCTTCAGGAACGTCGCGGAGAGCGGGGCCCCGAGGATGTGCGCCTGCTGGGCGCTGTGCAGCAGCGTGGTGTTGATGACGCCGATGGTCTTGCCGTCGGCGACCGAGGCGAGCACACCGTAGAGCGCGGTGAAGAACGGCGCCTGCACGAGGATGGGGAGGCAGCTGGAGAACGGGTTGGTGCCCGCCTCCTTGTACAGCTTCATCATCTCTTCGGACTGGCGCTGCTTGTCGTTCTTGTAGCGCTCCTGGATGGCCTTCATCTTCGGCTGGATCGCCTGCATGGCCCGGGTCGCCTTGATCTGCTTCACGAAGAGCGGGATCAGGCAGATCCGGATGACGACCACCATCGAGACGATGGCAAGGCCCCAGGCCCAGCCGCCGTCCGGGTCGAAGACGTGGCTGTACAGCGAGTGGAACTGGACGATGATCCAGGACACTGCTGTGTAGAGGGGACTCAGAAAACCGAAGGTCACCGGTCAGACTCCTTGGACATCGGGCTAGCCACCGGCTCTGGCCCGGCGGTCCCGCTCGGGGGGCTCAGCAGATCGCGCAGCCGACGGTGCCAGACCGGGTGCTTGCGCGGCGGTACATGGTCGACCCCACCGGGAGACCACGGGTTGCATCGCAGGATGCGCCAGGCGGTCAGACCGCCGCCCTTGATCGCGCCGTGTGTCCGGACCGCCTCGTACCCGTAGTGCGAGCACGAGGGGTAGTAGCGGCAGACCGGCCCGAGCAGAGGACTGATGGTCCACTGGTAGAGCCTGATCAGCCCCATCAGCAGGTACTTCATCGCCCTGCTCCCGTCGGCGCGCTGCCGGTCGGCTCCGCCCGGAGCAGTCGGCGGAGCGCCGCGTCCAGGTCCTGTTCGAGATCGAGGTACGAGGCCGCCCCCGAAGGGGGAAGCGCGCGCACCACGATCAGGCTACCTGCGGGCAGCAGCGCCAAGCGGTCACGGACCAGATGACGCAGCCGACGCTTCACCAGATTGCGGACGACGGCAGGACCGACGGCCTTGCTCACGACGAAACCCGCACGCGCCGAAGGGGACCCCTCGGCGACGTGCGGGCTGGTGTCGCTGTTCCGGTCGGCACGGCCCCCGGTGGACCCGTCTCTGTTGAGATGGACCACCAGCAGGGGCCGGCCGGCGCGGCGGCCGCGTTTCACCGCGGTCGCGAAGTCCTGGCGCCGCCGCAGCCGATTCTCGGAGGGCAGCACTGCAGACCCCGTACTACGCGGATCAGGCGGAGATCTCGGTGCGGCCCTTGCCACGGCGGGCAGCCAGGATGGCGCGGCCGGCACGGGTACGCATCCGCAGCCGGAAGCCGTGGGTCTTGGCGCGACGACGGTTGTTCGGCTGGAAGGTGCGCTTGCTCACTCGGGGGCTCCTGAGATGAATCGTAGGGTGACGGGAGGTCGCTTGGCCGTCACCGTGCGTCCGCGTGATCTCCCCTCGCTGGGAAATCCGGCCCCTAACACCCAGGTCGGCTGGGGTTGAGGCAATCCACGGCGCCCGTGCTGCGCGCCTTCGGAATGCGGGCGGACCCGCGGACATGCGGCAGCGGCCATCGACAACTCGACCTGGTTACGGTACGCGCGGCGGGGGCGGGGGGTCAAACCGGACCCCGCCCGAGGACCTCCGGGAAGCACCCACCGGAAGCGGCACGATCATGATAGAGGCCAAGCGGGACAAGGACCGTCCCGGCACCGTCCCCCTCCGGACGCCCTTCCGGCGAGCCTGCCCACAGCCTGTGGACAGAAACTTGTATCAGCCCAGTCGGCTGACTACCGTTGCAGGACTTGTCGGGTTTGTTCGTCTTGATCGGGCCGGCACGGGAGTCCCTTGACACCCCCCGTCGCGGGGAACGAGAAAGCGTGCACCAGTGGCTGATGTCAACAGCGATCTCGTCGCGGTCTGGACGAGGGTCGTCGAGCGGCTGGTCAACGACCCGGTAGTCGGCGACAGCGACAAGATGTGGCTCAAGCGCACCCAGCCGATGTGGATGATGCACGACACCGCCCTGCTGGCGGCCCCCAACGAGCGGGCCAAGCAGGTGCTGGAGGGACGGCTGCTGCCGCCGCTGACCGAGGAGCTGAGCAAGGCCTTCAGCCGCCCGGTCCGGATCGCGGTGATGGTCGACGCCAACGCCACCCCGCCGCCGCCCGCCCCCGCCGAGCCGCAGCAGCAGTCACCGGCCCCGCAGCAACAGCAGCACCAGGCCGAGGAGTGGCCGCCCCGCCAGCAGTACCGCGAGGAGCCCTCCGGCTACCCGGAGCGCCAGGACCGGCCCGGCCCGGAGCGGCAGCCCGGCCCCGGCCGCTGGCCGGTGGCGGAGCCGTACCCGTCCGCGCCGGAGCAGTACCAGGACGACTACCAGCAGGCCGAGCCCTACCAGCCCTCCGGCGCCGAGTACGGCCCGGCCGGGCAGCGGCCGCCGTACGAGGCCGCCCCGGAGCAGAGCTACGAGCGGCCCGGCCGGTACGACACCGCCGGGTACCAGCAGCGGCCCGCGCCGTACGGCAGCGGGGCCGGGACGGAGCAGTCCGGCGGCTGGGGGCCGCAGGCCGAGGGCCGGTCGGAGGGCCGCCCCTGGGAGAGCCCGTCGTACCCCGAGCAGACCTCCTACCAGGAGGGCCCGCCGTACCAGGAGGGCGAGGGCGGCTCGGGCCAGGACGACCTGTTCGGCGGTGCCTACCGCCCGGCGGCCGGGGCTCCCCCGGTCCGGCGGGGCGGGCCGCGGCCGGACGGGCGGCCGGAGCCGGCAGCCGGTCAGATGAGCGGCCAACTCCCGGACACCAGGCCGCAGTCGGGCATCTCGCCGGCCGAGCGCTCGCCCGTTCCGGTGCCCGCGCCGCCGGGTGCGCCGCCGGCCGGCAGCAGCTCGCGCAAGGACGAGCCGGCCGCCCGGCTGAACCCCAAGTACCTCTTCGACACCTTCGTGATCGGGGCCTCCAACCGCTTCGCGCACGCGGCCGCGGTGGCGGTCGCCGAGGCCCCGGCCAAGGCGTACAACCCGCTGTTCATCTACGGCGAGTCCGGGCTGGGCAAGACCCACCTGCTGCACGCCATCGGGCACTACTCGCGCAGCCTCTTCCCGGGCACCCGGGTGCGCTACGTGAGCTCGGAGGAGTTCACCAACGAGTTCATCAACTCGATCCGGGACGGCAAGGCGGACACCTTCCGCAAGCGGTACCGGGACATGGACATCCTGCTGGTGGACGACGTGCAGTTCCTGGCCTCGAAGGAGTCCACCCAGGAGGAGTTCTTCCACACCTTCAACACCCTGCACAACGCGAACAAGCAGATCGTGCTCTCCTCGGACCGGCCGCCCAAGCTGCTGACCACCCTGGAGGACCGGCTGCGCAACCGCTTCGAGTGGGGCCTGATCACCGACGTCACCCCGCCGGAGCTGGAGACCCGGATCGCGATCCTGCGCAAGAAGGCGATCCAGGAACAACTCAACGCCCCCGCCGACGTGTTGGAGTTCATCGCGTCCCGGATCACCCGCAACATCCGGGAGCTGGAGGGCGCGCTGATCCGGGTCACCGCGTTCGCCAACCTGAACCGGGCGCCGGTCGACCTGGAGCTGGCCGGGATCGTCCTGAAGGACCTGATCCCGGGCGGTGACGAGGACGCCGGGCCGGAGATCACCGCGCAGGTGATCATGCAGCAGACCGCCGCCTACTTCGGGCTCGGCGTGGAGGACCTCTGCGGATCCTCGCGCAGCCGGGTGCTGGTGACGGCCCGCCAGATCGCCATGTACCTCTGCCGGGAGCTCACCGACCTCTCGCTGCCGAAGATCGGCGCGCAGTTCGGCGGGCGGGACCACACCACCGTGATGCACGCGGACCGGAAGATCCGCTCGCTGATGGCCGAGCGGCGGTCCATCTACAACCAGGTCACCGAGCTCACCAACCGCATCAAGAGCTGAGTCCGGGCTCGGCACGGACATCTGACGGGGAGTCGGCCCACCGGGCCGGCTCCCCGTTCGGCGTTCCCGCGGGGCGCCGTCCTGGGTCGCCACGGGGCCGTACCGGGTCCCGCGAGGGGCCGTCCGGGGCACCCGGTGTCACACGTGCGGCCCCTCCGCAGGTGTGGAAGGCGCGGAGGCGGGGCAGGAATGCACCGAGTGACGCTCCGCCAGATCCGTTACCGCGCCGAACAAGTGAGCAGCAATTCGAACGGCGCCGGCCCGCGAGGCGGATTTCCACAGGACCGGGTGGGTTCTCCCCGTCCACAGGCGCACAGCCGCCGAGTTATCCAGAATTCCTCCACAGGCTCGCGGGCACTACGCTCTTCCGCACAGGTCAGCCGCCTGTGGACTTGTGCACAACAGTTATCCACAGGCTGTGGACATCTGATGGGCCATCAGGGGGCCATCAGAGTTGTCCACCGCTTGTCCCCAGGAAAAGGTGGGTTATCCCCAGGTTCTCCACAGCTGCGTCCACAGTTCGACAACCTTGGTGCACAGTTCACCGCCCCGTGTGAAAGGCGTCACGTGATGTTGATCGGGACCGGTGGATAACTCGTCCATGATCTGGGGACGAGCCTGGGGATAACCTGTGGATACTCAGAGTGCCCTGTGGGTAACTCTCCGTCGTCCACAGCGGGCCCTGGTTGTCCACACTCCGGGTCCACAGGACCTGTGGACAAAAAACCGGGTCTGACCTGCGGAAACGGGGTTATCCACCGTATCCACAGGCCCTACTACTACCACTACACCTATAGAGCGATCGATCCGGAAAATGGTGGGTGGGCCCGAAATCTGTGGACAGCCGATGTCCGACGTGTGTTCGGCCCGTCCCCGCCCTTGTGCCCCGACTGTCGGCGGAGTAGGTCAGACTGTTCTCCGGCAACCGGAGTGCCCGGTGCCGACCAGACGCAGACGACAGCAGGACCCAGGAGGCGGTTACCGGTGAAGTTCCGGGTGGAGCGTGACGTCCTCGCGGAGGCGGTGGCCTGGGCTGCTCGCAGCCTCCCGGCGCGGCCGCCGGTGCCGGTGCTGGCCGGCCTGCTGCTGACGGCCCAGGAGGGCAGCCTGGCCCTCTCCGGCTTCGACTACGAGGTCTCGGCCCGGGTCGAGCTGGTGGCCGAGGTGGAGGAGGCCGGCACCGTCCTGGTCTCCGGCCGCCTGCTGAACGACATCTCGCGGAACCTTCCCAACAGGCCTGTGGAGATCTCCACCGACGGCCAGCGGGTCAGCGTGGTCTGCGGCTCCTCCCGGTTCACCCTGCCCACCCTCCCGGTGGACGAGTACCCGGCGCTGCCGCAGATGCCCACCGCGACCGGCACCGTCTCCGGTGACGTCTTCGCCGCCGCCGTCAGCCAGGCCGCCGTCGCGGCCGGCCGGGACGACACCCTGCCGGTGCTCACCGGTGTCCGGGTGGAGATCGAGGGCGACAAGATCACCCTGGCCGCCACCGACCGCTACCGCTTCGCGGTCCGCGAGCTGATGTGGAAGCCGGAGCAGGACGACATCTCGGCCGTCGCCCTGGTGCCCGCCCGCACCCTGCAGGACATCGCCAAGTCGCTCGGCAGCGGGGACAACGTCTCCATCGCGCTGGCCTCCGGCGGCGCGGGCGAGGGCCTGATCGGCTTCGAGGGAGCCGGGCGCCGGACCACCACCCGCCTGCTGGAGGGTGAGTTCCCGAAGTTCCGTAGCCTGTTCCCGACGGAGTTCAACGCCGTCGCCGCGATCCAGACCCAGCCGTTCCTGGAGGCGCTCAAGCGCGTCTCGCTGGTCGCCGAGCGGAACACGCCGGTCCGGCTCAGCTTCGAGCAGGGCGTGCTCACCCTGGAGGCCGGTTCGGGCGACGACGCCCAGGCCACCGAGCGGATCGAGGCCGACCTCGAAGGTGACGACATCTCGATCGCTTTCAACCCCGGCTACCTGGAGGAGGGTCTGAAGGCGATCGACGCCGCGTACGCGCAGCTCAGCTTCACCACCTCCACCAAGCCGGCCCTGCTCAGCGGCAAGCCCGCGGTGGACGCCGAGGCGGACGAGGCCTACCAGTACCTGATCATGCCGGTCCGTCTCTCCGGCTGACCTGGCTGACGGACCACCAACTCCCGTCCACAGCTGTGGACGACTCCTCCCCCGGTCAGCTCTGGCCGGGGGAGGCGGCATTCCCGGCGGCGTAGGCTCAGCCTGTGCGGCAACGGCGCCGCCTATCAGGCACGTCACCACAGGTAAGGACTTGGCATGGAGCTCGGCCTCATCGGTCTCGGCAAGATGGGCGGCAACATGCGCGAGCGCATCCGCCGCGCAGGGCACACCGTCATCGGCTTCGACCAGAACCCGGAACTCGCCGACGTCGACAGCCTCGAGGAGCTGGTCTCCAAGCTGGAGGCTCCCCGGGTGGTCTGGGTGATGGTCCCGGCCGGTGGCCCGACCCAGGACACCGTGGACCGCCTCGCCGAGCTGCTCTCCCCCGGCGACGTCGTGGTGGACGGCGGCAACTCGCGCTGGACGGACGACGTCAAGCACGCTGCGGCGCTGGCCGAGAAGGGCATCGGCTTCGTCGACTGCGGCGTCTCCGGCGGCGTCTGGGGCCTGGAGAACGGCTACGCGCTGATGTACGGCGGCGAGGCCGCCGACGTCGCCAAGGTGCTGCCGGTCTTCGACGCGCTGAAGCCCGAGGGCGACTTCGGCTCGGTGCACGCGGGCAAGGTCGGCGCCGGCCACTTCGCCAAGATGGTCCACAACGGCATCGAGTACGCGATGATGCAGGCCTTCGCCGAGGGCTGGGAGCTGCTGGAGGCGGCCCCCGAGGTCACCGACGTGCGCGAGGTCTTCCGCAGCTGGCAGGAGGGCACGGTCATCCGTTCCTGGCTGCTGGACCTGGCCGTCCGGGCGCTGGACGACGACGAGCACCTGGCCAAGCTCAAGGGCTGGGCCGCCGACTCGGGCGAGGGCCGTTGGACGGTGGAGGCCGCGATCGACCACGCGGTGCCGCTTCCCGCGATCACCGCCTCGCTGTTCGCGCGCTTCGCCTCGCGTCAGGACGACTCGCCGCAGATGAAGATGATCGCCGCGCTGCGCAACCAGTTCGGCGGCCACGCGGTCGAGTCGAAGTAGTCCACAACTCCGTTCTGAAGCAACGGAGTTATCCACAGAAGGCGGCGTAGTCCACAGCATGCACGTAGCGCACCTGTCGCTCGCCGACTTCCGTTCGTACGCCCGGGCCGAGGTCGCCCTCGACCCGGGCGTGACGGCCTTCGTGGGGCCGAACGGCCAGGGCAAGACCAACCTGGTCGAGGCCGTCGGCTACGTGGCCACCCTGGGCAGCCACCGGGTGGCCACCGACGCCCCGCTGATCCGGCTCGGCGCCGAGCGGGCGGTGATCCGCACCAGCGTGGTCCGCGACGAGCGCTCCACCCTGGTCGAGCTGGAGATCACCGCCGGCAAGGCCAACCGGGCCCGGATCAACCGCTCCGACAACGTCCGTCCGCGCGACGTCCTCGGCCTGCTGCGCACCGTGCTGTTCGCTCCCGAGGACCTGGCCCTGGTGAAGGGCGACCCGGGCGAGCGCCGGCGCTTCCTGGACGAGCTGCTGACCGCCCGCGCCCCCCGGCTGGCGGGCGTGCGGCAGGACTACGAGCGCGTGCTCAAGCAGCGCAACGCCCTGCTGAAGACCGCCGCCCAGGCCCGCCGGGGCGGCGGCGGCAAGGGCGCCGACCTCTCCACCCTGGAGATCTGGGACGGCCACCTGGCCCGCGCCGGGGCCGAACTCACCGCCTTCCGGCTGCAGCTGGTGGCCGCCCTGCAGCCGCTGGTGGCGCAGGCCTACGAGCAGCTGGCGCCCGGCGGCGGGGAGACGCTGCTGGAGTACCGCAGTTCCTTCGAGGGCGCCCTGCCGAACAGCCGGGAGGAGGCCGAGCAGCAGCTGCTGACGGCCCTTCAGGAGGCCCGTGGCCAGGAGGTGGCGCGCGGCCTGACCCTGGTCGGCCCGCACCGCGACGAGCTGGGCCTGAAGCTCGGCCCGCTGCCCGCCAAGGGCTACGCCAGCCACGGCGAGTCCTGGTCGTACGCGCTGGCGCTCCGGCTGGCCTCCTACGAGCTGCTGAGGGCGGACGGCGGCGAGCCGGTGCTGATCCTGGACGACGTCTTCGCCGAGCTGGACGCCCGCCGCCGGGAGCGGCTGGCCGAGCTGGTGGCCGGGGCCGAGCAGGTGCTGGTGACGGCCGCCGTGCCGGAGGACGTCCCGAAGGCGCTCAGCGGCGTCCGGTACGCGGTCGCCGACGGCAGCGTGACCCGGCTGGAGCCGTAGCCCGGCCGCACGCTCCTGGCCGTACGCCCCCGTCGCACTCCCTCGGCCGCACTCCCCCGGGCCCGGCCCGCTGTGAGCTGCCCCGATCCTCCGCGCCGCCCGCCGGGCCCGGCCCGCGTCCGCGCCGTCCGGGGACCGCCGTATTCTGGAGAGCTCTTCGTCTGTCCACAGCCTGGGGAAAGAAAAAGGAGCGCCGCCGATGAGCGAACCGGAGCTCTCCGGGGTGGACCTGGCCCGGGTCGCGCTGCGCGCGGCCAAGGAGCAGGCCCGGCTGCGGGGCGAGCAGGTGCGGGAGAAGCGCGAGGCGAAGCGCAACGGCCTGCGCAGCGGCGCCCGGGCGGACGGCCGGGACCCGGTGCCGCTGGGGGCGGCGCTGAACCGGCTGATCACCGAGCGGGGCTGGGAGGCCCCGGCCGCGGTGGGCGGGGTGATGGGCCGCTGGTCGCAGATCGTCGGGCCGGACATCGCCGCGCACTGCGTGCCGAAGAGCTTCGCGGAGGCCGAGGCGGTGCTCACCGTGCAGTGCGACTCCACCGCCTGGGCGACTCAACTCCGCTTGCTGGCGCGCCAGTTGGTGGCCCGTCTGAATCACGAGCTGGGCCACGGCACGGTCAAGGTGATCAAAGTGCTCGGCCCCGACGCACCGCAGCGCGGGTACGGCCGGCTGCGCGCTCCGGGCAGCAAGGGGCCGGGCGACACCTGGGGGTGAGCGGCGGCGGAAGGGAAGCCGATCTTCCGGAACCGCTGACGGCCCTTCTGAGGCTGCTGAGCCCCCCTGGCGAGTATCGGGACATGTCCGCCGGGGGTTCAGAGCGGCACATCTGCCTTCTGAGGCTGCCAAACGGCCATCTATGTCAGTCGTACCGGTAGACTGAAGGGCAAACACCGTTGCTCGCAGCAACCGAGTCGAAACGCCGTGGTCGCAAGCCCTCCCGCTCAGGGGGTGGGTCTGCGGCCGCGCGCTGTGCCAGAGAGGGCGCTTCGTGGCCGATTCCGGCAACTCCAGCCAGACCCCAGACCCCAACGACCAGGCCGCCGGGTCCAACTACGACGCCAGCGCGATCCAGGTGCTGGAAGGCCTCGACGCCGTCCGCAAGCGCCCGGGCATGTACATCGGTTCGACCGGTGAGCGCGGTCTGCACCACCTGGTGCAGGAGATCGTGGACAACTCCGTCGACGAGGCGCTGGCGGGTCACGCCGACACCATCGACGTGACCATCCTGGCCGACGGCGGGGTGCGGGTCACCGACAACGGCCGTGGCATCCCGGTCGGCATCATGCCGGGGCAGGACAAGCCGGCCGTCGAGGTCGTCCTCACGGTGCTGCACGCGGGCGGCAAGTTCGGCGGCGGCGGCTACGCCGTCTCCGGCGGCCTGCACGGCGTCGGCATCTCGGTCGTCAACGCCCTCTCCACCCGGCTCTCGGTCGAGATCCACACCGAGGGCTTCCGCTGGACCCAGGACTACAAGGCCGGCGCCCCGACCGCCCCGCTGGCCAAGCACGAGGCCACCGAGAAGACCGGCACCACGGTCACCTTCTGGGCCGACGCCGACATCTTCGAGACCACCGTCTACTCCTTCGAGACGCTCTCCCGGCGCTTCCAGGAGATGGCCTTCCTCAACAAGGGCCTCTCCATCGCGCTGACCGACGAGCGCCCGGAGCACCTGGACGAGGAGGGCAAGCCGCTCTCCATCACGTACAAGTACGACGGCGGCATCGCCGACTTCGTCACCCACCTCAACTCCCGCAAGGGAGAGGTGATCCACCCCTCGGTGATCGACTTCGAGGCGGAGGACAAGGAGAAGACGATCTCGGTCGAGATCGCCATGCAGTGGAACAGCTCCTACACCGAGAGCGTCTACTCCTTCGCCAACACCATCCACACCCACGGTGGCGGCACCCACGAGGAGGGCTTCCGCGCGGCACTCACCGGCCTGGTGAACCGCTACGCGCGGGACAAGAAGCTGCTCCGGGAGAAGGACGACAACCTCTCCGGCGAGGACATCCGCGAGGGTCTGACCGCGATCATCTCGGTCAAGCTCGGCGAGCCGCAGTTCGAGGGCCAGACCAAGGACAAGCTGGGCAACACGGAGGTCAAGACCTTCGTCCAGCGGGTGGTGCACGAGCAGCTGAACGACTGGCTGGACCGGAACCCGGTCGAGGCCTCGGACATCATCCGCAAGTCCATCCAGGCCGCCACCGCCCGGGTCGCCGCCCGCAAGGCCCGCGACCTGACCCGGCGCAAGGGCCTGCTGGAGTCGGCCTCGCTGCCCGGCAAGCTGAGCGACTGCCAGTCCAAGGACCCGGCCGAGTGCGAGATCTTCATCGTCGAGGGCGACTCGGCCGGCGGCTCCGCCAAGCAGGGCCGTGACCCGCGGATCCAGGCCATCCTGCCGATCCGCGGCAAGATCCTGAACGTCGAGAAGGCCCGGATCGACAAGGTCCTCCAGAACACCGAGGTGCAGGCGCTGATCTCGGCGTTCGGCTGCGGTATCCAGGAGGACTACGACGAGTCCAAGCTCCGCTATCACAAGATCGTCCTGATGGCGGACGCCGACGTCGACGGGCAGCACATCCGCACCCTGCTGCTCACCCTGCTGTTCCGCTTCATGCGGCCGCTGGTCGAGGGCGGGTACGTCTACCTGGCCATGCCGCCTCTGTACAAGATCAAGTGGGGCAAGGACGACTTCGAGTACGTCTACTCGGACCGCGAGCGCGACGCGGTGATCTCCGCCGGGGTGGCGGCCGGGCGCCGGCTGCCGAAGGACGACGCGATCCAGCGCTTCAAGGGTCTCGGTGAGATGAACGCCGAGGAGCTCCGGATCACCACCATGGACCAGTCGCACCGGCTGCTCCAGCAGATCACCCTGGAGGACGCGGCCCGGGCCGACGACCTGTTCTCGGTCCTGATGGGCGAGGACGTCGAGGCCCGCCGCTCCTTCATCCAGCGCAACGCCAAGGACGTCCGCTTCCTGGACGTGTGACGCACCCTCAGCACACTCCAGTCCGCGTGAAAGGAAACTGACCAGCAGTGGTCGACGAAAACCGTCCTGACGGCGAGCAGCCGGGCGACACCTCCACCGACACCTTCGTGTCCCGGGTCGAGCCGATCGAGCTCGAGACCGAGATGCAGCGCTCCTACCTCGACTACGCGATGAGCGTGATCGTCAGCCGGGCGCTGCCCGAGGTGCGCGACGGCCTCAAGCCGGTGCACCGCCGGGTGCTCTACGCGATGTACGACGGCGGCTACCGGCCCGAGAAGGGCTACTACAAGTGCGCCCGCGTGGTCGGCGACGTGATGGGCAACTACCACCCGCACGGTGACACCTCGATCTACGACACCGTGGTCCGCCTCGCCCAGCCCTGGTCGCTGCGGATGCCCCTGGTGGACGGCAACGGCAACTTCGGTTCCCCGGGCAACGACCCGGCCGCCGCGATGCGGTACACCGAGTGCAAGATGATGCCGCTGGCCATGGAGATGATGCGCGACATCGACGAGGAGACCGTCGACTTCGCCGCCAACTACGACGGCCGCTCGCAGGAGCCGACCGTCCTCCCGGCCCGCATCCCCAACCTGCTGATCAACGGTGCCACCGGCATCGCGGTCGGCATGGCCACCAACATCCCGCCGCACAACCTCCGCGAGGTCGCCTCCGGCGCGCTCTGGGCGCTGGAGCACCCGGAGGCCTCCAACGAGGAGCTGCTGGAGGCCCTGATCGAGCGGATCAAGGGCCCGGACTTCCCGACCGGCGCGCTGATCGTCGGCCGCCGCGGCATCGAGGACGCGTACCGGACCGGCCGCGGCTCGATCACCATGCGCGCGGTGGTCGAGGTCGAGGAGATCCAGGGCCGCCAGTGCCTGGTGATCACCGAGCTGCCGTACCAGGTGAACCCGGACAACCTGGCGCTGAAGATCGCCGACCTGGTGAAGGACGGCCGGGTGGCCGGCATCGCCGATGTCCGGGACGAGTCCTCCTCGCGGACCGGCCAGCGCCTGGTGGTCGTGCTCAAGCGCGACGCGGTCGCCAAGGTCGTGCTGAACAACCTGTACAAGCACACCGACCTGCAGACCAACTTCGGCGCCAACATGCTGGCCCTGGTCGACGGGGTGCCGCGCACGCTGTCGCTGGACGCCTTCATCCGGCACTGGGTCAACCACCAGGTCGAGGTCATCGTCCGCCGGACCACCTTCCGGCTGCGCAAGGCCGAGGAGCGGGCGCACATCCTGCGCGCGCTGCTCAAGGCGCTGGACCAGATCGACGCGGTGATCGCGCTGATCCGGGCCTCGGACAGCGCGGACGCGGCCCGCAGCGGCCTGATGGGCCTGCTCGACATCGACGAGCTGCAGGCCAACGCGATCCTGGAGATGCAGCTGCGCCGGCTGGCCGCGCTGGAGAGCGCGCGCATCCTGAGCGAGCACGACGAGCTCCAGGCCAAGATCAACGAGTACAACGCGATCCTGGCCTCGCCGTCCCGCCAGCGCGAGATCATCTCCGAGGAGCTGACCGCGATCGTCGAGAAGTACGGCGACGAGCGGCGCTCCACCCTGATCCCCTTCGACGGCGACATGTCCGTCGAGGACCTGATCGCGGAGGAGGACATCGTCGTCACGATCACCCGTGGCGGCTACGTCAAGCGGACCCGGTCCGACCTGTACCGCTCGCAGAAGCGCGGCGGCAAGGGCGTGCGCGGCGCGCAGCTGAAGCAGGACGACCTGGTCGACCACTTCTTCGTGACCACCACGCACAACTGGATCCTGTTCTTCACCAACAAGGGCCGGGTCTACCGGGCGAAGGGCTACGAGCTGCCCGACGCCGGCCGGGACGCCCGCGGCCAGCACGTGGCCAACCTGCTGGCCTTCCAGCCGGAGGAGAACATCACCCAGGTGATGGCGGTCCGCACCTACGAGGACAAGCCGTACCTGGTGCTGGCCACCCGCGGCGGCCTGGTGAAGAAGACCCCGCTCAAGGACTACGACTCGCCCCGCTCCGGCGGCCTGATCGCGATCAACCTGCGGCAGGACGAGAACGGCAAGGACGACGAGCTGATCGGCGCCGAGCTGGTCTCCGCCGAGGACGACCTGCTGCTGGTCTCCAAGAAGGCCCAGTCGATCCGCTTCACCGCCACCGACGAGGCGCTCCGGCCGATGAGCCGGGCCACCTCCGGGGTGAAGGGCATGGCCTTCCGCGAGGACGACGAGCTGCTCTCGATGAACGTGGTCCGGCCCGGCACCTACGTCTTCACCGCGACGGACGGCGGCTACGCCAAGCGCACCGGTGTGGACGAGTACCGGGTCCAGGGGCGCGGCGGTTTCGGCACCAAGGCGGCGAAGATCGTCGAGGGCCGGGGCTCGCTGGTCGGCGCCCTGGTGGTCGAGGAGACCGACGAGATCATGGCGATCACCCTCTCGGGCGGCGTCATCCGGACCAGGGTTTCCGAAGTTCGTGAAACCGGACGTGACACGATGGGCGTCCAACTGATCAACCTCGGAAAGCGCGACGCGGTGGTGGGCATGGCCCGCAACGCGGAGGCGGACGACGAGGAGGCCGTCGAGGAGGGCACCGCCCTCGACGAGACGGCCCAGGCGGAGACCACGGCGGACGGTCCGGCCGAGCAGGACTGACCGCCCGGTGGCCGGTGCCCTCCCCTGTCAGGAGGGCACCGGCCGCCGAACCGGTTCCGGGCAATCCCGCCGGGTGCTGGAGACGTACATGAGCAGGGCGGACACCCGTCCTGACGGGTGAGTTGCGGGAGGACCAGGGTGAGTGGAGCCACGGGTGCTGCGGGCGGTGCCGGGGGCGGGCTGCCGGGTGGCGGCGCGTCCTACGGCGGAGCCGGCGGCGTGGCCGGTGTGCCGCCCCGCCCGTCGGGTGTCCCCGGTGCGGCGGACGGGCACTCCTCGGCCTCGACCTCGCTGATGCCGCCGGTGGCGGGCGGCGCGGCGTACGGCGCGGCCGGGCAGGCCGGGGCGGTCCCGCCGCCGCCCGCGCAGCCGGCGCCGGGTGCGGGCGGCTTCTCGCAGCCGACCACCTACACCAAGGGCCAGACCCCGGCGCGGGGCACCAAGACCGGTGGCGCCGCGCGCCGCCCGGGCCAGGCCCCGCCCGCGGCGGCCGGCCGCACCCGCAAGGCCCGGCTGCGGATCACCAAGGCCGACCCGTGGTCGGTGATGAAGGTCGCCTTCCTGCTCTCGCTGGCGGTCGGCGTGATCATCATCGTGGCCACCGCGGTGCTCTGGATGACCCTGGACGGCCTGGGCGTCTTCGACTCGCTGGGCGGCACCCTGAAGGACGTCACCGGGTCGGACACCACCGGCGGCGTGGACCTGATGGACTACATCGGCTTCGGCAAGGTCATGATGTTCACCTCGCTGATCGCGGTGGTGGACGTGGTCCTGATGACCGCGCTGGCCACCCTCTCCGCCTTCATCTACAACACGGCGGCCGGCTTCACGGGCGGGATCGAACTGACCCTGGCCGAGGAGGACTGACCTTCCGTGCGCTGACCATCCGTCAGTTCGCACCCGCACCAGCCCGGCCCGGAGCGTTCGGGTGACAGACGCCTCGTACACGGCGCGTCACCTGACGAAGTCCCGGCCGGGCTGTGTTGGCTTGGTGCCGACACGGGGCAGACTCTGCAGCGTCCTGCCCGTCGGTCGGAGGTGCGTGCCATGGCTCAGCTCGCCACACAACTGCTCGGATCGGTCGAGGAAATCCTCGGCGCCCGGATACCGCTCCGGATCAAGCTCTGGGACGGCAGCCAGGCCGGCCCCTCCGGCGCGCCGCAGCTGATCCTGCGCAACCGCCGGGCGCTGCGTCACCTGCTCTGGCAGCCCGGCGAGTTGGGGCTGGCCCGGGCCTACGTCTCCGGTGACCTGGACACCGCCCCCGGCACCGACCTGTACGAGGTCCTCTCGCTGGCCGCCCGCTTCGCCGAGCGCCCCGAGATCGCCGCCCTGGCGCTGGGCCCCAGGGACGCCCTCGCCCCCTCCGGGCGCCGTCTGCTCGGCCTGCTGCTGCGCGCCGGGGTGCTCGGCACCCAGCCCGCTCCCCCGGCCGAGGAGGCCCGGCTCGGCGGCGGCCGGCTGCACAGCCGCGGCCGCGACCGCGCCGCGATCAGCCACCACTACGACGTGGGCAACGACTTCTACGGCCTGGTGCTCGGCCCCAGCATGGTCTACTCCTGCGCCTACTGGGAGCCCGAGGCCAAGAGCCTGGAGGCGGCCCAGACCGCCAAGCTCGACCTGATCTGCCGCAAGCTCGGCCTGCGGCCCGGCATGCGGCTGCTGGACGTCGGCTGCGGCTGGGGCTCGCTGCTGCTGCACGCGGCCGAGCACTACGGCGTGACGGCGGTCGGCGTCTCCATCTCCACCGAGCAGGTCGCGCTGGCCCGTCAGCGGGTGCTGGCGGCCGGGCTGGGCGGCCGGGTGGAGGTGCGCCTCCAGGACTACCGGGAGATCCCGGACGGCCCCTTCGACGCCATCTCCAGCGTCGGCATGGCCGAGCACGTCGGCACCGCCCAGTACCAGGTCTACGCCGAGGGCCTGCTGCAACTGCTGGCCCCGGGCGGCCGCCTGTTGAACCACCAGATCGCCCGCCGCCCCAACCGGCCCGGCGAGCCGTACCGGCCCAGCCCGTTCATCCAGCGCTACGTCTTCCCGGACGGCGAGCTCTCGCCGGTCGGCGCCACCGTCTCCGCCCTGGAGGAGGCCGGCTTCGAGGTCCGCGACGTCGAGGTGCTGCGCGAGCACTACGCCCTGACGCTCCGTGAGTGGGTGGCCAACCTGGAGGCCAACTGGCCGCAGGCGGTCGGGCTGGTCGGCCAGGGCCGGGCCCGGGTCTGGCGCCTGTACATGGCCGCCTCCGCCCTGGCCTTCGAGCAGAACCGGATCGGGGTCAACCAGATCCTCGCCGTCCGGACCACCCCGGAGGGCTCCAGCCACCTGCCCGCCACCCGCCCCCAGTGGCTCTCCGAGGCCGCTGAGCTGCACCCCGCCGACCCGGATTTGGGAGATCGGCCGACGGTCCGCTAATCTTTGAGTGCGGCAAGGGCCTATAGCTCAGACGGTTAGAGCGCTTCCCTGATAAGGAAGAGGCCACAGGTTCAAGTCCTGTTAGGCCCACCGGCGCAGAAGGTCCGGAGTGGATTTCCACTCCGGGCCTTCTGTCGTTCCCGGCCCGTCCGTACGCTGGGCGGCGTGGAGATGTTCTGGGTGATGAGTCTTCCGGGGTTGGTGGTCGGGCTGGTGCTGCTGGCCTTCGTGGACCAGTTGGCGCTGCGGGCCCGGCGGGCGTCCTGGCTGCCGTGGCGGGGGACGGGGCGCGAGGGGCAGATCTCGTCGACCGGCTTCGAGCAGCTGCACGCGCAGTTCGCGGCGGGCAAGCAGCACGAGTTGGAGCAGCGCCGGAGCACGCTGATGCTGCGCGACGAGGAGGGCGACGGGGCGCCGCCGCGGTCCACGGTGGACCTGGACGGCGGCCGGGCGGTGCTCAGGATGCCGGAGCGGTAGTTGGTACGACAGGAGGCACGGCGTCAATCCCTGGCGTGCGCCGGGCGGTTGACGACTCGCGGGGGCCGCCCGGGAGGCGGTTACCGATGTGTATCATCGGCCGGAGGCGGTCCGAGCGGTGAGACCGCCGGTTCGTGCCCGCAACATCCGAGGGTCCGTGGTCAGGGCCCGTTCCCCAGCAAGAAGGACGAGGTCCCCCGGTGAAGAAGCTCCTCCTGGTCGCCCTGGTCGCCCTCGGCGGCTTCTTTGTCTACCGTCAGGTGCAGGCGGACCGCGCCGAGCAGGACCTGTGGACCGAGGCCACCGACCCGGTCCCGGCCGGCCGCTGACGCGACGCTCCCGTGCGGCCGGACCGGGCGAGAGGCCCGGCCCGGCCCGGGGAGCGGGTACTCTGGTGCGCAGCACTTCGCTGCACGGGGCTTTAGCTCAGTTGGTAGAGCGCTGCCTTTGCAAGGCAGATGTCAGGAGTTCGAGTCTCCTAAGCTCCACCGTGTGAAGGACGAACGGCCGCTGACCCGGTATCAGGTCGGCGGCCGTTCGGCGTTCCCGGGCCCGGGCGGCCCGTCAGTGCGGCTTGCGCGGGTCGTGCGGCTTGGGGCGGTCGTCCGGGGCGAGGGAGCCCTCGGGGTGGTCCTCGGGGGCGGCCGGGGCCTCCGGGGCGGGGCCGGGGGCCGGCGCCGCGTGGCGGCCGGGCGGCGGGCCCGGCTTGGCGGCCGCCGAGGCGCCGTTCAGGTGCTCCTCCCCGGGCGGGACGGTGACGGGCGGCTCGACCAGCCACTCGGGCTCGCCGCGGCCGCGCCACCACTGCCAGGCGGCCAGGCCGGAGCCGATCGCGATCAGCCCGGCGAGCGCCAGGCCGAGGCCGCGGCGCCGGTGCGGGTGGAGCTCCCGCTTGGCGTTGCGGGCCGCCAGGTCGCTGATCTCGGCGGAGCTGACGTGGCCCTGAAGGGCCGTCAGGGCGGCGGCGCCCCGGACCTGCGCCTCGTGGGCGGCCGGGACGAGCGCGGCGCGGGCCTCGGCGACCTTGGGCAGTACCGTGCCGCGGGCCTGGCCGACCGCCTTGCCGGCGGACA
Source organism: Kitasatospora sp. NPDC088742 (assembly GCF_055584905.1). Classification (NCBI taxonomy): domain Bacteria; kingdom Bacillati; phylum Actinomycetota; class Actinomycetes; order Kitasatosporales; family Streptomycetaceae; genus Kitasatospora; species Kitasatospora sp. NPDC088742. Next base: position 18,935 of record NZ_JBVJLD010000039.1, on the reverse strand, counting down.
GCTTGGCCGTGAGCGCGGCCTCCTGGGCCCGGTGCACGGCCTTCAGGGTGGACTGCTGGGCGTGCGGGGGGAGGGCGCCGAAGGCATGCTCCAGCTGCGGGGCGAGGTGCTTGGCGTACTGCACCCGGGCCGCCTGGGCGGCTTGGCCGGCCTTCGGACCGATCGCCTCCAGGTGCGGGCCGATCCGGTGCCTGGCCTCCTCCGCGTAGGTCAGCGCGGTCTCCTTGGCGGTGGCGGCATAGGGCGCGAGGGACTCCCTGGCCTTGTCGGCCGTTTCACGGGCGGTGTCCAAACGGGTCACGGGTTTCTCCTCCTCGGTGGCGTCCGTTATGCACATTTCCACCTGTTTCGAGATCATGCATGTCGTTCTGCGCCGTGGCGCGTCGGGTTGGTCCGGACGCGGGGCGGCGGACCGCTCCGGCACGGCCGTACGGCTGACGGTCCGTGGGATGATTCCGGGGACGGAACCGTAGAGACGAGGGAGCGGCACCGTGGCCGGAGACCTGATAGCCACCCTGAGGACCAATCGCGGTGACATCGCCGTGAAGCTCCTGCCGAACCACGCTCCGAAGACCGTGGCGAACTTCGTCGAGCTGGCCGAGGGCACCCGGGAGTGGACCGATCCGCGCACCGGGCAGCCGTCCTCGGCCCCGCTGTACGACGGGACCGTGTTCCACCGGGTGATCAAGGGCTTCATGGTCCAGGGCGGTGACCCGCTGGGCACCGGCACCGGCGGCCCGGGCTACCGCTTCGCCGACGAGTTCCACCCCGACCTGGCCTTCACCCGGCCGTTCCTGCTGGCCATGGCCAACTCGGGCAAGAACACCAACGGCTCGCAGTTCTTCATCACCGTCGCCCCGACGCTCCGGCTGACCGGCAAGCACACCATCTTCGGCGAGGTCACCGACCCGGCCGCCCAGCGGCTCGTGCTGGAGATCGCGGGCGCCGAGACCGGCCGCGACGACCGTCCGGCCGAGGACGTGGTGATCGAGTCGGTCACGATCACTCGGGGCTGACGCGGCGTCAGCAGTAGCCTGGCAGTTCCGGCGGCGGTGAGCGAGGAGAGCGTGATGGGTCCCGACGTACCGGCCGGCGCGGCACCGGAGGAGGGCCACCGGCTGCCCGGCTGCTACCGGCACCCCGAGCGGGAGACCGGCATCGGCTGCACCCGCTGCGGGCGGCCGATCTGCCCCGACTGCATGGTGAGCGCCTCGGTGGGCTTCCAGTGCCCGGAGTGCGTCCGGGAGGGCCACCAGGGCGCCCGCGAGGCGCGCACCCGCTACGGCGGGGCGCTGGCACTGAACCAGGCACTGGTCACCAAGGTGCTGATCGGGCTCAACCTGCTGGTCTTCCTGCTCACCGAGTACCTGCGGCCGGAGCTGGGCGCCGACCTGGAGCTGTGGAGCGTCTCGTACCCGTTCCGGCCGGACGGCCTGGCCGCCGGGCCGCACGAGTGGTACCGGCTGGCGACGGCGATGTTCGTGCACGCCGGGGTGATGCACGTTGCGCTGAACATGGTCTCGCTCTGGGTGCTGGGGCCGCAGTTGGAGCACGTGCTCGGGCGGTGGCGCTTCCTCGGGCTGTACCTCGCCTCCGGCCTGGCCGGCGGCGCCTGCAGCTACGCGCTCGGCGGGGTGCGGGTGGAGTCGGTCGGGGCCTCCGGGGCGATCTTCGGACTGCTGGGTGCGACCGTGGTGCTGTTCAAGGCGACCGGGTCGCCGCTGCGCCCGGTGGTCACGCTGCTGGTGGTCAACCTGGTGATCACCTTCGCGCTGGCCCGGCCCAACGCCTCCGGCTTCGTCATCGACTGGAAGGCGCACGTCGGCGGTCTGCTGGCCGGGGCGGTGACCGCGGTCGGGCTGATGTACGCCCCCAGGGCCCGGCGGAACCTGGTGCAGGGGCTGACCGTGGCCGGGGTGGTGGCGGCCGCACTGCTGGTGGTGGCGGTCCACACGGCGCAGTTGAGCGGCTGACGGCGCGCGCAGTTGTCCACAGAGCGCGCCGGGCTGTGCACAGCCGGTACGGCAGAGGGCTGGGGAAAGGCCGGTCTACGCGCGTCCCGCTGGGAATTCGAGCGGAATTCGGAGAATCTCACGGGGCTCGAACAGAAAAGTTATCCACAGGCGTGGGCGACTTTTCCCCAGTGTGGATAACCGTGTGGACAACCCGATGGTATGGACAGGCGCTCCGGCCCGGGACGGCACTGAGCACCGCTCGGGGCCTTCCCCGAGCGGTGCCTGACGGTGCGTCAGCGGTGGAGCGTCACTTCCACTGGGTGGAGACGCCGAAGCCGGCGGCGATGAAGCCGAAGCCGGCCAGGATGTTCCAGTTGCCCCAGCTGCTCACCGGCCAGGTGCCGCTGGTGACGTAGTAGGTGACGATCCAGACCAGGCCGACCAGGAAGAACGCGAGCATCAGGGGTGCCACCCAGCCGCGCCCGGAACTGATCTTCACCGGTGCCGCACCGGTGGACGGCGGCGGGGTGTAGTCGGACTTCTTGCGGAGTCGGGACTTCGGCACGAGAGGCTCTCCTGTCGATGCGCTGTGAGACCGCGCAGGGTGCAGCGGGGGTGGGCGACTGTGGGGGCCGGCCCACGCGTGGGGTGCTCCGCACGCGCCACCGGCGTCCGTTAGCGTAGTGGCTCGCCGGGTCGTAAGGAGATAAGGGTACGGTGCCGAATTCCACGATTCCCTCCCTGGAAGCGTCCGGAGGTGCTCCGCGCACCCGAATTGTCGGACGTGCCCTGACCTGCACCGTGTTCGCGATGGCCGGTCTGCTCTTCTACATCAGCGCGGACACCGCCCGCGGCACCGATCTGCGCACCGACAACTCCCTGCTGCGGCTCAGCGACGTCATAAGGCAGCGCTCCTCGCAGAACCAGGCGGCGCAGACCGAGCTGGCCGAACTGCAGGGCCGGGTGGACGAGCTCACCGCTCAGCAGCACCTCAGCCCCGCCGAGAGCGGCCGGCTCGCCCTGCTCCAGCAGCAGGCGGGCCTCCAGGAGCTGCGCGGCCCCGGACTCACCGTCACCCTCAACGACGCCCCGCCCGGTGCCACCGCCAAGCTGCCCGGCATCCCCGAGCCCGGCGTCAACGACCTGGTGATCCACCAGCAGGACATCCAGGCCGTGGTCAACGCGCTCTGGCGGGGCGGTGCCGAGGGCGTCCAGGTGATGGACCAGCGGCTGATCTCCACCAGCGCCGTCCGCTGCGTCGGCAACACCCTGCTGCTCCAGGGCCGGGTCTACTCCCCGCCGTACGTCGTCAAGGCGGTCGGCAAGACCGACAAGCTGCGCTCCGCCGTGGACGCCGACCCCACCATCGCCAACTACCTGGGCTACGTGGCCGCCTACGGGCTGGGGTGGAAGGTCCAGGAGAGCGGCGACCTGACGGTCCCGGGGTACGCCGGAACGGTCGACCTGCACACCGCTTCCGGTCAGTAACGGAACTGGCCGCCTGCGGGCCCGCGACGGCCGTCTAATCTGTACCGGACCCGAAACCCGAGGAGCACCATGTACAGCTGGATCTGGCGGCTGCTGCCGGGCAACGCCCTCGTCAAGGCCGTCCTCGCCGCGCTGCTGGTGCTCGGGACGGTCTACGTCCTCTTCGAGTACGTCTTCCCCTGGGCGGAACCGCTGCTCCCCTTCGGCGACGTCACAGTGGACGAGGGCGGCGCGGGCGTCGGCTGAGCCGCCGTCAGCACCCCCGCCGGACCGCACCCCACCGGACCGCTTCACGCGCCAGGCAGCCCGCCCCACCAGCACCCAGCCCAGGAGTAGTGCACGGATGACCGCCGCAGGCAGCCCGCCCCGGATTCTCGTGGTGGACAACTACGACAGCTTCGTCTTCAACCTGGTCCAGTACCTGTACCAGCTCGGCGCCACCTGCGAGGTGGTCCGCAACGACGAGCTGACGGTGGACCGCGCCGTCCGCCGCGACGGCGAGGCCGGCTACGACGGGGTGCTGCTCTCCCCCGGCCCGGGCTCGCCCGAGGAGGCCGGGGTCTGCGTCGACATGGTGCGGCACTGCGCCGAGACCGGGCTGCCGCTGTTCGGGGTCTGCCTGGGCCTGCAGTCGATCGCGGTCGCCTACGGCGCGGTGGTCGGCCGGGCGCCCGAGCTGCTGCACGGCAAGACCTCCCCGGTCACCCACCGGGACGGCGGCGTCTTCGCCGGCCTGCCCTCGCCGGTCACCACCACCCGCTACCACTCGCTCGCGGTCGAGCCCGGCACCGTGCCCGCCGAGCTGGAGGTCACCGCCGAGACCGACAGCGGCGTGATCATGGGCCTGCGCCACCGCGAGCTGCCCGTCGAGGGCGTGCAGTTCCACCCGGAGTCGGTGCTCACCGAGGGCGGGCACCGGATGCTCGCCAACTGGCTGGCCGAGTGCGGTTTCCCGGAGGCGGTCGGCCGGTCGGCCGGCCTCGCCCCGGTGATCGGTCGGGGCTGAGGCCATGACGGCGGTACGTCCGGAGGGGCGCGCGCAGGACGGCGCGGACGGTGTCGGTGGTGGCGGTGCCGGCGGTGTGGGTGGCGGCACGGGGGACTGGGGCGTCTACGAGCAGGCCGCGCCCCCCGGCGGCGCCCCGGGCTGGGGCGGGCAGCCGTACCCCGGCCAGGAGGGCGCCCCGTACGGCCGGGAGACCGGCCACGGGCCGGTCCAGGGCGTCCCGTACGGGCAGCCGGGGCCGGTGGCGGACGACTCCACCATGCAGCTGCGGGTGGTCCCGTCCGGCGGCGCCGTGCCGCCGCCCGGCGGCCGCGCCGACCGGCGTCGCGCCGCCGGCGGTCCGGGCGGCGGGCGGCGGCGGGCCGGCGGGCGTCCCGCGGCGCCGGTCGCCCGGCCCAAGGAGCGCAGGCGGGTGGTCGCCGCCCGGGTGCTCGGGGAGCTCTTCATCACCCTCGGGGTGGTGATGTTGCTCTTCGTCTCCTACCAGCTCTGGTGGACCAACGTGCAGGCCGACAGCGCCGCCAGCGGTGAGCGCGACGCGCTCACCCAGCAGTGGAACCAGGCCGCCGGCCAGCAGGGCGCCGGGACCCCGGCGCCCGGCGCCTCCCCCGCCCCGCAGCCCACCGCCTTCGAGCCCGGCAAGGGCTTCGCGATCATCCACATCCCCAAGCTCGGCCTCAAGTACCCGATCGCCGAGGGCACCGACAAGCAGAAGGTCCTCGACAAGGGCCTGGTCGGCCACTACACCGGCACCGCGATGCCCACCGACAAGGCCGGCAACTTCGCCGTCGCCGCGCACCGCACCACCCACGGGCAGCCGTTCCGGAAGATCGGCGAGCTGGTGCCGGGGGACAGCATCGTGGTGGAGACCGCGACGTCCTACTTCACCTACCAGGTGGCCGGCGGCATCCCGGAGACCCCGCCCACCAACGTCTCGGTGATCCGTCCGATCCCCAACGGCTCCCCGTTCAAGGAGGCCGGGCGGTACATCACCCTCACGACATGCACGCCGGAGTTCAGTGCACGGGGTCGGCTGATCGTCTTTGGCAAGATGGTCGAGGAGAAGCCGAGGAGTCAGGGGCAGCCCGCCGCACTGACCGGCTGACCGGTCGTCAGGAGGGGTGCGCGTGGAGGTCCGGCCGGACGGTGCCACCGCCCCCGAACCGCGCCGGCGGCGCGGCCGCCTCGCCGCCCTGCTCGGGGTGGTCGGGGAGCTGCTGATCACCGCCGGGGTGGTGCTCGCGCTCTTCGTCGGCTACTCGCTCTGGTGGACCGGGGTGCTGGCGGACCGTCAGGCGGGCGCCGCGGGGGGCCGGTTGAGGGAGGCCTGGGCCGCGCCCACCGCCCCCGCCGTACCCGGCGCCGAACCCGCCCCACCGGTGTACGCCGCCGGGGACGGCATCGGCTTCCTACACGTCCCCGCCCTAGGGGCGGCCCGGCAGACCCTGATCCGGATGGGCACCGAACCGGACGTCCTCAACGAGGGCGTGGCCGGGGTCTACGACCAGCCCTACCGCTCCGCGATGCCCTGGGACCCGGAGGGCAACTTCACGCTCGCCGCGCACCGCGACGGGCACGGCGCCCGCTTCCACGACCTCGACGCCCTGGCCGTCGGCGACCCGATCGTGGTCGAGACCCGCTCCGCCTGGTACGTCTACCGGGTCGACGGCCTTCTCCCTCAGACCTCCAAGTACGACACCGGCATCGTCGCCCCCGTCCCCAAGGGCTCCCCCTACACCGCCCCCGGCCGGTACATCACCCTCACCACCTGTACCCCCGTCTATACCTCCCGCTACCGCATGGCCGTCTGGGGCTCCCTGGTCCGCACCGACCCCGTCGACGGCCACCGCACCCCGCCCCCGGAACTGCGCTGACCTGGAGCGGAACCCCTCGGTGGGCGCCGGTGCCGCGATCCCGTGCGCTGCGCCGAGGCGGTGACGGGCGGTCGGATCATCTCGTTTCCACGGCGGCACCCTCCCGACCGGGGACGGTGCCACCGACAGGCGAGGTGAGACCGATGGACCGTGAAGCGGTTCTGCAGGAGTCGCGGACGATGCGCGGCGGGATGGCCGACCGGGTCGAGGCGCTGGACCGGGTGAAGGCGCTGGTGATGCTCCCGGACGGTGTGCACGTGACGGCGCGGATGCTTGCCGACTACTACGGGGTTGGGGACAAGGCTGTGGAAAGCCTGGTCTACCGGCACCGCGCGGAGCTCGCGGAGTACGGCTACCGCGTGCTCAAGGGAGCTGACCTGCAGCTCTTTGTTTCCTTCAACTTGAAGGAAAGGAGCGCCGTCCGGCATGGCCTGGGGATTTTCCCCCGCCGGGCCGTGCTCGTCGTCGGCATGCTGCTGCGCGGCAGCACGGTGGCGAGGGAGGTCCGCAGGGAGCTGCTGAACCTGGCGGAGCAGGCGGTGAGCGGCGCGGCCGAGTGGCGGTACGAGCTGGCCGGGTTGCGCGAGGAGCTGGCGGAGATCCGGGAGCTGCAGCTGGTGATGCTCCGTCAGTCCCAGCTGGACCGTGAGGTGATAGCCGGGCTGAGCGTGCGGATGGCCGACTGCCAGAGCGCCGTGAGGACGCTCGGCGGGCGGGTCGACATGCTGTGCACGGTGCTCGCCGTGCGCGGCCCGGGGGAGCGGCGGCGCCGACGGCGGTAGCGGGAACGCCGGAGGGCCCGCCACAGCGGATGTGGCGGGCCCTCCGGGGTGCGGGTCAGCGCGGCGGGGACGGGGAGTTCGCCGGGGGCTTGTCGGCCGCCTTGGTGGTGAGCATGATCTTGGTTCCCGGGTCGACCTGGGTGCCGGCGCCGGGGGTGGCGCTGGTGACGATGGCGGTCGGGTCCTGGGGGCCGAACAGGAAGTCGTACGGCAGGCCGAGCTGGTCGAGCTGCTTGGCGGCGTCCTTGAGGACGACGTTCTGCAGCGGCGGGACGGTCACCTTGTCCTGCGCCTTGTAGACCGAGATCGTCACCTTGGAGTTGGGGGCGACCTTCTGGTTGCCCTTGGGGTCCTGGCTGTAGACCTGGCCGATCTTGGTGGTGTCCGGGGTCGGGGTGGTCTTCACCTCGACCTGGAAGCCGGCGCCCTCCAGGGTCTGCCGGGCGGCGGCCTCGGTCTGGTTGATCACGCCGGGGACGGCGACCTTGGTCTGGCCGGAGGAGACGGTGAGGTTGATCGCGCTGTTCGGGGTGGCCTTGCCGGCCGACGGGTCCTGGGAGATGACCTTGTTCTGCGCGACGTTGTCGTTGTTCTCGTAGCTGACCTTGCCGACGGTGAAGCCGGCCTTGGTGATGGCGTCCTTGGCCGCGTCCAGGTCCTTGCCGGTGACGTCCGGGAGGTCCGAGGCGGTCGGCCCGGTGGAGAGCTGGACGGTGATCTGGCTGTCCGGCGCGACCTGGGTGGTGGAGGCCGGGTTCTGGGTGCAGACCTGACCCTTCTTCACCGAGGCGTCGGGGCAAGCGAGTTCGGCCCCGGTGACCACGACGAGCTTGCTGTTGACGTTGGCGGCCTTGAGCTTGGCCTCGTCCAGCGTCTGGCCGACCAGGTTGGGCACGGAGACCTTGTCGCCGTTGCGCCCGCCGGGCTTGAGCATGACGGCGTCCACCACGAAGTAGGCGCCGACCAGCACCAGCACGGCCGCGATGGCCAGCAGCACCCAGGAGGTGTTGCTGCTCTTGCGCGGCTGCTCGGAGCGGCGGCCGCCGCCGCCCCCGCCGTTGTAGTCGTCGTAGCCGCCGCCGTTGCCGGCCCCGTTGTAGCCGTCGTACCCGGGCTGCTGGTTGCCGACCGGCGGGAGCATGGTGGTCGGACCGGCGTTGCCCTGCTGCGGCAGCATGTTGGTCTGGCCGTACGGGTCGTGCTGGGCGGCGGGGTAGCCCTGCTGGTCGTAGCCGTAGCCCTGGCCGGCCATGCCGAAGGCGGCGGCCTGCTGGGCGGCGGCGACCGGGAGGCCGTCGAGGAAGCGTTCGATGTCGTCGCGCATCTCGGCGGCGCTCTGGTACCGGTACTCGCGGTCCTTGGCGAGCGCCTTGAGCACGATCGCGTCGATCTCGGGGCGCACCTCGGGGTCGTAGGAGGACGGCGGCATGGCCTCCTCCCGGACGTGCTGGTACGCGACCGCGACCGGGGAGTCGCCGACGAACGGCGGACGGACCGTCAGCAGCTCGTAGAGCAGGCAGCCGGTGGAGTAGAGGTCGGACCGGGCGTCCACGGTCTCGCCCTTGGCCTGCTCCGGGGAGAGGTACTGGGCGGTGCCGATCACGGCGGAGGTCTGGGTCATCGTCATGCCGGAGTCGCCCATGGCGCGGGCGATGCCGAAGTCCATCACCTTGACGTTGCCCTGCCGGGTCAGCATGACGTTGGCGGGCTTGATGTCGCGGTGGACGATGTTGGCGCGGTGCGAGTACTCCAGCGCCTGGAGGATGCCGATGGTCATCTCCAGCGCGCGCTCGGGCAGCAGCCGCCGCCCGGTGTGCAGCAGTTCGCGCAGGGTGGAGCCCTCGACGTACTCCATCACGATGTACGGGATGGAGATCCCGTCGATGTAGTCCTCGCCGGTGTCGTACACGGCGACGATCGCGGGGTGGTTCAGCGAGGCCGCGGACTGGGCCTCGCGACGGAACCGGGCCTGGAACGACGGGTCGCGGGCCATGTCGGCCCGGAGCGTCTTCACGGCGACGGAGCGGCCGAGCCTGGTGTCATGGGCGAGGTACACCTCGGCCATGCCGCCGCGTCCGAGGACGCCGCCGAGCTCGTACCTGCCGCCGAGGCGACGAGGCTCTTCCATAGTTCCGACCCTCTCCCTCACCGGTCGGTGAGGATGTCACGTAGGTGTCCCCGCACGCTGTCATGGACGCTGTCGCCACCGCACCGGTTTCGTGATCCGCCCCACGGCCGGGCGGCAGGTACACCGCTGCTCGCGGATACGCTACCTCGCCGTCCCGGGGCAACCCGAACGGACCCCCTCGGATGAGACCAGACCGGTATCCTCCGAGACGGCTCCGTCCGGGCCGGGAAAGCGCCGGGAACGGGCGGGTGCGAGCCCGGTCCGCGGCCCGGTCAGCGCTCCAGGGCGGCCTGCATCACGGCCTTGGCGATCGGCGCGGCGAGCCCGCCGCCGGAGATCTCGTCCCGCTCGTTGGAGCCGTCCTCGACCACCACCGCGACCGCGACCGAGCGGCCGTCGGAGGCCTTGGCGTAGGACATGAACCAGGCGAACGGCAGGCCCTTGTTGTCCACGCCGTGCTGCGCGGTGCCGGTCTTGCCACCGACCTTCAGGTCCTTGATCTGGGCCTTGGTGCCGGTGCCGTTGGCGACCACGCTCTCCATCAGCTGCTGGAGCTTCTGCGCGGTGGCCGGGGTGACGGCCTGGCTCATCTGGCGCTCGGTGTGCTTGGAGATCGTGGTCAGGTTGGCCGCCCGCTCCTCGTCCACCATGTACGGCTGCATCAGCCGGCCGTCGTTGGCGATGGCGGAGGCGACCATGGCCATCTGGAGCGGGGTGGCCCGGGTGTCGTGCTGGCCGATCGCGTCCATCGCGGTGCCGTCCGGCTTGGAGCCGGTCGGGAAGGTCGACTCGGCGGCCCGGATCGGGACGTCCACCTGGGCGTTGTTGAAGCCGAACTTCTCTGCCTGGGCGCGCAGCTTCTCGCCGCCGACCTCGGCGCCGATCTTGCCGAAGACCGTGTTGCAGGACAGGTCCATGGCGTCCTGCAGGGTGGCGTTGGCGCAGGGCTCGTTGGCGCTGGCGTTCTTCAGCTCGGTGGTGGTGCCGGGCAGCAGGTACTTGGCCGGCGTGTCGGTGACGTCGGTCACGTTCTGGAACTTGCCGCTCTCCAGCGCCGCGGCGGCGGTGACCAGCTTGAAGGTGGAACCGGGCGGATAGGTCTCGCGCAGCGCCCGGTTGAGCATCGGCTTGTTGGCGTCCGCCTGCAGCGCGTTCCAGGCCTTGGAGTCGGCGTCACCGGTGCCGGCGAAGCTGCCGGGGTCGTAGGAGGGCGTGGAGACCAGCGCGAGGATCGCGCCGGTGCGCGGGTCGAGCGCGACCACGGCGCCCTTCTTGTTGCCGAGCCCGTCGAAACCGGCCTTCTGGGCCTTGGCGTTGAGCGTGGTGACCACGTCGCCGCCCTGCTTCTCCTTGCCGGTCAGCATGTCCAGGGTGTTGCGGAAGAACAGCCGGGAGTCGGAGCCGGAGAGGATGCCGTCCTCCAGCTTCTCCAGCTGGCTGGTGTCGAAGGCCTGCGAGGACCACCCGGTGACGGGGGCCCACATCGGGCCGTCCACCCAGGCGCGCTTGTACTTGTAGCGGTAGCCGTTGACGAAGTCCGACTTGGTGACCGGCTGGCCCCCGGCCACGATGATGTTGCCGCGCGGGTAGGCGTAGCGGTCGAACTTGGTGCGCAGGTTCTTGGGGTGGTTGGCGAGGCTGTCGGCCTGGACGCCCTGGACCCAGTTGACCCGGATCATCAGCGCCAGCACCAGCACCAGGCAGAAGATCGAGACCCGGCGGATCGGCTTGTTCACGAGTGGGCTCCCCGGATGGGTTCGGTCACGCCGTCGGGGCCGGGCCCGGGCTGTCCGCCGAACGGCGGGGCGCCGGTGGGCACTCCCAGGGGCGGGGTGCCGGCGGGCGTCCCGAGCGGCGGGGTGCCGCCGGCTGGCCGGCCCGCGGGCTCGCCGCCGGTGGGCTGGGGCTGCGGTTCGGCGGCCGGGCGCCGGGCGGAGTCGCTGATCTTGAGCAGGATGGCGATCAGCGCCCAGTTGGCCACCACGGAGGAGCCGCCCTGGGCGAGGAAGGGCATCGTCATGCCGGTCAGCGGGATCAGGCCGGTGACCCCGCCGGCCACCACGAAGACCTGGAGCGCGAAGGCGGAGGAGAGGCCGACCGCGAGCAGCTTGCCGAACGGGTCGCGGGCGGCGATCGCGGTGCGCAGGCCGCGCTGGACCACCAGGCCGTAGAGCAGGAAGAGCGCCATCAGGCCGGTGAGCCCGAGCTCCTCGCCGAAGGAGCCGAGGATGAAGTCGCTCTTGGCGGCGAACTGGATCAGCCAGGACCGGCCCTGGCCGAGCCCGCTGCCGGTGACCCCGCCGGAGCCGAAGGCCATCAGGGTCTGGCCGATCTGCTCGGTGGCGCCCTTCGGCGGGTTGGGTCCGAAGGCGGCCATCGGGTCGAGCCAGGCGTCGATGCGGGTCTTCACGTGCGGTTCGGAGGTGGCCACCAGGGCCGCGCCGCTGACCGACATCAGCAGGCCGAAGACGATCCAGCTGGTCCGCTCGGTGGCGACGTAGAGCATCACCACGAAGAGGCCGAAGAAGAGGAAGGAGGAGCCGAGGTCGGTCTCGAAGATCAGGATCAGGATGGAGAGCAGCCAGACCACGATGATCGGCCCGAGGTCGCGCCCGCGCGGCAGGTAGAGGCCCATGAAGCGGCGGCTGGCCAGCGCCAGCGCGTCCCGCTTGACCATCAGGTACCCGGCGAAGAACACGGTCAGGATGATCTTGGCGAACTCGCCCGGCTGGATCGAGAAGCTGCCGAAGCGGATCCAGATCTTGGCGCCGAAGTCCTCCTGCCGGCTCGGGAAGAAGGCCGGCGCGGCCAGCAGCACCAGGGCCACCACCATCGAGATGTAGGTGTACCGCTGGAGGATCCGGTGGTCCTTGAGCAGCAGGATCACGCCGATGAACAGCCCCACCCCGAGCCCGGACCACATCAGCTGGTTGGAGGCGGCCGGGAAGTTGCTGGTGAGCACCTTGCCGGCCTTGTCGAGCCGCCAGATCATCACCACGCCGAGGCCGTTGAGCAGGGTGGCCAGCGGCAGCAGCAGCGGGTCGGCGTACGGCGCCCACCTGCGCATCACCAGGTGGGCGACGAGCGCGAGCGCGCCCATGCCCAGGCCGTAGCCGAGCATGCCGGCGGGCAGGGTGCCGTCCATCGCGAGGCCGACGTTGGCGTACGCCAGCATCGGCAGCAGCACCGCGAAGGCCAGCAGGGCCAGTTCGGTGTTGCGGCGGTTGGGGGCGCCCTGGGGCGTGATGGTGGTGTTCTCCCGGCGTCGGGAGCGCTGTTCACCACCACCGGTCTGACTGCTGCTCAGGTCGAAACTGCTCACGTTGACGGCCGCTCCCCGACGGCTGTGGGACCCGCTGGAGGTACCGGTGTCGCTGCGGTCATCAGGGTCGCGGTGGCGGGTGCCACTACGGGGTCGGGCAGGAGGAGGCCAGCTTCTGCTCCTGCTCGGTCAGGGCCGGGGCGGTGCCGGCCGGGGTGGCGGCGATCTTCTTGCAGACCTCCGCCTGGGCACCCAGCTTCTTCACCTGCTCCTCGGCGTCCGCCAGGCTGTCGGCCTGGATGGTCTTGGAGACCTGGGTCTGCTGGTACGGCGGCAGGAACTTCAGCTGCACCTCGGAGTGCGCCTGGTAGACCTTCGACAGGTCGAGGCCGGCCAAGTTCTGGTTGATGCCCCGGTAGACCGCCACGGAGTCGCCGGAGGCGCCCACGTAGTACTGGCCCTGGGTCCAGCGCCAGCCCGCGTAGCCGCCGGCCCCGATCAGGCCGAGGGCCACCAGCAGGGTGAGGGTCAGCTTGAACCAGCCGAACTTCTTCTTCCGGCGGCGCGAGGGCGGGGGCGGCTGCTCCTCGTCGTCCTCGTAGCCGTCGTGGCCCTGCGGAGCCGACGCGCCGTCAGCACCCCCGTAGCCCTCGGCCGGGCCGAAGCCGGCCTGACCGCCGTAGCCGCTGGCCGGACCGAAGGCGCCCTGCGGGCGCCCCAGCCCGGCGGCCCGGCCGGCCGCGGTGTTCGGGAGGGGGTGGTCGGTGGCGGGCGGGGTGTCGGCCACCGCGCCGACCACCACCGGGACGTCGGCGTACCCGGCGCTGTGGGGGTCGGTGGCGCCGACGTCGATGACGTCCGCCACCACGCAGGTGATGTTGTCCGGGCCGCCGCCGCGCAGCGCCAGCTGGATCAGCTCCTGGACGGTCTGCTCGGGGGAGTAGAAGCTTCCGAGCGTCTCCTCCAGGGTCTGGTGGCTGACCGGTCCTGACAGACCGTCGGAACAGATCAGGTAGCGGTCGCCGGCCCGGACCTCACGGATCGACAGGTCGGGCTCGACCTGGCCGCGGCCGTCCAGCGCGCGCATCAGCAGCGAGCGCTGCGGGTGGGTCTCGGCCTCCTCGGGAGTGATCCGGCCCTCGTCCACCAGCCGCTGCACCCAGGTGTGGTCCTGGGTGATCTGGGCCAGCGCGCCGTCCCGGAGCAGGTAGGCCCGGGAGTCGCCGATGTGCACCATGCCCATCCGCTGCCCGGTCCAGAGCATCGCGGTCAGGGTGCAGCCCATGCCCTCGAGATGCGGGTCGTCCTCGACCATCTGCCGCAGGCGCTCGTTGGCGCCCTGCACGGCGTCGTTCAGCAGGGTGAGCAGGTCGGCGCCGGGCACGTCCTCGTCCAGGCGGACGATGGAGCCCAGCACCTCGGAGGAGGCGACCTCACCGGCGGCGGCGCCGCCCATGCCGTCGGCGACCGCGAGCAGCCGCGGACCGGCGTACCCGGAGTCCTCGTTCCCCTCCCGGATCAGTCCCTTGTGCGATCCGGCGGCGAAGCGCAGCACGAGAGTCATGCGGTCCGAGCCCTCCTTCGGGTGGACGGTGTGCTGTCCCTCATGCGCCGCTACTTCCGCAGTTCGATGACGGTCCTGCCGATTCGGATCGGCATTCCCGGCTGGAGCGGGGTGGGCGCGGTGAGCCGCTGCCGGTCCAGATAGGTGCCGTTGGTGGAGCCTAGATCCTCCACCGTCCACTGCCCAGTCTGATCGGGGTAGATCCTGGCATGCCGGGACGAGGCGTAGTCGTCGTCCAGCACGATCGTGGAGTCGTGGGCCCGGCCGAGCGTGATGGTCTGCCCCTGCAGGGCGACCGTGGTGCCGGCCAGCGAGCCCTGCACGACGACCAGCTGGGTCGGCGCGCCGCGGCGGCGGCCCGGGCCGGGGGCGGCCTGCGCGGGCGGGGCGGGGTGCCCGCCGCCGCCGGGCGCGGTGGCGGCCGGTGCGGCCGCCCGTCGCGCGGCGGTGCGCGGGTTCACCTTGGTGCCGAACAGGTCACTGCGGATCACCTGGACGGCGACGATGACGAACAGCCACAGCACGGCGAGGAAACCCAGCCGCATGACCGTCAGGGTCAGTTCTGACATGACCGGGCGATCACCCTTCGACCTGTCGGTAGACGATGGTGGTGCTGCCCAGGACGATCCTGGAGCCGTCGCGGAGCGTAGCGCGCTGGGTGTGCTGTCCGTCCACCACGATGCCGTTGGTCGACCCCAGGTCGAGCACCATGGCCGGGGTCCCGGGCCTGATCTCGGCGTGCTTGCGGGAGACGCCGGGGTCGTCGATCCGGATGTCGGCCTCGGTCGAGCGGCCGAGCACGCAGGCGTTCCCGGTGATCTGGTGCCGCTGCCCGTTCACCTCGATCCAGCGCCGGGTGGCCGGGCCGCCGTGGCCCGCTCCCGGGAACGGCCGGACGTTCCCGCCGCCGCCCGCCTGCGGGGGCGTCGGAGGCAGTGAGGGGGGCGCGGCCGGCGGGGGCGGCGCCCCGTACGGGGCCGCGCTCTGCTGCTGCCACGGTGCGCCGGGGGCCGGCGGGGTGGGCTGGCGGCCGTAGCCCGGCTGCTGTTGCTGCTGCGGCGGCGCGGGCTGGGCCGGCGGCTGCTCGGAGGCGAGCGTGCGGCTGCGCACCCGGTAGAGCCCGGTGTCCAGGTCGTCGGCCTTCTCCAGGCTCACCTGGAGCGGGCCCATGAAGCTGTACCGCTGCGCCTCGGCGTACTCCTGCACCATCCCGGCCAGCTCGCTGCCGAGCTGCCCGGCGTACGGGCTGAGCCGCTCGTGGTCGTGCGGGGAGAGCTCGACGATGAAGTCGTTCGGGACCACCGTGCGGTCGCGGTTCCAGATGGTCGCGTTGTTGTCGCACTCCCGCTGGAGCGCTCCGGCGATCTCCACCGGCTGCACCTCGGACTTGAACACCTTGGCGAAGGTGCCGTTCACGAGACCCTCGAGCCGCTGCTCGAACTTCTTCAGTACTCCCACCGTGGGGCACCCCCTTCCAAGGGCTTCGGTCCGGCCGCCCGTGGGCGCGATAGCGGTACTTCCGTACTGATCGTATCCACGCCGGGGCCGTCCCCACGGTTCCCCCGGCGCGGCGGGGCGCAAGCCAGGGCTACCCGCCGGGGGCCCCGCTCATCCCTCGATCACCCGTTCGCCTGCACCCGACCGGCCCCGACCGGCGGCGCTGCCGGAAGGCCTCCCCTTCCGGTTGCGGAGCGCCGGGGGAAGGGATTCGTAGGTTCGGGCGGAGGCGTGCTAATGTTTCTCATGTCGGAAGGGGCGCCCGAGAGGGAGCCGAACGGAAGACCAGCAAGGCGAAGGCCGAGCGGGTCGGAAGAACCAGAAGACAACACCTTTGCGCGGGTGGCGGAATAGGCAGACGCGCTGGATTCAGGTTCCAGTGCCCGAAAGGGCGTGGGGGTTCAACTCCCCCCTCGCGCACAGCGAAGCCCCGCAGATCCTCAGGATCTGCGGGGCTTTCTCGTTGCCCGGAAGCGGATGGCGGCCGGGTGGCGGGCCCGGGGGCCCCGCCGGTGTGAGCGGCCTCACTCCCCCGTGACCGGCAGCACCGCCCGGACCAGGAAGCCGCCCTCGGGCGTGGGCCCGGCGGTCAGCGTGCCGCCCAGGCGCTCGGCCCGCTCTCGCAGGCCGACCAGGCCGTGGCCACCGCCGGGCAGGGCTTCGGAGGGTTCGGGGTGCCGGGCGGGCGGGCCGTTGCGGACCTCGACCAGCAGCCGGCTGCCGCAGGTGAGCAGCCGCACCTCGACCTCGGCCCCCGGCGCGTGCTTGGTGATGTTGGTGAGCGCCTCCTGCACGGTGCGGAAGGCGGCCCGCTCCACCGACTCCGGCCAGGGCCGGTCCCCCGCCGCCAGCTCGCTGCTGACGGGCAGTCCGCTGTCCCCGATCAGCCGGGGCAGGTCGGCCAGCCGGGGCTGCGGGGAGAGCGGCTCGGCCGGGCGGTCGCCGCCGGGGGACTGCGCGGCGGCCCGCAGCACGCCGACCATCTGGCGCAGCTCGTCCAGGGTGCGCACCGAGAGCTCCCGGATGGTCCGGGCGGTGGTCCGGGTGGCCGGGTCGGTGGCGGAGACCTGGAGCGCCCCGGCCTGGATCGAGATCAGGCTGACCTGGTGCGAGACCACGTCGTGCATCTCCCGGGCCAGCCGGGCCCGTTCGGTGGAGAGCACCCGTTCGGCCAGCAGCCGGTGCTCGCGCTGCCGGCCCTCCGTCAGTTCGGCCAGCCGGTCGGCCAGTTCCTTCCGGGTACGGGCCAGCAGGCCGAGCGCGGCGGGGCCGGCGCCGAGCATCACGGACTGGATGGCGTAGAGCGCGTTGTCCCGGTCCAGGGCCAGCGGGTGGTCGGCCAGCGGCCAGTGGAAGAACTCCACCAGGGAGAAGACCGCGGCGCTGAGCACGGGCGCGCGCAGCCCGGGCCGGTACGCGGCGACCGAGTAGACCGCGATCACCGGGGCGATCCAGATGTAGTTGACGAAGGTGCCGGGCAGCACCAGCAGCAGGGTGAGCACCGGGTACCGGCGGCGCAGCAGCAGGGCGCCGGTGGAGAGGGCCGAGAGGACCAGCTCCCACCACGCGGAGTCCTTGGCGACCAGGGCGGCGTCCACCGAGGCCGCCAGCACCGGGAGCAGCAGCATCAGCCAGGGAGCGGTGGTCCAGGGGGCGCAGAGCCAGCCCGGCCGGGCCCGGCCCGGGGCGGTGCTCACGCGTCCGGCCGCGGCGGGGTGCGGACCAGCCCGGCGCGGTTGGCCACCACGGCGGCCTGCACCCGGTTGGCGGCGCCGAGCTTCCCGAGGATGGCGCTGATGTGGTCCTTCACGGTGCCGGTGCCGAGGAAGAGCCGGTCGGCGATCTCGGCGTTGGACAGGCCCTCGCCGAGCAGCGCCAGCACGTCCAGCTCACGGCCCGTCAGACCCCGGGTGAGCGCGGCCGCCTCGGCGTCCGGGCCGCCGCCCTCGACGTAGCCGCTGATCACCGTGCGGGTGACGGTCGGGGAGAGCACGCTGCCGCCGGCCGCCAGCACCCGGACGGCGTGCACCAGCTGCTCGGGGGCGGTGTCCTTGAGCAGGAAGCCGGCCGCTCCGGCCCGCAGCGCGGTGCCGATGTACTCGTCGGTGTCGAAGGTGGTCAGCATGGCCACGGCCGGGGGGTACGGCAGGGCGCGCAGCCTGCGGAGCACCGAGATGCCGTCCAGGTCGGGCATCCGGATGTCCAGCAGCACCACGTGCGGCCGCAGGGCCGAGACCCGTTCCTCCGCCTGGCCCCCGGAGCAGTCGCCGACCACCTCCAGGTCGGGTGCCGAGCCGACGATCAGGCCGAGGCCGGAGCGGACCAGGATCTCGTCGTCCACGATCAGTACGCGGATGGCCGTCATGGCCGTGCCTCCTCGCGCGCGCGGGTATGAGGGTGTGGGAGCGCGTGCGGTTCGAGCCTAGGGGCAGGCCGGGGCGGCCGTGGCCTTGGTCGGGGGGAGAGCACCCCCGCCGTTCGGGGGGGTTGCGAATCCGCTACCGGGTTCACGAATTTCTCATCCCCGGTGAGCAACCATGGTCTGCGGGGACAGGCCCTGGCCGTCGGCCCGTGTGCGTGCGGATGCGCCCCGTCACCTGATCGTTTGGAATTGAGCTGTGTCCTCCACCGTGAAGCCGGAGCCTGCGAACACCCCAGCCGAGCACACCGGCTCCCTCGGGAGGCTGTTGGCCCGCTGGCGTCCCCGAGCCGCCACATTCACCGTCTGGTACCTGCGGCTGCTCGCGCTGCTGAACCTCGTCGCGGTGCTCGCGGTCCCGTTCAAGGACCAGGTGCGCACGCACAACGAGGGCGAGTTCTTCACCCCGTACCTGATGACCGCCGGTCTCACCTCGGTGGTGCTCTCGCTGCTGCTGGCGGTGGCGATGCGGCGCCGCAAGCGGGCGGCGTGGATCTTCAACACGGTGCTGTCGGGGATCTTCTTCACGGCCTACGTGCTGCTGCTGGTGGTCTCGCCGGACGGCCTGCGCTTCAACCGCCACCCCTTCAACTACTTCTCCGCCGTGCTGACCGGGCTGTTCTTCTTCGCCCTGCTGCTGGGCCGCGGGGAGTTCACCTCCAAGGGCGACCGCTCCAACCCGAAGTCGGCGGTGGCGGCCTTCGTCGGCGGCCTGCTGCTCGGTGGGGGGATCGGCGCGCTGCTGGTCGGCTGGACCAACGAGATCTCCGGCTCCGACTTCGGGGACCGCTTCCGGTACTCGATCGCCCGGATGATCACCTTCGAGCCCTCGGCCCACATGGACCGGGTGATCTCGGCCCCCACCTGGGTGAACGGCTTCATCAACGCGATGGGCGCGGTGCTCTTCCTGCTGGTGCTGTACGTGGCCTTCCGGTCGCCGCGCGGTCAGGAGCTGCTGAC
>NZ_JBVJLD010000038.1:72480-82940 GCF_055584905.1 Kitasatospora sp. NPDC088742 | reverse complement strand
GTCAGCAGCTCCTGACCGCGCGGCGACCGGAAGGCCACGTACAGCACCAGCAGGAAGAGCACCGCGCCCATCGCGTTGATGAAGCCGTTCACCCAAGCGGGCACCGCGATCACGGCGAGGGTGAGCTCGGCGGGCTCCAGCGTGACGAACTCGGCCAGGGTGTAGTCGAGGAGGTCGAGGAACCCGGCGCCGGCCAGGGAGTTGGTGGCCTGGATCAGCAGCGTGCCGACACCGGCGATGAGCAGGACGCCGCCGACGGCGGCCGTCAGGGCGGCCCTGGGGTTGGCGCGGTCGCCCTTGGAGGTGAACTCCCGGCGCCCGATCAGCAGGGCCGCGACGAACAGGCCGGTGAGCACGGTGGACAGCCAGTTGAGCCCCTGCCCCCGGAAGTCGAACTCGGCATCCGACAGGACCAGGGCCGCGATCATGGCGAGCCAGGTCAGTCCCGCGAGTACGAGGTTGAAGATCCAGGCGGCCCGCTTGCGGCGCCGCATCGCCACCGCCAGCAGCAGCGACAGCAAGGCCGAGGTCAGGCCGGCGGTCATCAGGTACGGGGTGAAGAACTCGCCCTCGTTGTGCGTCTGCACCTGGTCCCGGAACGGGACGGCGAGCACCGCCACCAGATTCAGCAGGGCGAGCAGCCGCAGGTACCAGACCGTGGACTCGGCGGCCCGCCGCTGCCACCGGCCGCCGTCGGCGGCGGGTGGCACGGGTGCCGTGGGTGGGCGGGGCCGGGCTGGGGCGGTGGCTGCGGTCATGGTCCCACCGTCGCCTCCGGCGGCTGCGGAGCCCATCCGGCGGAGAGCCGGTGCCACCCCGTCGGACGGCCGCCTGGCTCCCGCCGGGTGGCTGGCCCGGGCGCCGGGTACGCGTCAGGCGGTTCGGTCGGGCAGGTGGAGGTGGACCAGGAAGCCGCCGTCGAGGGTCGGGCCGCTGGTGAAGGTGCCGCCGTGGAGTTCCGCGCGTTCGCGCAGGCCGATCAAGCCCTGCTGGGAGCTGGGCAGGGCGACGGATCGGCGCGCGGGAGCGGCGTTGGTGACGGTGACGTCGAGGCCGCGGCCGGGGCGGCGCACCTCGATGACCGCGGCCGCGCCGGGCGCGTGCTTGCGGGCGTTGGTGAGCGCCTCCTGCACGGTGCGGTAGACGGCGCGCTCGACGGAGGGGCTGGCGTCCTCGGGAAGGTCGCCGTCGATGTGGACGTGGATGCCGCTGTTGCCGATCAGCTGGGCGAGTTGGGTCAGGGTCGGCTGCGGGGTGAGCTCGTCGCCGCGGACACCGGAGGCGCGCAGCAGGGCGACCATGTGGCGCAGCTCGTCCAGCGTGGTGACGCTCAGGGTGCGGATCGTCCGGGCGGCCTCCTGCGTGGCCGGGTCCTTGGTGCTGACCTGGAGTGCGCCCGCGTGCACCGCGATCAGGCTGATCTGGTGGGACACCACGTCGTGCATCTCCCGGGAGAGTTGGGCCCGCTCCCGGGAGAGGACGGTCCGGGCGTGCAGTTCGCGCTGCTGCTCCTGGGACTCCTGAAGGTCGGTCAGGCGCTGGGCGAGGTCGCGGCGGGTCTGCACCAACTGCCCGAGGATGACGGGGGCGATGGCCAGCGCGATGGAGTAGCTGACGGCGATCAGGCCGCTCGTGACGTGCTGCAGCGGCCAGGGGATGACGGACGCCACGCCGAAGGCGACGGCGCAGGCGGCCAGCAGCCGGCGGTCGCGGTGGTGTTCGGCCAGGGTGTAGAGCGCGAGCAGCGGGGCCACGACGATGTCGTCGGCCATCGCGGCGGGCAGGGTGAGCGCGAAGACCAGGACGGGATGGCGGTGGCGCAGCGGCAGGCAGAAGCAGGCCAGGACGGCCACGACCATGTCCCACTGCGCCATGCCCCCGGCGGCCACCCAGACGTCGGCCAGCGCGGCTCCCACCAGCACGGCCCCGACGGCCCAGGCGGGCGGACGGCGTCTCACAACTCCACCAGCAGGCCTGCGCGTTGGGCGGCCACCGCGGCCTGGACCCGGTTCCCGACGCCGAGTCCGGCCAGCACGCTGCTGACCTGCTCCTTGACGGTGCCGACGGTCAGGCCCAGCCGCCGGGCGATCTCGGCGTTGGCGAGCCCCTCGGCCAGCAGGACCAGCACTTCCCGCTCCCGGGGAGCCATCCCCTCGATCCGCCGGGCGGCCTCGAGGTCGAGGCGCGGAACACGGAGGTGGACGTCCACCACCGCGCGCAGGGCGTCGGCGGAGAGCACCGTCCCGCCGGTGGCCAGCGAGCGGACCAGCCGGGGGAGCGCCTCGGGGGCCGTGTCCTTGAGCAGGAAACCCGTCGCGCCCGCCCGGAGGGCGGTGGTGATGTCCGCGTCGAGGTCGAAGGTGGTGAGCATCGCGACCGGTGGCGGATCGGGGAGGGCCCTGATCTCCCGCAGGACGGCCAACCCGTCCCCGTCGGGCCTCCGGATCTCCAACAGCACCAGGTCGGGCCGGTGCTCCGTCACGGCGGCGAGCGCCCCGCCGCCGTCCACGGCGGCGACCACCTCGATCTGCGGGTCCTGACCGAGCATCAGCTCGAACCCGGCCCGCACCAGCGTCTCGTCGTCCACCAGCACAACCCTCATCACCGCCGCCGGTGCGGCGCCGTCCCACTGGCCGGGTCTCGGGAGGGCTGCGTGGTGTGCGCTCACTGTTCAGAACTCCGGAAGGATCGTCGGGAAGGGAAGGAAGGGCAGCAGCGGGGTACGTCCGGTCGGGGTACGTAAGGGCATGCCCCCCAGCATTGGCAGCCGGGCCCGGCCGCGGAATCCGGCAGGAATCCGGACTCCGCCAGCCGGTCGGCTCCGACTCCCCGTCGATCGGCGGGGGCCGCCCGCTCCGCCGTTCGGCGTGCCGTCCCCCGCCGCGGTGTGCCGCGCCGCGCCGGTTTCCGTCGGGGCGGGGTGACAGGGCAGGGTGGGGAGGTGTCGACGGGGGTCGTGGCGAGCTGGAGTGGAGTGGGTCATTGATCAGGGTGCTGGTGGTGGACGACGAGGCGCTGATCCGAACGGGTTTCCAGCACATCCTCGGCGCGGCCGAGGACATCGAGGTGGTCGGCGCGGTCAGCGGCGGGCAGGCCCTCGCGGAGGTGACCCGGCTGCGGCCGGACCTGGTGCTGCTGGACATCCGGATGCCGGACGTGGACGGCCTGACCGTACTGGCGGACCTCCAGGCCCTGGAACGGCCGCCGGTCACCGCGATGCTGACCACCTTCGACAACGACGAGTACGTGAGCGCGGCGTTGCGCGCGGGCGCGGCGGGCTTCCTGTTGAAGGACACCGACCCCGATCAACTGGCCCATCTGGTACGGGCGTTGGCGTCCGGTGAGACGGTGCTGTCCTCGAAGGTGACCCGGGCGATGGTGGACAGCTACCTGGGCCGGCAGGTGGACGGCACGGCGGCCCGCCGGGTGGCGCGGCTGTCGGAGCGCGAGCGGCTGGTGCTGGTGCTGATCACCGAAGGGCTGTCCAACGCGGACATCGGCCTGCGGCTGCACCTGAGCCTGGGCACGGTGAAGGACCACGTCAGCGCGATCCTGACCAAACTGGAGGTGACCAGCCGGGTGCAGGCCGCCCTGCTGGCCGAGCGTTCCGGCCTGCTGGAGCAGGAGCGGGGCAGCACCGGATGAGGCCCCGTCAGGTCCGCCTGCCACCACCGGTGCAGGACGTGCTGCTGGTCGCGGTCGCCGCCCTGGACGTGTGGATCAGCGTCGACTCACCGAGCGGCTGGCGGCTGGCCTGCGCCTCGTTCGGCGCGGTGGCCCTCCTGCTGCGCCGGCCCTGGCCGCTGGTGGCGTTCGCGCTGACCCTGCCCGCCGTCGTGGTCTCGGACGCCCAGATCGCCGCCCTGATCGCGCTCTACACGGTGGCCACCCGCCGCGGTCCGGTGCTCCCGGCGGGCTGCGCGGTGCTGTTCGCGCTCGGCTACTCGGTCGAGATGGGCGGGTACGAGGTGCCGCCTGATTCCCTCTCCCGGCTGATCGTGTTCGGATACACCCTGGGGCTGGCGGCCGCCGCCGTCTTCCTCGGCCAACTGGTGCGCACCAGGGCGGATCTGGGGCTGCGGCTGGTGGAGATCTCCGAGGCCAGGGAGCACGAACGGCTGCTGATCGCCCAGCGGGTGCTGGCCAAGGAGCGGGCCCAGCTGGCACGCGAGATGCACGACGTGGTCTCCCACCAGGTCAGCCTGATCGCCGTGCGGGCCGGGGCGCTGCAGGTGAGCACCCGTGACCCGGACACCCGCGAGGCCGCCGTGACCATCCGTCAGCTGAGCGCGGGCACGCTGGACGAGCTGCGGTTCATGGTGGGGGTGCTCCGCGCCTCGGGCGGCGAGCCGACCGAGATCGCCCCGCAGCCGACCATCGGGGACCTGGAGCGGCTGGTCGCGGTCGGCGGCATCCCGGCCGAGCTCGATCTGGCGCTGCCGGAGGAGCTGCCGCCGCCGGTGCAGCGGGCGGTCTACCGGACGGTGCAGGAGGCGCTGACCAACGTCCGCAAGCACGCGCCCGGCGCCTCGGCGAAGGTACGGGCGTGGCAGGACGGACCGCTGCTGCGGGTGACGGTCACCAACACCGCGCCGACCGGTGTCGCACTCGCCCTGCCCAGCGACCAGCACGGGCTGGTCGGGCTCCGCGAACGCGCCGAACTGCTGGGCGGCACGGTCGAGTCGGGCCCGACCGCCCACGGCGGCTGGGAAGTCCGGCTCACCCTGCCCACCTGACGGGGCCCGGCACGTCGCCCGGCCGGTGACAGCCCGGCCTGGCTGCTGATCGCCTCCCCGCACAGCGGGACCTCCCTGTCGATCCTGGGAAGCACCGGCGTCGCCCTCACCGAAGACCTCGAACCGTCGGGGCCCTGGAAGGCGGGATCACCGACCCGCCGGACGACGGCGGGGCGGTGCCGGCGGTCCGTCGGTCAGCCGAAAGTGGCGGCCGAGGCGCGGATGCCCGCGCGCTGCAGAGCCGTGATCACCCGCTCGATGGTCCGCGCCACCGCCCTGCGGCCGGCCGTGGTGCCGCTGCCCTCGACCTCGACCAGGGTCGGCCACCGGACGAAGTCGTCCAGCGCCGGGAGCCCGTCCTCCACGTCCGGGTTGCGCGTCACGTCCACCGTCACCCAGGAGACGGTCAGGCTCCGGCCTTGGAACCGCGCCCCCAGGTCGGCCGTCAGCACTCCCATCACCTCCTCCGGCACCGCCAGCAGGTAGAGCTTCCCGTACGCACGCCGGGGGAGCGGCTCGGCCGCGGGTCCGTGCGGCGCGTCGGGGTGGCGGACCACGGCCAGGTCCACCTCCACCCCCAGCCGCTGCTCCAGCTCCCGCCGCAGCCCGTTCAGCCCGGCCTCGCCGGACTGGATCTCACCGGTCTCCACCGCGCGCCGCTCGGTGCGCCCCAGCGCCGCAGCCACCGCCCGGCCCGCCAGTACAGCCGACCGCTGCGCGCCGAACAACTCCGCGACCAGCACGTCGAACCGCGCGGGCGGCACCCGCACCGTCAGGGCGAGCGCCGCACGGGCCGCGCCGTCCGCCCGGACCTCCTGCACGGCCACCTCGCCGGCCAGGTGCTGCACGCCCGCGCGGACCGTCTCGACCGCCTCGGCCAGCTGACCCTGGGTCAGCGCCCGGGCCGGCTCGGGGAGCGGAGCGGGCGCCGGCGCCCGCTCGCCCCACGGCAGGACGGCGCGCACCAGCGCCTCCTGCCGCCGCTGCCAGCGGGTCCGGTGGCGCTCCCGCGCGAGCTCGCGCTCGCGGATCCGCCGCCAGACCTCCAACCGCTCCTGCTGCGCCGCCCGGTAGTGGTCGGCACCGTGGCCGGCGATCAGTCCGGACAGCGCCGCACCGGACAGCGCCCGCGCCAGGTCCGGTTCGAAGCGCTCCGGGTGCGCGGCGGCCAGCGCCCGGTAGAACACCACCGCGCGCGTACCGGCCACCGCCGCCTCCTCGGCCCGGCCGACCCCGTCCAGCGCGTGCGAGAGGGCCACCAACACCCGGGCCAGCCGGGGCAGATGAACCTCGGAGTCCTCCTCCACCAGCTGCAGCGCCTTCCGCAGGCACTCGTCGAGAGCCACTACGGCGCGGTCGTGCCGATGGAGGTTCATCAGGTCGATCGCGTGGTTGTGCAGCGAGTTGACCAGGTCGGCCAGGTGGGCGTCGGGCTGCGCCGTCGCGAGGCGTCGGCGCAGCAGTACGGCGAGCGCGCTGGTCTCGGCGGCCTCCGGCTCGGCGACGACCAGCTCCGAGTAACGGTTCGCCAGGTTGTGCAGCACGCCCGCGAGAACCACGGTGTACTGCCCGGGCCGGTTCCTCGCCAGCGCCCGGAGCAGGTCCACGGCCTCCTCGCAGGCGGTGGTGGCCTCACCGAACCGGCGCTGCGCGGCGAGCGCGACGGAGTGGTTGCTCAGTGCCAGGGCCAGCCGCATCCGGTGCAGCTCCATTCGCCCGCCGGTCGCGCTGCCCTGGGCCAACTCCCGCCAGGCCAGCACCGCTTCGCCGATGGCGGCCCACGAGTCCTGCTCCCGCCCCAGCTCCGACAGCACGATCCACCGCACGCTCAGCGCGTCGGCCAGCCCCGGCAGGTACGCCTCGGGATCACGGCGGGCGGGCGCCCGGTACAGGCGCACGGTGGCCCGCCCCGTGGCGGAGAGGGCGGCCGGCGGCTGCCGGTCGGGTTCGGGCGGGAAGGGGCCCGGGGCTCGGTCGGCTCCGGCACCGTCGGAGGTTCCACTCCGGGCGCCCCGGGAACCGGCGAGTGGTCCTGGCCCCCTTCCTCGGACTAGCTCACGACGCGTCGCACCACGGGCGGTACGACCGGTGAGGTGGCGCGTGCGTCAGCGGCGCAACAGGTCGATCAGCCCGGCCAGGTCCTCCGTACCACTGCCCTCGGTCAGCCGACGCTCCATCAGGTCGAAGTACGGCCTGAGCAGTTCCGGGCTGACCCCCTGCTCCTGCGCGGTGCGGAGGAAGGTGGGCACACCGGCGACCTGCATGGCGAGGTTCGAGACCACGCCCGTGGTGTGGTCTCCGCTCTCCAGCCGGGCCGCGGTGGTCGTGACCGAGCCGAGCATCGCGCCGAGCCAGGAGGAGAGCAGCGGGGCGAGGCTGCTCGGGGCGACGGCCTCGGAGCGGAACAGGGCGAAGGCGTGCGCGACCCCGGCGAACATCCCGTACATGGCGCTGAGCAGGGCCACGTCGTGCAGCGCGGCGAGCCCGGCGTCCTCGCCGACGTAGTGGGTGCCGGCCGGGACGGCGAGAGCGGGCTCGTGCTCGCGGAACAGCTCGCCGGAACCGCTGTAGAAGACGTACGGGCCTGCCGCCGGGACGCCGATCATCGGCGGGACGGCCATGATCCCGCCGTCCAGGTAACGGGCGCCGCGCTCGGTGGCCCAGGCGGCGCGGCCCCGGGCGTGGCCGGGCGTGGTGGTGACCAGGTTGACGACGTCCTTGCCGGTCAGGTCGAGGCCGTCCAGCGTGCTCCCGACCGCGTCGTCGTCGAGCAGGCACACCACCACCAGCCGGTTGGCGCCGACCGCTTCGGCGGCGGTGGCGGCGACGGTGGCGCCCCGGGCGGCGAGCGGTTCGGCCCGGGCGGAGGTGCGGTTCCAGACGGTGAGCGGATGCCCGGCGGCGAGCCAGGCGGAGGCGAGTGCGGTGCCCATCGCCCCCAGGCCCAGCAAGGTGATCGGGGTCTTCGACGGAGTGTCAGTGGTGTTCGGCGTCATGTGTCCCAGGCTCGTCGCGAGGCCGGGGAACGATCAAGTACGTACTTCGGAGTGGGTGGTTACCCTGAGGTGAGCGAGCAGGTCACGGAGGGGTGTGGGGATGGCGAGCGTGCCGAGGCCGGGGGCGTACGTGTGCGGGATCGACGCGGCGATGGACGTGATCGGCGGCAAGTGGAAGGTGCTGGTCCTCTGGGTGCTGGCGGAGCGGCCGTGCTGTCGCTTCGGGGAGCTGCGCAGGCTGGTACCGGGCATCACCGAGAAGGTGCTCGCCGCCCACCTGCGCGAGCTGGAGGCGGACGGCATCGTGCACCGCGAGGCGTACGACGAGGTGCCGCCCCGGGTCGAGTACTCGCTGACGGCCGCCGGAGCGCGGCTCAACGAGGCCCTGGCCCCGCTGGGCGCCTGGGGGCGCGAGCACGTCCTGGACGGGAGCTCCGACGGGACCTTCGTCCGGTCAGACCAGTAGACGGGTGAGGCGTCCGTCCAGATCGAGGTGGCGGGTCTCCTCGCCCGGCGGGACGAGGGCGAAGGCGTCCTCCAGGAAGCACTTCACCTGTTCACCGGGGATGCTGAGGACCGCGGTGCCGGACGAGCCGCGCAGCTCGATCAGGACCGTGCCGCCCCGGCCCGGTGCGACCAGGACGTCCCCCGGTCCGGCCGGCGCCCGCCGCCCCTGGTCGAGCAGGTCGCGGGCGAAGGTCCAGCGCACGACGGGCTCGTCCTGTGCGTCAGGCCGGAGTTCGACCACGTGCAGCTGCACGGCGTACGGATCCGTGGAGTCGAAGACCAGACGGCCCGCGAGCACCACGTCCGGGTAGGCGCTGTTCAGGACGCGGATGGTCAGGCGGTGGGCGACGGTCTTCGCGTTGTTCAACGCTCCCCCTCGTGACGGGTGGTCAGGCGGCACCCGCGGACGTGTCGCCGCGGTGTGAGGGTGCGGCTGCCCGCTCGCCGCCGGTTCACTCGGGTCTGTCGGGGGATGTCGTCGATGTTGGTGACGGCGAACAGCCCGGCCGCCTGCCCGATGATGCCCAGCTCCACGTGTGGCCGCTCCCCTTCGGTCCGGGTGTCCCCGTGACGGTACCGGGAGCCCGAACCCCGGCGAGCGGGACCTCGTGGCCCGCCCTCGTGAGCCCGTCCCCGGCCCGCGAGGCGGTGGGGACGGGGCGGGGGCCGTGGGCTGACGCTGGGTCAGACCATCAGCGAGATCGGGTGGATCTCGTCGGCGCGGTGGCCGGCGCGCTCGTGGATGCGCTGGACCGCCTCCTTGGAGGGCGCTTCGGAGAGGCAGTAGACGACGCCCGCGTCCGGGTCGGCCCAGGCCTGCTCGAAGTGGACACCCTCGTCGGCCTCGATGGCGAGGTCGGCCATGTGGGCCGCCCTGAGGTCCTCCTCCGTGATGCCGACCAT
This sequence comes from Kitasatospora sp. NPDC088742, assembly GCF_055584905.1. Classification (NCBI taxonomy): domain Bacteria; kingdom Bacillati; phylum Actinomycetota; class Actinomycetes; order Kitasatosporales; family Streptomycetaceae; genus Kitasatospora; species Kitasatospora sp. NPDC088742. The sequence goes on along the minus strand of NZ_JBVJLD010000038.1, from coordinate 73,798 downwards.
GTTGTGGTGCACGTCCATGAACTTCGCCATCGCTCACACACCTCCGGGAGCGGGTACCGGCGGCCCGGCCGCTGCCGAGCCGCTCCACCTCCAGGCTGCGCCGAACACTCCGGCGCGCAACTCCCCCGCGCGACGGGACCGCCCGCCGGTCCGGGTGTGCCCGGCGTCGTCAGGCCGGGTGGCCGGGGTCGATGGTGGCGACGTCGCGGAAGGAGAGCGGCCGGGCGGCACCCTCGCGGACCCGGGTGGCGAGCGGCTCCAGGAGGTGGCCGGTGTGGTCGCCCCAGTCGGCGCGGTCGAGGACGCGCGCGGCGAAGCGCGCGGGGACTTCGGTGAGCAGGGGGACTCCCTCCGGGCCGGGCTCCCACGGGACGGCGGCGAACTTGTCGACCTCGTCGCCGGTGCGCCCGCCGAACAGCTCGGCCAGTGCCCGGCCGTCCGGCTGCCGGGAGTCCAGCAGGTGGACGCCGAGCACCGGCGCGCGTAGGGCGATCCGGTGGGTGTGGTTCGCCTTGGAGATCCAGACCGTGAAGCGGGCCGGGTCGATCGAGTTCTGGCTGCCGAAGCCGACCAGGCAGCCGGCCCGCTCGCCCCCGGCGGCGGCCGTGACCACGTACACGGGGTGGTCCAGCAGGTCAAGGAAGTCGTCGAACCGGTTCATCGTCCGTCATCTCCTCCGGGCAGCGGGTCGCCTGGTCAGCCGCCGAGCAGGCGGCGCAGGCGGTGGGGCAGGGTGAGGCGGTCGCGGCGGGCCACGGTCTCCCGGTCGAGTTCCTCCATCAGGCGGCGGGAGCGGTGTTCGAGGTCGAGCTCGTCCAGGACGCGGTCCACCTCGGCGAGCAGTGCGCCGTGCAACTGCCAGGCGTCCGGGTGGCGTTGGACGCGTGCCAGCAGGAGGACGGCGACGTTGTCGCGGACGGCGTGGGCGGCGGCGAGTTCGCCGGTGAGGCGGAGCTCGGCGGCTTCGGCGTTGCGGCTGACCTGGGTGGTGACCAGGACGGAGAAGCTGACCAGGGCGTCGCCGACGTGGCCGAGCAGTTCGCCGAGGGCGAGCGCCTCGTCCGGGGGGAAGAGGGCCTCGACCTCGCCGCGGCGCTTGGCCAGATCAGTGAGCGAGCGGGCCAGGACCCGGATGACCACGACGCAGATCTCCAGCGTGTCCAGGCCGGTGCGGAGCACCAGCCTGGAGAGCACGCCCTCGGAGATGCGCGGGTTGAGCCGCAGGCTGTCCTCGGCCTGCCGGAGCGCGGCGTCCACCTCCGCGATGGCCTGGTCCAGGGCCCGGGCCTCGTGCAACCGGGCCGCCGCGCCGGCCACC
>NZ_JBVJLD010000038.1:0-72381 GCF_055584905.1 Kitasatospora sp. NPDC088742 | reverse complement strand
AGGCTGTCCTCGGCCTGCCGGAGCGCGGCGTCCACCTCCGCGATGGCCTGGTCCAGGGCCCGGGCCTCGTGCAACCGGGCCGCCGCGCCGGCCACCGGTGTCGGGCGCGGGAGCTGTTCGGCGATGCCGAGCAGGAGGTGCCGGGCGCGCCGGGCCAGGTCCTCGATCGACTCGCCGGCCGTGTCCACCCAGACCGGCGGCGCGAAGAGCAGGTTGAAGGCCAGCCCGACCACCGCGCCGATCAGGGTCTCCAGCACCCGGTCCCAGGCCTGGTCGGCCAGCTGGCTCACCCCGAGGACGAGCATCGCGCTGATCGCGACCTCGTTCACGAACTCGCCGACCCGGACGAACTGACCGATGGTCAACGAGGTCAGGATGACCAGCCCGAGGCTCCACCAGCTCAGCCCGGTGACGGCGCTGAACGCGATGGCGATCAGCACCCCGACCACGACGGAGTTCACCCGGCGGACGCTGGTGGTCAGTGTCGAGTAGACCGTGACCTGGACCACCAGCAGGGCGGTCAGCGGTGCGGTGAGCGGCGCGGGGGAGGTGTGCAGGCGGACGGCGGCGGCGTAGGAGAGGGTGGCCGCCAGGGTGGCGCGCACGGTGAGGTGCACCACCGGGTCGCGGAGGTGTCGGCGCAGGGTCAGGGGCGTGGTCGCTCGTACATCGGCCATTCTCCGCGTGTGTCCCGCCGGAGCCCGGGTCATCCCTCCTGGCGAGTCGCCGGGTGCCGCCGGCGGGAGACCGGACGGGGGCGGGTGAGGGGCCGTCAGGTTTGAGGACCGCGAAACGGGGTGAGACGGGGTGTCGGGTGCGGGCACCGCCCGCCGATCCCCTCCGGCGGGCCGCCCCGCCCGTCGCGCAGACCCGGCCGCCGCAGGCACCCCCCCGCCCGGCGGCCGGGGTCTGCGCCCGCCGTCAGCCGCCGGGCGGAGGGACCCGCCGGGTCACTGGTCGGAGTAGCTGAGGTCGCCCACTGTCCAACTGCTGATGTCGGCGATGGCGATCCGGTACATCCCTCCGGTGTGGGGCAGGCCGTAGCTGCCCTGGAGGATGCGGGCCACGTGCAGGTGCAGGTGGGTCGGTGGCGTCGGCGAGCCGGTGGAGGAGGGGGCGAAGAGGGTGGCGAAGGACTTCAACTGGCCGGAGGCGGCGAGGACTTCGGCCACCCGTTCGTGCCAGACGCTCTCTGGCGCCAGCCGGCCGGTGATCACCGCCCCCGGCACGACCACGGTCAACGGCATCTGGTTGCTGCCCTCGGACTCCACCATCGCGGCGATCTCGACGAGCAGCGCATCAGGGTTCGACATTGGCCCGAGGATAGTGCCCTCCCACCCCGGACGGCCAGGCCGGGGTAGGCCGAACCGGTCGAGTGCTCGGTACTTCTCGTGGGGACGGCCCCAGTCGATGGAGATCCCGGCGCCGGGTGCGGCCGCGGAGACGGCCTCGGCCCGCGCGGCGGTGTGCGGCCGCGGAGAGCGGGTAGCCGCCCACGCGTAGCGGTCCCACCCCCGAACCATCCAGCTCCCGCTCCCGCGGAGGACCTCATGTCCCCGAGCCCGTCGCACCAGCTGCTCGCCGGCTACCTCAACGACCACCTCACCGTCGCCGTGGCCGCCGCCCGCCGGGCCCGCCGCACCGCCGAGGCGCTCCTCGACCCCGCCGTCCGGCCGGAGCTGCGACGGGTGGCGGCGGAGATCGAGGGCGACCTGGCCTCGCTGCGCCGCGTCATGCGGGAACTCGACGTCCCCGAACGGCGGTCGAACGTCTGGCTGGCACGCGGCGGCGAACTGCTCGGGCTGTTGAAGCCCAACGGCTCCGTCCGGCACCGCACACCGCTCACCGACCTGGTCGAACTGGAGGCCCTGCGGCTCGGTGTCCTCGGGAAGCGTCAACTCTGGGCCGCTCTGGCCGACCACGTGGGTACCGAGGCCGGCCTGGACCGCGAACGGCTGGTGGAGCTGGTGGCCAGGGCCGATCGCCAGGCCGAGACGCTGGCGGGACTCGGGCTGCGCGCGGCCCACGCCTTGAGCGGCCGTTGAGCGGGGCTGCCGCCCCGCTGCCGAACGCCGGTCCGGGAGGACCTGTTCGCCCACGGGCGGGCCGATGCGTGACATGCTCCTCACATGACGGACCTCGAGGATCGAGTGGTACCCGAGCCGGGCGGCGGCCCCGCGACGACGGGCGGCGACCCCGTAGTGGTCCGGGAGGTCCTCGCGGGTCTGCCCGGGTCGGTGGTGTACCTCCAGCCCCTGTACGGGCCGGATGGTGAGGTCACGGACTTCCTGCTGGCCGCAGCCTCCCCCGAGGCGTCGGACGTCGGCGGGCGCACGGGTGCCGAGCTGGTGGGACGGACCGTGCTGCGGACCTACCCGGGAACGCGCGGCACCGAGCTCTGGGAGGGGTACCTGAAGGCGCTCCGCGGATCGCGTCACGAAGGCGAGCTGGAGTACCTGGAGACCGCCGCCGGGATTCCGCACAGGTCCCGCTGGGCGGTGCGCGCGGTGCCCTGCCAGGGCGGGCTGCTGGTCTCCTGGAACCGCCTGGACCAGGGTGAGCGCGAGGCGCGCCGCTCGGCCCTGATGCAGCGCCTGGGCCGGATGGGCTGGGCCGACCGCGACCTGACGACGGATGAGGTCATCTGGTCCGAGGAGACGTACTCGATCTTCGACCGGGACCGTTCGGAGGGCCCGTTGCGCCTGGAGGAGCTGGCCCTCCTCGCCGAGGGCGAGGACCGGCGGTTGCTGGAGGAGGAGGTGCGGCTGCTGCTGAGCTCCGGCGAGCCGATCGACCGCACCTTCCGCGTGCGCCTGCCCGAGCAGGGGGTGCGCCATGTGCGGATCGTCGCCGAGAGCGAGACCGACGCGCACGGCCGGCCGGTCCGGCTGCACGGGCTGTTCCAGGACCGCACCGCCGCCGAGCGGACGCAGCGTCAGCTGCTCGAGCACCGACAGGCCGCGCTCAGCCACCAGAGCCAGCTCGCGGCCGAACGCGACCTCGCCGCCCGGCTGCAGGAGACCCTCCTCCCGGTGCCCCAACAGGTGCTGCGTCTGGGCGGCCTGACGGTCGACGTCGCCTACCGGCCGGTCCAGGAGGGGCTCAACCTCGGCGGCGACTGGTACAGCGCCATCGAACTCCCGGACGGCCGGGTCCTGTTGGTCGTCGGCGACGTCGCGGGCCACGGGCTGGACGCGGTGGCCACCATGGCCCTGCTGCGCTTCACCGCCAAGGGCATGGCCGTCACCGGGACCCCGCTCCCGACCGTGCTGGCGAACCTGAACACCCTGCTGCTGCACACCTCGGAGCGGCAGTTCAACACGGCGACCATGGTGATGGCCGTCCACGATCCGGCCACCTCCCGTCTCACCTGGGTCCGGGCCGGCCACCCGCCGCCGCTGCTCCTGCGGGACGGCGAGGCCCGCTTCCTGCCGTCCCCCGACGGCATCCTGCTGGGCGTCGCCGACGCCGCCGGCTACCAGGCCGCGACCCTCGACCTCCTCCCCGGGGACCAGTTGCTCCTCTACACCGACGGCCTGATCGAGCTCCCGGGCGAGCCCATCGACGAGGGCCTCGCCCGCCTGGCCCGCTCCGCCGAGGCCCACGCCGACGCCCCCGGTTTCGTGGACGACCTGGTCCGGACCCTCCAGGACGGCCGCGAGCGCCGCGACGACATCTGCGTCCTGCACATCAGCCGTCAGAGGTCCCGATCTGACGGGGAGTGAGACGGGGAATCCGGGGCAGGCGAGTGCCCAGGACGCACCGCGGACACCGGTCGCGGTGCGGTGACGGCAGGAGGCGAAGCCATGGGCACCGTCGACATCTGGGCGTTCCGTACGGGCTCCGGGCACGTGTCGGGGTCGGACCTGGTCGGGTTCAAGGTCGAGGCGACCGACGGGCACATCGGGAAGATCGACCGGTTCTCGGAGGAGGCCGGGGCCGGCCACCTGGTGGTGGACACCGGGCCGTGGATCTTCGGCAGGCACGTGCTGCTGCCCGCGGGGTACTACGGCCCCTTCTACGCCGGCCCGACGTACTGACAGGAGGCGGATCATGTCCAGTGGTCCGGTCATGACGATCGTCCTGGTCGCCGTCGCCGCAGCGGTGCTGCTCGGAGCGTTCGCCGTCCGGCGGCGCCGGCGGCGGCACCCGGACCTGAGCCGTCGGTTCGGGCCGGAGTACGGCCGCACCGTGGCCCGGTACGGCGGTGACACCGCCGCGGCGGAGCGGGAGCTGACCCAACGTGTGGAGCACCACCGGGAGTTGACGCTCACCCCGCTGGACCGGCCCGCGCGCGAGCGGGCCGAGCGGCAGTGGGCCGAGGTGCAGGCGAGGTTCGTGGACTCGCCGGAGCGGGCCCTCACCGAGGCGGCGGCGCTGCTGGCCCGGGTCGGCCGCGAGCGCGGCTACCCGGACTCCGACGTGGACGCGCAGATCGACGCGCTCTCCGTGGACCACGGCGAGCACGTCGAGTCGTACCGGGTGCTGCGCGCGAAGGCCGGGTCGCCGTCGGCCGGCACCGAGGAGCGGCGCGAGGCGCTGGTCCGGGCGCGGGAGCTGTTCACCGCGCTGATCGGCACGGCCGGCGAGGCGGCGGCGAAGCCGCGCGTCCCGGCGGCCCGAGCCCCGAAGCACCTCCCGAAGCAGCGCGAGCACCACGCCTGATCACCACGCGCGAGCACCACGCCTGGGCTTCCCGCCGGGCCGACCCATCCGTCCCAGCACCGAGGAGGACAGCATGACCATCAGCCACCATGACCACCGCACCGACTCCGTGGACGCCCAGGACCGGTTCCGGGGCAGGGCCCAGGGCACGGGCACCACCGGCCGCCGGGCCCGTGCGTCCGACCCCCGCCACGCCGCGCCCGCCACGCCCGCCGAGGCGCCGGTGGACGCCAGGACGGCCGGTCCGGAGGAGATCGCCGCCGCCTACGACGCGGCGGTCGCCGAGGACCGCGGGCGCACCGGGCCGGCGGCGTGGGGCCGTCTCCTGGAGTCGGAGCTCGGCGCGGAGCTGACGCACCGTCTGGACCGGGCGGTGGGCGGCTTCGTGGACGACCCGCGCGCCGCGGTGCGGGAGGCGGACGCGGCCCTGGAGGAGACGGTGCACCGGCTCACCGACGCCCTGCGGGAGCGGCACACCGCGCTCCGCGCCACCTGGCGGCCGGACGCCGGCCGGCCGGAGGGCGAGGACTCCCCGGGCACCGAGGAGCTGCGTCTCGCGCTCCGTGACTACCGTGACCTCCTCCGGCACCTGGTCGCGGCCTGACCGGCCCAGCGGCCGGACCGCACGCCGAAGGGCGCCCAACCCCCTCGGGGTTGGCCGCCCTTCGGCGTCAGGGACCGGGCCGGCGCCGGTCCGAGGAGGAGGGCCGAGATCGATGCCGGCCATCCGTCCGGTCCGGGCCGCGGCTGACGGTCGATCAGGGAGCGGCCGGGCGGGCGGCATCGATCTCGGCCCAGACGGTCTTGCCCTGCGGGTGGGGCGCGGAGCCCCAGCGGTCCGAGGTCCGGCGCACGATGTAGAGGCCGTGGCCGCCGGGGAGGTGGGGGTGGTGGGGCCGACGCGGGACGGGCAGCGCGGGGGAGGGGTCGTTCACCTCGATGCGCAGGCGGGCGTCGGTGGCGTCGAGGACGAGGTCCTGGGGGCCGTCGGTGTGCAGCATGGCGTTGGCGACCAGCTCGGCGACGAGCAGGACCACGTCCTCGGCACCGGGCCATGACCAGTCGTCAAGTGCCGTCAGGGTGAAGTCCCGTGCGCTCGCGACCGGCTTGGCCCGGCCGGTGAGCGCCAGGCGCCGACGCTGGCCGCCGGAGGGGACGGTGGTCTTCAGGGTCTCCCGGGAGGTGTTCATTCGGTCAACCCTTCGGATCTGCGGTCGTCGTCGGAGTCCCGGGTTCCCGTGCCGCGGCCCTCATGGCGCCTCGGTGAGCGCGGCCCGGACGGTGGGGCGGAGGTCGAACACGGCCTGCGCCCCGGTGATCTCCAGCAGCCGCAGCACGGCCGTCGACGCGGCCGCCAGCCGCAGGGCGGTGCCCGCATCGAGCGCCGCGGCCCGGGTCTTCAGCAGGAGGTTGAGCCCGGAGGAGTCGCAGAAGCGGATCTGTTCGAGGTCGACCACCAGAAGGTCCGGGGTGTCGGCGAGGGCCTGCTCGAGGGCGCGTCGCGCCGGGAGGAGCGTTTCGATGTCGAGGTCGCCGGCCAGCCGGCAGAGCACGGACTGCCCGTCCTGGACCAGCAGTTCGGCGGTCACGCCCTCGTGCGTCGCCGAGGGGTCGGCTGCTCCGGGTGCGGCCTCGTCGTGTGGTGGCATTCCTCTTCCCCTCCAGCAGGTGGTACTCGGTGACTTTACGCACCCGTGGTGGCGGGGCCAAGGCCACTCCCGGCCTCGGCCCCGCCCACGGGTGCCGGCGGCCCGGGCGGTGCCGTCAGGCGCCGCCCAGGCCCTCGCGCAGCTGCTTGAGGGTGCGGGCCAGCAGGCGGGAGACGTGCATCTGGGAGAGGCCGAGGCGTTCGCCGATCTGGGACTGCGTCAGGTCGTGGGTGAAGCGCAGCGAGAGGACCAGGCGCTCGCGCTCGGGCAGGGCGGCGATGAGCGGCTGGAGGGAGACCAGGTCGTCGACCAGGCCGAGGCGTTCGTCGGTGCTGCCGAGCCGGCCCGCCAGGACGCCCGGGCCGTCCTCGTCGTCGCCCGCGGGGACGTCGAGGGAGTCGGTGGTGTGGGCGTTGGCCGCGTTCAGGCCCTCGATGACCTCCTCCGGCGACAGTCCCAGGTGCCCGGCGAGCTCGGCCACGGTCGGGGCCCGGTCGAGCCGGTGGGCGAGCGCGTCCTGGGCCTTCGCCAGCGCGAGGCGCAGCTCCTGGAGGCGCCGGGGGACGTGCACGGCCCAGGTGGTGTCCCGGAAGTGGCGGCGGATCTCGCCCAGGATGGTGGGGATGGCGAAGGTGGTGAACTCCACCCCGCGCCCGGGGTCGAACCGGTCGATCGCCTTGATCAGCCCGACCGCGCCGACCTGCAACAGGTCCTCCGGGTTCTCCCGGTGCGCGCCGAAGCGGCGCATGGTGAAGCGGACCAACGAGAGGTTGAGCTCCACCAGGGAGGCGCGTACGTAGGAGTACTCCCGGGTGCCCTCCTCCAGCCCGGCCAGCCGGGCCAGCAGGACCCGGGTGAGGTCGCGGGCGTCGGACGGGGCGACCTCGCGGAGCTCGTCCTCCAGGCCGGCCAGCTCGGGGGCGGCGTCGGCGGGCCGGCGGGGCGGGGGGACCGGAGCGTACCCCTCGGGACGGCGGGAGGTGTCTGTCAGGAGGTCGTCACTGGTCACGGCCATGTCGGTCCTTTCCCTCGGCGTGCGGTCCGTCCCCGGCTACCCGCGATCCCGGCCCTCATGCCCTGCAGTCCCGTGAAGGGATCGTGAAGACTCACCGCGGCGGTGCCGGACCGACCGAGACGCCGATCAGGCAGGTGTCGTCGTCGGTGTCCGCCCCGCCGTAGCGCAGCAGGTGGTCCAGGTGGTCCTCCAGGGAGGCGGGGCTGCCGGTGGTGGTGCGCGCGGCCTCCTCGCTGAGGGCCAGCAGGCCGTCGAGGGAGGCGTGGACGGACTCGTCGCGGCGTTCGATCAGGCCGTCGGTGAACATCACCAGGGTGTCGCCGGGCGCGAGGTCGAGGTGGTCCTCCTCGTAGTCGGCGTGGTCCAGGACGCCCAGCAGGATGCCGCCCAGCTGCGGCAGGGTGCTCGCGGTCCCGTCGCGCAGCAGGACGGGCGGCAGATGGCCGGCCCGGGCCCAGCGCAGCCGCCCGGTGCCGGGGTGGTAGAGGGCGCAGACGGCGGTGGCGGTGACGTTGTCGGTCAGGTGGTGGGTGACGCTGTTGAGCCAGGTGAGCAGCTGGGCCGGGCCGGCGCCGGTGGCGGCCAGGCCGCGCAGGGCGTTGCGCAGGGCGACCATACCGGTGGCCGCCTCGATGCCGTGCCCGGCGACGTCGCCGACGCAGAGCAGGACCTCGCCGGAGGGCAGGGTGAGGATGTCGTACCAGTCGCCGCCGACCAGGTGCTCCTTCTCGGCGGGCCGGTAGCGCACGGCGACCTGGAGGTCCTCCAGGGTCCGCGGGCCGCGGGCCGGCGGCATGATGGCGTGCTGCAGCTGGAGGGCCAGGCGGCTGCGTTCGGCGGCCTGCTGCTCGGACTGGGCCAGCTGGTCGCGGGTGGCGGCGAGCGCGACCTCGGTCCAGTGCTGGGCGGAGATGTCCTGGTAGGCGCCGCGGACGGCGGCGAGCGCGGCGTCCGCGTCGTGGACCGGTTCGGCCACCACCCGGATGTGGCGGGAGACCCCGTCGGGGCGTTGGAGGCGGAAGGCGGTGGAGGCGGGGCGCCGGTGGTGCAGCAGGGTGCGCAGGAACCGGCCGATCGCGGGCCGGTCGTCGGGGTGGGCGTGGTCGGCGAGGCGTTCCAGTGAGATCGGGGTGGCGGTGGCGGGCAGGCCGTGGAGGTCGAACAGGGTCTCGTTCCAGGCGATCAGCCCGGTCCGGAGGTTCTCCTCGAAGCCCCCGATCCGGCCCAGCCGCTGGGCGTGCTGGAGGAGCCTGGCCACCCGGGGCGTGCCGTCGTCCAGCCGCCAGACCAGCACCACGTACCGGCCGTGCCGGCTGATGCTGACCCGGGCCCGGGTGTGCAGGGCGACGCCGTCGACGGTGGCCGACAGGCGCAGCTCCTTGGCGCGGAAGGGCTCGCCGGTGGCGAAGACGTGCTCGACCTTCTCGGCCAGCCCGCCGGGCTCGGCGGCCAGCGGGTAGGCCTCCAGCAGGCGGGCGCCGGCCACCGCGCTGGTGGGACGTCCCGCGAAGTCGGTGAAGGCGGGGTTGACGTGCCGGATGGCGAACTCCAGCGGGAGCTCGGCCGGGCCGGGCGCCAGGTCGAGCACCAGACAGGGGTCGAGGAGGCCGTCGGCCAGGCGCTGGAGGTCGTCGTACTCGCCGTCCCGCAGCGCGGGCGCCGCCGGCGTGGTCCAGGTCTCCAGGGTGGTGGCACACAGCTCCGCCAGGGCCTCGAACTGGCGCTGGAGGACCTGGGACGGCGGTTCCAGCTCGGTCGGCCAGCACATCTCCAGGACGCCGATCAGCCGCCCCCCGGTCCCGGCGGGCACCACCACCCGCCCGCCGACGCGCTCGTGCTGACCGATGGTGGGCAGGGCGGCGTGGGCGAGGGTCGGGTACGCGATGGTCTCCCGCTCCTCGAGGGCCCGGCGGGCGGGGGTGGGCACGCCGGGCGGTACGTGCCGCCAGCGGCCGGCCTCGGCCGGGGTGAAGCCGGCGCTGCCCTCCAGGGTCAGCGACTGGTCCGGGTGGGCGGCCCAGATCGCGACCGCCACCGCGCCGAGCGGCCGCAGCGCGGTGGCGAGCACCGAGCCGGCGACCGCCTCGCCGTCGCCCGTGGCCAGGCTGTGCGCCTGGGTGGCCCGCAGCCGCAGCGCCGGGTCCTCGCGGGGGCCGGTGGAGGTGGCGACGAAGTCACGGGCGATGGCGGAGATGCGGTCGGTGGTCACCTGGTTGACCAGGTCGGCGGAGAACTCCAGGACGGAGGCACCGGCCTGCTCGGCCAGGACGGTCAGCTGGGTGCCCGCCTCTGCGGGGCTGCACCGCAGGCGTTCGATGAGCACGCCGGCCGCCATCTCCACCAGGGACCGCCCGGCCGCGTCCGCGTGGGCCCGGTCGAGCTCGGACCGCAGGAACTCCACGGTGGCGGCCAGACGGTTCAGCGCGGCGGGCCCCGCGCTCGGGTCCAGGGGATCGTGCACGGCGGTCTCCAGTCGACGGAAGGCGGTCAGCTGTCCTTGCGGTCCGGCGCTTGCGCCGCGAGCTGGGCCTTGATCCGGCCGATCAGCTCGACGGCGTCCACCGGCTTGGTGACGTAGTCGCTCGCACCGGCGGCCAGGCTCTTCTCCCGGTCGCCGAGCATCGCCTTGGCGGTGACGGCGATGATCGGCAGGCCGGAGTGCTCGGGCATCGCCCGGATCGCGGCGGTGGCGGTGTAGCCGTCCATCTCCGGCATCATCACGTCCATCAGGATCAGGTCGATGCCGGGCCGGGTGGCCAGGGCGTCGAGCGCGGCCCGGCCGTTCTCCGCCTGGAGCACGCGCATCCCGTGGAGTTCGAGGATCCCGGTGATCGCGTACAGGTTGCGGTCGTCGTCGTCCACCACCAAGGCGGTGACGCCGGCCAGGCCCGGGTCCGCGTCCGGGGCCCACGCGGGGGCGGCGCGCGGGCGGACGGACTCGGGCCGGTCGGCGCCCATGTGCAGTGCGACGCGCTCGCGCAGCTCGTCCAGGCTGGAGAGGATCTCGACCTGACGGGCCGTCATCCGGGAGAGCAGTGCCTCGTCGGGGCCGAAGGCGCGGCCGCGGTGGGCCAGGACGGGCACCGACTGCAGCGCCGGGTCGCCGTCCATGGCGCCGAGCAGGTCGAGCGCGGCCCCGTCGGGCAGGTCCAGGTCGAGCACCACGCAGTGGCAGGGCCCCTCGGCGAGGCTGGCGGCGGCCTCCTGGGCCCCGACGGCGGTGACGATCTCCAGCTCGCGGCCGTGCGGCCGGGGGAGGTCGGCGAGGGCGTTCTCGGCCACCAGGCCGAGCAGGCCGTGGGCGCGGGCCTCGACCACCAGGAGCCGGCGGGCCGGAAGCCCGGCCTCCGGTGCCCCTGCCTCCGGAGCTCCGGCCGCGCCCGCGCGGAGCTCGGGCGCGGCCCCGGCCGCCGTCACGGGCTCCGGCAGGTCCGGGCGGGTGGCGGGCAGGTGGAGCGTGAAGACGCTGCCCCGGCCGAGGGTGCTCTCCACCGAGATGGCCCCGCCGAGCAGGTAGGCGATCTCGCGGCTGATGGACAGCCCGAGACCGGTGCCGCCGTACTTGCGGCTGGTGGTGCCGTCGGCCTGCTGGAAGGCCCCGAAGACCGTCTCCAGGTGCTGCGGCGCGATGCCGATCCCGGAGTCCACGACCCGGAAGGCGACCACGGGGCCGCCCGCGCGCAGGTGGTGCGGGGTCTCGTGGTCCTTGGCGAGTTCGACCCGCAGCTCCACCTCCCCCTTCTCGGTGAACTTCACGGCGTTGGAGAGCAGGTTGCGCAGCACCTGGCGCAGCCGGTAGTCGTCGGTCACCAGCGCCTCCGGGACGCCCTCGCCGGTGCGCACCCGGAAGGCGAGGTTCTTCTGTCCGGTCATCGGGCCGAAGGTCACCTGGACGTAGTCCAGCAGCATCGCCAGCGGCACCGTCTCGAGGTTGAGGTCCATCTTCCCGGCCTCGACCTTGGACAGGTCCAGGATGTCGTTGATCAGCTGGAGCAGGTCGGAGCCGGCCGAGTGGATGATGCCGGCGTACTCGACCTGCTTGGCCGTCAGGTTCCGGGCGGGGTTCTGGGCCAGCAACTGGGCCAGGATCAGCAGGCTGTTGAGCGGGGTGCGCAGTTCGTGGCTCATGTTGGCCAGGAACTCCGACTTGTACTTGGAGGCGACGGAGAGCTGGTGGGCCCGGTCCTCCAGCTCCTGGCGGGCGTGCTCGATCTCCAGGTTCTTCGCCTCGATGTCGCTCTTCTGCGCCTCCAGCAGCTCGGCCTTCTCCTCCAACTCGGCGTTGGAAGCCTGGAGTTCCTCCTGACGTGCCTGCAACTCCTCCGAACGGGCCTGGAGTTCGGCGGTGAGCCGCTGGGACTCGCCGAGCAGCTCGTCGGTGCGGGAGTTGGCGAGGATGGTGTTGAGGTTGACGCCGATGGTCTCCATCAGCTGGTCGAGGAAGGCCCGGTGGACGGGGGTGAAGGGCTGGACGGCCGCGAGTTCGATGACGCCGAGTACCTGGTCCTCGGCCGTGATCGGCAGCACGACCAGCGAGAGGGCGTCGGTGCTGCCGAGGCCGGAGGCCACCGGCAGGTAGCCGGCCGGGAGGTGGTCGACGCCGATGGTGCGGCGGCTGCGGGCGGCCTGGCCGACGAAGGACTCGCCGAGCCGGAACGGCGCCGGACGGGCACCGGAGGGGAGGGCGTACGAGGCGACCAGCCGCAGCAGGGTCTCCTGCTCGCCCTCCTCGGCCAGGTAGAACGCCCCGCACTGGGCGGAGACCAGCGGGGTCAGCTCGTCCATCACCGACTCGGCCACGGCTGCGAGGTCCCGGCGGCCCTGCATCAGGGCGGCGATCCGGGCCAGGTTGGTCTTCAGCCAGTCCTGGTCCTCGTTGGCCCGGGTGGTCTCGCGCAGCGACTCCACCATGAAGTTGATGTTGTCCTTCAGGTCGGCGACCTCGCCGGAGGCGTCCACGGTGATCGAGCGGGTCAGGTCCCCGGCCGTGACCGCGCTGGTCACCTCGGCGATGGCGCGTACCTGGCGGGTGAGGTTCCCGGCGAGCTCGTTGACGTTCTCGGTCAGCCGCTTCCAGGTGCCGGAGACGCCCTCGACCTCGGCCTGTCCGCCCAGGCGTCCCTCGCTGCCCACCTCGCGGGCCACCCGGGTCACCTCGGCGGCGAAGGAGCTGAGCTGGTCGACCATCGTGTTGATGGTGGTCTTGAGCTCCAGGATCTCGCCCCGCGCGTCCACGTCGATCTTGCGGGTCAGGTCGCCCTTGGCGACCGCGGTGGTGACCTGCGCGATGTTGCGGACCTGGCTGGTCAGGTTGTGCGCCATGAAGTTGACGTTGTCGGTGAGGTCCTTCCAGGTGCCCGCCACGTTCGGCACCCGGGCCTGCCCTCCCAGCGTCCCCTCGGTACCGACCTCGCGGGCCACCCGGGTCACCTCGTCCGCGAAGGCGGAGAGGGTGTCGACCATGGTGTTGATCACCCCGGCCAGCGCCGCGACCTCGCCCTTGGCCTCCACGTTGATCTTCTGCGAGAGGTCGCCCTTGGCGACCGCGGTGGCCACCTGGGCGATGTCGCGCACCTGGGTGGTGAGGTTGGAGGCCATCACGTTGACGTTGTCGGTGAGGTCCTTCCAGGTGCCGGAGACGCCCTTGACGTCGGCCTGGCCCCCCAGGTTGCCCTCGGTGCCGACCTCGCGGGCCACCCGGGTCACCTCGTCGGCGAAGGAGCTGAGCTGGTCGACCATCGTGTTGATGGTGTTCTTCAGCTCGAGGATCTCGCCCCGGGCGGTGACGGTGATCTTCTGCGAGAGGTCGCCCTTGGCGACCGCGGTGGCCACCTGGGCGATGGCGCGCACCTGGCCGGTCAGGTTGCCGGCCATGAAGTTGACCGAGTCGGTCAGGTCGCGCCAGGTGCCCAGGACGCCCTGGACGTCGGCCTGCCCGCCGAGGATCCCCTCGGTGCCGACCTCGCGGGCCACCCGGGTCACCTCCCCGGCGAAGGAACCGAGCTGGTCGACCATGGTGTTGACGGTGTTCTTCAGCTCCAGGATCTCGCCCCGGGCGTCCACCGTGATCTTCTGCGAGAGGTCGCCCTTGGCGACCGCGGTGGCCACCTGGGCGATGTCGCGCACCTGGGTGGTGAGGTTGCCCGCCATCGCGTTGACCGAGTCGGTCAGATCCTCCCAGGTGCCGGAGACCCCGGGCACCTGCGCCTGGCCGCCGAGCCGGCCCTCGGTGCCGACCTCGCGGGCCACCCGGGTCACCTCGGAGGTGAAGCGGGAGAGCTGGTCGACCATGCCGTTGAAGACGGTGGCGATCTCGCCGAGCAGCCCGTCCGCGTCATCGGGTAGCCGCGTCCCGAAGTCGCCGTCGCGGACTGCCGTCAGCCCTGCCAGGAGCAGCCGCAACTCCGGCACCCCCACCTGGGCCGCGGCCGGGCCGCCGCCCGTCGGAGCAGCATCGGATGTCCTGGAGCCCGCCATCGGAACGCCGCCTTCCTGAAATCCACCCCGGTCACCACACACGACCGGCCCGCCCGTCCCGGCACGGACCGTCCCGGAGGTTACCCAGACCCTGGCCGATCACCGTCTCCATCACCGGAAACGCGCGGACCGCGCGATTCCGTGTGGCCCGTATGCCCCCGATCGTCGATCCCACGCACCCGATCCGCACCGGGCCGGACAGTTCTCGACCTGCTCCGGGAAGACCGCCGGCGGCCGGCGGGACGAACCGTGACCATACGAGCCCAAGCCGCACCTGCTGGACCACGCGGCCGGCAAGGGCGCGATCGTCACCTTCACCCAGGGCCCGGCCCGCCGGCTCGCCCCCGGGGGAGTCCGGGGTGAACGCGGTGGCCCCGGGCCCGGTGCGGACCCCGATGATCCCGGCCACCGGACGCACCGACCACTACAGCGTCATCGACGCCGAGCAGCTGCGGCGCCCCGCCGACGCCGGCCTCAGCCCGGCCGAACTCCTCGCGGTCCTCCTACGCCGACTCGCCCCGCCGCTCGGTCAGCCGGAGGCCGGCCGGGTGTCGATCTCGGCCCACACGGACTTGCCCCAGGGCCGGGGGGCGGTGCCCCAGCGGTCGCAGGTGCGGGCGACGACGAAGAGACCGTGGCCGCTCGGGCGGGCGGGCAGGCGGGGCTCGCGCAGGACGGGCAGGAACGACGAGGCGTCGTTGACCTCGATGCGCAGCCGGCGTCCGTCGGCGTCCAGGACCAGGTCGATCGGGCCGCCGCCGTGCAGCGTCGCGTTGCCGACGAGCTCGGCGACCAGCAGCAGGACGTCGCCCGCCTCCGGCCATCCCCAGTCCGCGAGGGCGGTGCGGGTGAAGTCCCGTGAGATCCCGACGGGCCGGTGCCGGCCGGTGAGCGGGAGCCGTCGGCGTTGCCCACCCGGCGGGAGGGTGGGCGGGGGGTGCCCGGGACGGGGGCCGTTCAGGGTCTCCCGGGGGGCGTTCATGCGGTCAGCCCTTCGTCGCGGAGGTGGTCACAGGAGCGCGCCTGCCCGCTGTGGCGCGACTGATACGCGTGGGCCACCTGTTGTTCCCGTCCGGCGGGGCGTCCGTGCCGGGGGAGTGCGAACCGGGTCTGCGGGTAGCCGGAGTCCATGGACACCACACCTAGTGCCGTCGCCCTGGTCTGCTCCCTGTCGCCCTCGCCGACGGCGTCCAGCTCGCAGCTGCTGGCCGAGCAGACCCTGGCCGCGCTCGCCGAGCACGGAGTGAGCGGCGGCACCGTGCGCGTCGTCGACCACGACGTCAAGCCAGGCGTGCGCACCGACATGGGAGAGGGCGACGCCTGGCCCGCGATCCGCGAGCAGATCCTCGCCGCGGACATCCTCGTCCTGTCGACGCCGATCTGGCTGGGCCATCCGTGCAGCGTGGCCCAGCGGGTCCTGGAACGCCTGGACGCAGAGCTCTCCGAGAGCGACGAGCAGGGGCGACCCCTGACGTACGGCAAGGTCGCGGCCGTCTGCGTCGTCGGCAACGAGGACGGCGCCCACAAGGTCAGCGCCGACCTCTTCCAGGGGCTCAACGACGTCGGCTTCTGCCTGGCGCCGAACGCCGTCACCTACTGGGTCGGCGAGGCGATGCGGCGCACCGACTACCAGGACCTCGACAAGACCCCCGAGAAGACGGCGGCCACCACCAGGACCCTCGCCGCCAACACCGCCCACCTTGCCCGGCAGCTCAAGAACGCCCCCTACCCGCCCACCTCCTGACACGCCGCCCGGAGGGGCGACAACTGGACGCGGGCACCACCGACGACGGCGAGGGCTCGGGTGGTGGTGGGGGGTGCCGCGCGAGTCGAGGCGGTCAGGCCAGGGCGACGGTGAGGACGTCGTCGTCCCGGGTGAGGTGGTCGATGGTGATCTCGCCCGTCGCGCCGGTGTACGTGCCCGTCCCGCCGGTGACGGCGAAGGTGTGCGACCACTGACGGGGAGCCAGCAGCACCTCGGTGACCGCGGGGAGCGGCCGGTCGTAGGCGGTGGAGGCGGTGATCTCGCCGTCGGTGAGCCGCAGGACCAGCGAGGCGAGGACCACCGCCCCGTCCGTCCCCACCGTGATCGGGGTGCACTGGGCGCTCTCGGTGCCGGCCGGCTTCCCCTGATCGTCCGTCAGTTCGTAGTGGACGAAGTAGGACGTCCCCGGTACCAGCAGCCCGGGGAGGTTGGCGGACGCCCGCTTCCCGGTGAGGCGCAAGGTCGGCGCCGGGGTGCTCGCCCGGGCAACCCCGTTCAGCCCCACGGCCACTCCGGTGCCCGCCGCCACCGAGGCGAGCCGGAGAAGGTTCCTTCGGTTGACGGTCATCTGACGACCCCTGTCCGCTCGTGGTGCACGGCGCGGCACGGCACCGCACGGCACCGCACGGCACGCCACCGTGCCGTGCGCCGCAACGTACCCCCGCGCCCGGAGCCGACCGTGGCACCATGCCCCACCGGCACCCGAACGAGCGACCCGGGGGCGCCCCGGGGGCGAGGTCCGGGATTCCGCAGACAACCTGATCACCCGGTCGGTCTGTGAGCGTGAACAACAACTACACTCGTCCGAACACCGGCGGAGCGCCGAGTAGGGTACCGGCACCACCGAGAGGACGCACGTGGGAACCGACAGCGCCGAGGCCCGGCAGCCCGTGATGGCGGACGTGGCGAAGCTGGCCGGTGTCTCGCACCAGACGGTGTCCCGGGTGCTCAACGACGCCCCGCACGTGCGGCCCGACACCCGGGACAGGGTGCTGGCGGCCATCCGCGAATTGGACTACCGGCCGAACTCGGCGGCCCGTGCGCTGGTGACCAAGCGGTCCCAGACCATCGGGGTGGTGAGCTTCGACTCCACGCTCTACGGTCCGGCCTCGATGCTGGACGGCATCGAGCGGGCGGCCCGCAGCGCCGGGTTCTTCGTGAGCGTGGCGAGTCTGCGCTCGCTGGACAGCCGCTCCGTGCAGGAGGCGGTGGACCGGCTGCGGGACCAGGGGGTGGAGGGCGTGGTGGTGATCGCCCCGCAGATCTCCGCCGTCAGTTCGGTTGCCAGACTCTCCAGTTCGGTGCCGGTGGTGGCGGTCGGGTCGGGGCGGCAGAGCCGGGTGCCGATGGTGTCGGTGGACAACCTGCTCGGCGCCGCGGAGGCCACGCGGCACCTACTCGACCTGGGGCACGCGACGGTGCACCACGTGGCCGGGCCGGGCGGGTGGCTGGAGAGCCAGGACCGGGAGGCCGGCTGGCGGCAGACGCTGGAGGCAGCCGGCGCCCGGGCGCCCGAGGTGCGCAGTGGGGACTGGAGCGCCCGCTCCGGGTACCAGGCGGGGCTGCGACTGGCGGAGGAGTCCGACGTCACCGCGGTGTTCTGCGCCAACGACCACATGGCGCTGGGGCTGCTGCGGGCGATGCACGAGGCCGGCCGTGCGGTGCCGGGGGACGTCTCGGTGGTCGGGTTCGACGACGTCCACGAGGCGGCGTACTTCACTCCGCCGCTCACCACGGTCCGTCAGGACTTCGCCGAACTCGGGCGCCGCGCACTGGAGTTGCTGGTCGACCAGGTCTCCGGCGGGGCGTCCGCGAGCGCGCGGGAGCATGCGCTGATCTCCCCGGAGCTGGTGCTCCGCCGCAGCAGCGGCCCGGCCTCGCGCCGCTGACCACGGCGGTGGTGGTCTGACCCCGGGCGCGCCGGCCCGGGTGCTGCCCCGCCTGCCGACCCGCGCATCAACCCGCCTGCCCGGCTGACCTGTTCGGATACGGCCGCCGGCGCGGCCTGCTCACCGCCGCATACCCGGCCGCGCCGCCGGTCAAGATTGGGTAACTCCTGCGTTACCTCTTGTCCGGGCCAATTGTTAGCGTTAACAATTCCCTCAGCGGAACGAGGGGTGCTCACCACTCCCGTCCCAGCACCCCCACCCGAGAGGAACCCGAACATGTCCAAGAGAGCTGCGGTGGCCCTGGTCGCCACCGCGATGGCCGTCGCCCTCACCGCCTGTGGCTCCGGCGGCGGTTCGAAGGACGCGGCCGCCGGCGGCGACTCCGGCAAGCTCACCGTCGGCTTCTCCCAGGTCGGCGCCGAGAGCGGCTGGCGCACCGCCAACACCAAGTCGGTCCAGGACGCCGCGAAGAAGGCCGGGGTGACGCTCAAGTTCTCCGACGCCCAGCAGAAGCAGGAGAACCAGATCAAGGCGATCCGCTCGTTCATCCAGCAGAAGGTGGACGTCATCGCCTTCTCGCCGGTGGTCGAGTCCGGCTGGGACACCGTCCTCAAGGAGGCCAAGGACGCCAAGATCCCGGTCGTGCTCACCGACCGCGCGGTGGACTCCAAGGACGAGTCGCTCTACGCCACCTTCCTCGGCTCGGACTTCGTCGAGGAGGGCAAGAAGGCCGGCGACTGGCTGGTCAAGGAGTACCAGGGCAAGACCGACCCGGTGAACATCGTGGAGCTCCAGGGCACCACCGGCTCCGCCCCGGCGAACGACCGCAAGTCCGGCTTCGGCGACGTCATCAAGGGCGAGTCCAAGTTCAAGGTGGTCGCCTCGCAGACCGGTGACTTCACCCGGGCCAAGGGCAAGGAGGTCATGCAGGCCTTCCTGAAGTCCCAGCCGAAGATCGACGTGCTCTACGCGCACAACGACGACATGGCCCTCGGCGCGATCCAGGCGATCGAGGAGGCCGGCAAGGTGCCCGGCAAGGACATCAAGATCATCTCCGTCGACGGCGTCAAGGACGCCTTCACCGCGATGGCCGCCGGCAAGATCAACGTCGTGGTCGAGTGCAACCCGCTGCTCGGTGACCAGCTCATGGAGCTGGTGAAGAAGGTCAAGGCGGGCCAGCCCGTCGAGCGCAGGATCAAGACCGTCGAGGGCGTCTTCACCGCGGACCAGGCTGCCGCCGCGCTGCCCTCCCGCCAGTACTGACCCATGCGGCGCCCCAACGGCGCCTGACGTACTGACGGAACCACACAGCCCGGCGCGCGGGCGGCCCTCGGCGGAGGGCCGCCCGCCCGCCGGCCACGAGAGGAGGAGCGGATGCGAGCGCAGCCGGTCCTGGAAGTACGGGGAATCCGCAAGGAGTTCCCCGGCGTGGTGGCACTGGACGGGGTCGACTTCCGGCTCTTCCCCGGCGAGGTGCACGCGCTGATGGGTGAGAACGGCGCCGGCAAGTCGACCTTGATCAAGGTCCTCACCGGCGTGTACGAGTCCGACGGCGGCGAGGTCAGCCTGGCCGGGCAGACGGTCCGGATCGGCGGGCCGCTCGAGGCCCAGCAGGCCGGGATCTCCACCGTCTACCAGGAGGTGAACCTCTGCCCGAACCTGTCGGTGGCGGAGAACATCTTCATCGGCCGCGAGCCGCGCCGCCTCGGCCTGATCCAGTGGGCCGAACTCCGGCGCCGGGCGGCCGAGTCGGTGGCCGCGCTGGACCTGGACATCGACGTCGCCACCCCGTTGTCCGACCACTCGATCGCGGTCCAGCAGCTGGTGGCGATCGTCCGCGCGGTGGACGTCGACGCCAAGGTGCTGATCCTGGACGAGCCGACCTCCAGCCTGGACCGCGACGAGGTGCGCCAACTCTTCGCCGTGATGCGCAGGTTGCGCGACCGGGGAGTGGCGATCCTGTTCGTCTCGCACTTCCTGGACCAGATCTACGAGATCTGCGACCGGATGACCATCCTGCGCGGCGGCCGCCACGAGGGCGAGTACCTCACCAGCGAGCTCAGCCAGGTCGAGCTGGTCGCCCGGATGATCGGCGGCGAGCTGTCCGGTCTGGCCGAGCTGGCCGGCGCCACCCGCACCGAGCCCACCGGAACCTCCTTCCTGCGGGCCGAGGGCCTGGCCCGCCGGGGCGCGGTCGAGCCGTACGACCTGTCCATCCGGCCGGGTGAAGTGATCGGCCTGGCAGGCCTGTTGGGCTCCGGCCGGACCGAGGCGGCCCGGCTGCTGTTCGGCGCCGACCAGAACGACCAGGGCACCGTCAAGATCGACGGCGCGCCCGCCGCGCTGCGCAGCCCGCGGGCCGCGATCGGCCACGGCATCGCCTTCTGCTCGGAGAACCGCAAGACCGAGGGCCTGGTCGGCGAGCTGACGGTGCGGGAGAACATCGTGCTGGCCCTGCAGGCCGCCCGGGGCTGGACCCGCCCGCTCTCCCGCTCGGCCCAGGACGAGCTGGCGCTGCGGTGGATCCGCGCGCTGGACATCCGGCCGAACAACCCGGAGGCGCTGATCCGCAACCTGAGCGGCGGCAACCAGCAGAAGGTGCTGCTGGCCCGCTGGCTGATCACCGACCCCAAGCTGCTGATCCTGGACGAGCCCACCCGCGGCATCGACATCGGCGCCAAGACCGAGATCCAGAAGCTGGTGGCCAAGCTGGCCGGTGACGGGATGTCGGTGCTCTTCATCTCCGCCGAACTGGAGGAGGTGCTGCGGCTCAGCCACCGGATCGGCGTGCTGCGCGACCACCGGATGGTCGCCCAGCTGCGCAACGACGGGACGCTCACCCCCGAGCGGATCATGGAGACCATCGCGAGCGGAGCCGCGTCGTGAGCCGAATCGCCAGACACCGCCTGTTCTGGCCCGCCGTGGTGCTGCTGGCACTGCTGCTCGCCAACCTGGCGTTCACCCCGGACTTCCTCGCGATCCGGCTCAAGGACGGCCACCTCTACGGCAGCCTGATCGACATCCTGCACTTCGGCTCCCCGCTGATCCTGGTCGCCCTCGGGATGACCCTGGTGATCGCCACCGGCGGGATCGACCTCTCGGTCGGCTCCACCGTCGCGATCGCCGCCGCGCTGGCCTGTCTGCACATCAGCGAGGCGCCCGACCCGGGCAGCCTCACCACCGTGCTGACGGCCGTCGCCATCGCGCTCGGCGTGGCCGTGGTGCTGGGCACCGCCAACGGCGTCCTGGTGGCCAGGGTCGGCGTCCAGCCGATCATCGCCACGCTGATCCTGATGGTGGCCGGGCGCGGCGTCGCCCAGCTCATCACGGACGGTCAGATCATCACCATCACCAGCGAGCCCTACAAGCTGATCGGCGGCGGCTACTGGCTCACGGTGCCGTTCTCGGTGCTGCTGGCCGGTGCCGTGGTGCTGCTGGCCTCCGCACTCACCCGGCGCACCGCGCTCGGGCTGCTGCTGGAGTCGGTCGGCGGCAACCCGGTGGCCAGCCGGCTGGTCGGCATCCAGGCGGCCCGGCTGATCGGTCTGGTCTACGTGGTCAGCGCGCTCTGCGCGGCGCTGGCCGGGCTGATGATCAGCTCCAACGTCTCCAGCGCGGACGGCAACAACGCCGGCCTGTGGATCGAGTTGGACGCCATCCTGGCCGTGGTGGTCGGCGGCACCTCGCTGAACGGCGGCCGGTTCTCGCTCGGCGGCACGGTGCTCGGCGCACTGGTCATCCAGACCCTGTCCACCACCGTCTACACCATCGGCATCCCGCCGGAGACCACCCTGGTCTTCAAGGCCGTCGTGGTGATCACCGTCTGCCTGGTCCAGTCGCCCGTGTTCCGCGCCAAGGCTGCCCGGCGGCGCTCCCGCAGCCGGCACGGCGTACGGCCGGCGGCGCCCGAGAAGCTGGAGGTCGGAGCATGAGCACCGGCACCGTAGTGTCTACCCTCACCCGGCGCGGCCGGGGTCAACTCCCCATGCTGGTCACCTCGGTGCTGCTGGTGGTGATGTTCGCCGCCGGGTCGGTGAGCTACGAGGGCTTCTTCTCCGGGCAGGTCCTGCTCAACCTGCTGATCGACAACGGCTTCCTGCTGGTGGTCGCGGTCGGCATGACCTTCGTGATCCTCACCGGCGGCATCGACCTGTCGGTCGGCGCGATGGTCGCCCTGTCCACCATGATCTCCGCCTGGCTGGTCCAACTCCACGGCTGGCCGCCGCTGTTGGTGATTCCGCTGGTGCTGGCGATCGGCACCGGAGCCGGGCTGGCGATGGGCTGGGTGATCCAGACCTTCGAGATCCAGCCGTTCATCGTGACGCTGGCGGGCATGTTCCTGGCCCGCGGCCTCTGCTACACCATCAGCATCGACTCGATCTCGATCACCGACCCGACGTACACCGCGATGGCCCAGACCCGCATCCCGCTGGGGGAGTTGTTCATCTCCCCGAGCGTGCTGATCGCCCTGCTGGTGGTCGCCGCCGCGTTCGTCGTCCTGCACTACAGCAGGTTCGGCCGCAACGTCTACGCGATCGGCGGCAGCGAGCAGTCCGCGCTGCTGATGGGCCTGCCGGCCGGCCGGACCAAGATCGCGGTGTACGGTGTGAGCGGCTTCTGCTCGGCGCTCGGCGGCGTGCTGATGACCTTCTACATGCTCTCCGCCTACGGACTCCACGCGGTGGGGCTCGAGTTGGACGCGATCGCGGCCGTGGTGATCGGCGGCACGCTGCTGACCGGCGGCTCCGGCTACCTGCTCGGCACCGTGCTCGGCGTGCTGGTGCTCGGCCTGATCCAGACCGTGATCAGCTTCCAGGGCACCCTGAGCTCCTGGTGGACCAGGATCGTGATCGGCGCCCTGCTGTTCGTCTTCATCCTGCTCCAGCGCCTCATGACGGCCCGTCAGCGCCGTTAGCGCGGCTGACAAGAACCCCGCTCACCGGGCCGGCCACCCCGCTTCGGCCGGCCCGGACCGTGCGGCCCCGTCCGCTCGGACGGGCAGACCGGCCGCCGGGCCCGCACCGTCGCGGAGCCTCCCGGCGGCCGGTACCAGACCCTCTTCTCGTAAGGACATGAACGTGCCACCAACCTCCTCCCCGGAGCGCCACGTCATCGGCGTCGACTTCGGCACCCTCTCCGGCCGCGCCGTGGTGGTCCGGGTCAGCGACGGCGAGGAGCTGGGCACCGCCGTCCACGACTATCCGCACGGTGTGATCGAGACCGAACTCCCGGGCACCGGTGAGCAGTTGCCGCCCGACTGGGCGCTCCAGCACCCGGCCGACTGGCGCCAGGTACTGCAGACCGCCGTCCCCGCCGCACTCGCCGCCTCCGGCGTCGACCCGGCCACCGTGATCGGCATCGCCACCGACTTCACCGCCTGCACCGTGCTGCCGGTCACCGCCGACGGCACCCCGCTCGCCGAGACCGCGCTCGCCGACCGCCCGCACGCCTGGCCCAAGCTCTGGAAGCACCACTCCGCACAGGACCACGCCGACCGGATCAACCAACTCGCCCACCAGCGCGGCGAGAAGTGGATCGCCCGGTACGGCGGCAAGATCTCCGCCGAGTGGCAGTTCGCCAAGGCCCTCCAACTGCTGGAGGAGGACCCGGGGGTCTACGCCGCCACCGAGCGCTGGATCGAGGCCGCCGACTGGATCGTCTGGCAGCTCACCGGCACCGAGAGCCGCAACACCTGCACCGCCGGCTACAAGGGCATCTTCCAGGACGGCGAGTACCCCTCCGAGGACTACCTCGCCGCCCTCAACCCGGAGTTCGCCGACTTCGCCCGCACCCGGCTGGCCCACCCGCTGGCCCCGCTCGGCTCCCTGGTCGGCGGCCTCAGCGACGAAGCCGCCGCCTGGACCGGCCTGCCCGCGGGCATCGCGGTCGCGGCCGGCAACGTCGACGCCCACGTCGCCGCCCCCGCCGCGCAGGCGGTCGAGAACGGCCAGCTGCTCGCCATCATGGGCACCTCCACCTGCCACGTCGTCAACGGCGCCACCCTGGCCGACGTCCCCGGCATCTGCGGCGTGGTGGAGGGCGGCATCGTCGAGGGCGCCTACGGCTACGAGGCCGGCCAGAGCGCGGTGGGCGACATCTTCGCCTGGTGGCTGCGCCAGGGCCTGCCCGCCGAGTACCTCGTCGAGGCCGCGGCCACCGGCGAGGACGCCCACCAGCTGCTCACCCGCAAGGCCGCCACCCAGCCCGTCGGCGGGCACGGCCTGGTCGCCCTGGACTGGCTGAACGGCAACCGCTCCACCCTGGTCGACCACCACCTCTCCGGCGTGATCGTCGGCCTCACCCTGGCCACCCGCCCCGAGGACGTCTACCGGGCCCTGCTGGAGGCCACCGCCTTCGGCACCCGCACCATCGTCGAGGCCCTGGAGGGCGGCGGCGTCCCGGTCACCGAGTTCATCGTCACCGGCGGGCTGAAGAAGAACCCGCTGCTGATGCAGATCTACGCCGACGTGCTGCGCCGCCCGGTCTCGCTCGCGGTCTCCACCCAGGGCCCGGCCGTCGGCTCCGCGATCCACGCCGCCGTCGCGGCCGGCGCCCACCCCGACGTGCGCACCGCCGCCGCCGCGATGGGCCGGGTCGAGCGCGCCGCGTACCTGCCCGACCCGGCCCGGGCCGACGCCTACGACGCGCTGTTCGCCGAGTACCGCGAACTGCACGAGCACTTCGGCACCGCCGCCGACAAGCAGCTGCACCGGCTGCGCCGACTGCGCAACTCCGCCTTGGGTAACGAGGCCCTGACCCAGAAGAGCGAGGCGTGATGACCGACCTCATCGACCTGATCCGCCGTCAGGTCAGCGACCTGCACCAGGAGTTGGTCCGCTACGGCCTGGTGGTCTGGACGGCCGGCAACGTCTCCGCCCGGGTGCCCGGCGAGGACCTGATGGTGATCAAGCCCAGCGGCGTCTCCTACGACGAGCTGTCGCCGGAGAACATGATCCTCTGCGACCTGGACGGCACCGTGGTCGAGGGCGTGCACTCGCCCTCCTCCGACACCGCCGCCCACGCCTACGTCTACCGGCACATGCCCGAGGTCGGGGGAGTGGTGCACACCCACTCCACCTACGCCTGCGCCTGGGCCGCCCGCGGTGAGGCGGTCCCCTGCGTCCTCACCGCGATGGCCGACGAGTTCGGCGCCGAGATCCCGATCGGCCCGTTCGCCCTGATCGGCGACGATTCGATCGGCCGCGGCATCGTGGAGACCCTGCACGGCCACCGCTCGCCCGCCGTCCTGATGAAGAGCCACGGCGTCTTCACCATCGGCAAGGACGCCAAGTCCGCCGTCAAGGCCGCCGTCATGTGCGAGGACGTCGCCCGCACCGTGCACATCTCAC
The DNA here is from genome assembly GCF_055584905.1 of Kitasatospora sp. NPDC088742. NCBI lineage: Bacteria > Bacillati > Actinomycetota > Actinomycetes > Kitasatosporales > Streptomycetaceae > Kitasatospora > Kitasatospora sp. NPDC088742. The sequence goes on along the minus strand of NZ_JBVJLD010000038.1, from coordinate 47,572 downwards.
GCCAGCTCGGCGAACCCCTGCCGATCGCCCAGGCCGACATCGACAGCCTCAACTTCCGCTACCAGAACGTGTACGGCCAGCAGCAGTCCGGCCGGTGAGGAGCACCACCATGAGCAAGCCCATCGAAGGCCGCGAGGTCTGGTTCCTGACCGGCAGCCAGGGCCTGTACGGCGAGGAGACGCTGCGTCAGGTCGCCGAGCAGTCGCGGCGGATAGCGGAGCAGCTCGACGGCTCTCCTGAGCTGCCCGTCAAGGTCATCTGGAAGCCGGTGCTCACCGACGCCGACGCGATCCGCCGGGTCTGTCTGGAGGCCAACGCGGCCGACGAGTGCGTCGGCCTGGTCGCCTGGATGCACACCTTCTCCCCGGCCAAGATGTGGATCGCCGGGCTGGACGCGCTGCGCAAGCCGCTGCTGCACCTGCACACCCAGGCCAACGCCCACCTGCCCTGGTCCACCATCGACATGGACTTCATGAACCTGAACCAGGCCGCCCACGGCGACCGCGAGTTCGGCTACATCCAGTCCCGCCTCGGCGTCGCCCGCAAGACCGTCGCCGGGCACGTCAGCGACCCGGTGGTCACCTCCCGGATCGCCTCCTGGGCCCGCGCCGCGGCCGGCCGGGCCGAGCTGGCCACCCTCAAGCTGGCCCGGTTCGGCGACAACATGCGCGACGTCGCCGTGACCGAGGGCGACAAGGTCGAGGCCCAGCGCAAGTTCGGCGTCTCGGTCAACACCTACGGCGTCAACGACCTGGTCGAGGTCGTCGACGCCGCCTCCGAGGCCGAGATCTCCGAGCTGGTCAAGGAGTACGAGGACAGCTACCGCCTCGCCCCCGCCCTGCGTCCGGGCGGCGAGCGGCACGAGTCCCTGCGGTACGCGGCCCGGATCGAGGCCGGTCTGCGCACCTTCCTGACCGAGGGCGGCTTCCGCGCCTTCACCACCAACTTCGAGGACCTCGGCGGCCTGCGCCAGCTCCCCGGCCTGGCCGTCCAGCGGCTGATGGCCGACGGCTACGGCTTCGGCGGCGAGGGCGACTGGAAGACCTCGGTGCTGCTGCGCACCCTCAAGGTGACCGCCACCGGCCTGCCCGGCGGCACCTCCTTCATGGAGGACTACACCTACCACCTGGAGCCCGGGCAGGAGTTGATCCTCGGCGCGCACATGCTGGAGGTCTGCCCGAGCATCGCCGCCGACACCCCGTCCTGCGAGGTGCACCCGCTCGGCATCGGCGGCCGGGAGGACCCGGTCCGCCTGGTCTTCGACGCCGCGCCCGGCCCGGCCGTGGTGGCCGGCCTGGCCGACATGGGTGACCGGTTCCGGCTGGTCGCCAACGAGATCGACGTGGTCGACCCGGCCGAGCCGCTGCCCCAGCTCCCGGTCGCCCGCGCGGTCTGGAAGCCCCGGCCCAACTTCCGCACCTCGGCCGAGGCCTGGCTGGCCGCCGGCGCCCCGCACCACACCGTGCTCTCCAGCGCGCTGGGCGCCGAGCAGCTGGACGACCTGGCCGAGATGCTCGGCACCGAGCTGGTGCTGATCGACGCCGACACCACGATCCGCCAGTTCACCCGCGAGCTGCGCTGGAACCAGGCCTACCACCGCCTGGCCCAGGGCTTCTGATCCTGCGTCAACCTCCTCGGGGCGGCACCTGGCACCGGGTGCCGCCCCGCCGCGTTCTCACGAGAGGGAGCACCGCGCCATGACCGCTGAGCTGACCATCCACCAGTACCCCGCCGGTGAGCTGCCCGACGGGAGCACCATCGACCGCTGGGTCTTCGGCACCGCCGGCGAGGTCACCGCCGAGGTGCTGAGCCTGGGTGCCCGGTTGCAGTCCCTGCACGCCCCGGACCGGGACGGGCGGCGGGCCAACGTCCTGCTCGGCGGCGGCTCGGTGGCCGAACTGCTCGGGGAGGCCGCGTACTTCGGCGCGACCGTGGGGCGCTACGGCAACCGGATCGCGGGTGGTCTGCTGCCGCTGGACGGCGCGGTGCACCGGCTCGCGACCCAGCAGAACGGCCACACCCTGCACGGCGGTCCGGACGGCTTCGCCACCCGGCTCTGGGACGGCGAGGCCATCGAGGAGGACGGCCGGGTCGGCGTCCGGCTCACCCTCTACAGCCCCGACGGCGACCAGGGCTTCCCCGGGGCGCTCGAGGTGTCGGTGAGCTACCTGCTGGACCGGCACGGCGAGTTGACCATCTCCTACGGCGCCACCACCGACGCCCCGACCGTGGTCAACCTGACCAACCACGCCTACTTCAACCTCGGCGGCGAGGGCAGCGGCCTGATCCTGGACCACCTGCTCCGGGTCGAGGCCGACGCCTACCTCCCGGTCGACCCCACCCTGATCCCGCTCGGCGCGCCCGAACCGGTCAAGGGCACCCCCTTCGACCTCACCACGGCGGCCGGCCTCGGGGGCAGGATCTCCGCCGCCGACCCGCAGCTCTGGCTTGCCGGGGACGGCTTCGACCACAACTGGGTGCTCCGCCCCGGCGACGGCCTGCGCCAGGCCGCCACCCTCCAACACCCCGGCAGCGGACGGCGGTTGGACTGCCTGACCACCGAACCCGGCATCCAGGTCTACACCGGCAACCACTTCGACGGCTCGCTGACCGGCCCCGGCGGCAGCCGCTACCGCGCCTACGCCGGCATCGCCCTGGAGACCCAGCACTACCCCGACTCCCCGCACTTCCCGGACTACCCCACCACCGTCCTCCGCCCGGGCGAGCGCTACGAGTCCACCACCGTCTACCGCATCTCGGTGGAGTAGCCGGACCCCTTACCCGCCGGACCCCCACCCGAAGGGATACGCCCGTGCCCCGCGCCCACCCACGCGCCTGGCTCGCCCTGCTCGTCGTCCTCCTGACCCTGCTCGGCGCCGCCGCCCAGGGGCACCCGGCCGGCGCCGCCGCCGGGCGGACGTACACCAATCCGGTCAAGTCCCAGAAGGGGGCCGACCCGTGGCTGGAGTACTACGACGGCAACTACTACCTGGTGACCACCTCCTGGTCCGCCGAGATCACCATGCGGAAGTCGCCGACCCTGGCCGGGCTGGCGACCGCCCCGAGCATCCAGGTGTTCAAGGACACCGACCCCAACCGGTGCTGCAACATCTGGGCACCCGAACTGCACCTCTTCAACGGCCGCTGGTACCTCTACTACGTGGCCGGCCAGGGCATCGCCGACTACAACTCCACCCAGCGGATGCACGTGGCCGAGAGCGCGGGCAGCGACCCGATGGGCCCGTACGCCTTCAAGAACGACCTGGCCGCGCCCGGCAGCGACACCTGGCTGATCGACGGCAGCGTGCTCAAGGTCGGCACCGCCCTCTACCTGCTCGGCAGCGCGTTCAGCGGCGGCACCCAGAACCTGGTGATCGCGCCGATGAGCAACCCCTACACGGTGAGCGGCGCGTTGAGCGCCATCTCGACGCCGACGTACGCCTGGGAGAAGTCCGGCGCGGCTGTCAACGAGGGCCCCGAACCGCTCTACCACGACGGCCGGACCTTCATCGTCTACTCCGGCAGCTACTGCACCACCCCCGACTACAAGCTCGGCCAGCTCGAACTGACGGGCAGTAACCCGCTGTCGGCCTCCTCCTGGACCAAGAAGTTCACCCCGGTGTTCCAGCGCAACGACGCGGCGGGCGTGTACGGGCCCGGGCACAACGGCTTCTTCAAGTCGCCGGACGGCACCGAGGACTGGATCGTCTACCACGCCAACGACTCGGCGAGCGGCGGCTGCGACAACAACCGGACCACCCGCGCGCAGAAGTTCAGCTGGAACGCGGACGGCACGCCGAACTTCGGCACCCCGGTCGCGCTCGGCACCGCGCTGCCGGGCCCGTCGGGGGAGACGGCGGCGACGCCGACCAGCTACTCCTTCGTGAACCGGAACAGTGGCAAGTGCCTTGATCTGGCGGACGGTTCGGCTGCCGACGGGGCGAACGTGCGGCTCTGGTCCTGCAACGGATCGGCCGCGCAGAAGTGGCGGGTGGAGGACCAGGCGGACGACACCAGCCGGCTGGTGAACGTCGCCAGCGGCAAGGTGCTGGACCTGGCCGACTGCTCGGCCGCCGACGGTGCCGACCTGCGGCAGTGGTCCTGGCTGAACAACAGCTGCCAGCGGTTCCGGCTCGTGCTCAGCGCCTCCGGCGGCTGGGTGCGGCTGGTCAACGCGAGCAGTGGCAAGGTCGCCGACGTCACCAACTGCGGCACCGCCGACGGCGCCGACGTGCGCCAGTGGTCCTGGCTGAACAACGCCTGCCAGCAGTGGCAGCTCACCGCGAACTGAGGGGAACCCACATGACCAGCAACCGTCTGCTCGCGGTCGCCGCCGCCGTACTGGCCGCCGCCCTGCTGCCGGTCGCGCCGGCGGAGGCCGCCGTGCCCGCCTCGCCGGCCGTCTCGTACAGCAACACCCTGATCGAGAAGCGCGCCGACGCGCAGATCTACAAGCACACCGACGGCTTCTACTACTTCACCGCCACCGCCCCCGAGTACGACCGGATCATCCTGCGCCGCGCGACCACCATCCAGGGCCTGGCCTCCGCCCCCGAGACGGTGATCTGGACCAAGCACGCCACCGGCGCGATGGGCGCGCACATCTGGGCGCCGGAGATCCACTTCATCGACGGGAAGTGGTACGTCTACTTCGCGGCCGGCAGCACCACCGACATCTGGAAGATCCGGATGTACGTGCTGGAGAGCTCGGACGCCAACCCCGTCACCGGCAGCTGGACCGAGAAGGGCCAGATCGCCACCCCGATGGACAGCTTCTCGCTGGACGCCACCACCTTCACGGTGAACGGCACCCGGTACCTCAGCTGGGCCCAGCAGGATCCGGCGATCGCCACCAACTCCAACGTCTACCTCGCCAAGCTGAGCAACCCGTGGACCCTCGCGGGTGCGCCGGTGCGGCTCACCGTGCCGACGCTGAGCTGGGAGACCGTCGGCTACAAGGTCAACGAGGGCCCGGCGGTGATCCAGCACGGCGGCAAGGTCTTCCTCAGTTACTCCGCCTCCGCCACCGACAGCAACTACTGCCTCGGCCTGCTCTCGGCCTCCGCCTCCGCGAACCTGCTCGACCCGGCGGCCTGGACCAAGAGCCCGACCCCGGTCTTCAAGAGCAACGCCAACACCGGCCAGTACGGCCCGGGCCACAACCAGTTCACCGTCTCCGAGGACGGCAAGAGCGACATCCTGGTCTACCACGACCGCGGCTACAAGGACATCAGCGGCGACCCGCTGAACGACCCCAACCGCCGCACCCGGGTGCAGAAGCTCTACTGGAACGCCGACGGCACCCCCAACTTCGGCATCCCGGTGGCCGACGGCGCCACCCCGAAGCGGCTCTCCTCCTACAACTTCCCCGACCGCTACATCCGCCACTGGGAGTACCGCGCCCGCCTCGACGCCGACGTGACCAACCTGGCCGACTCGCAGTTCCGCACCGTCCCCGGTCTCGCCGGCTCCGGCACCGTCTCCCTGGAGTCCGCCAATTTCCCCGGCTACTACCTGCGTTCGCGGGCCAACGGCGAGGTCTGGGTGGACAGGAGCGACGGCTCCGCCGCCTTCAAGGACAGCGCCAGCTTCTTCCAGCGCTCCGGCCTCGCCGACCCGGCCGCCGTCTCGTACGAGTCCTACAGCCTGCCGGGACAGTACGTCCGGCACTTCGACTACCTGCTCCGCGTGCAGGCCGTGACCAGCACGGTCGACCGGGCCGACGCGACCTTCTACCAGCAGTAACACCCCCACCCCTGGCCGGCCGTGATCTGACGCCAGATCACGGCCCGACCCGTACCCGAGGAGTGCTCACATGTCCAAGCTCCGCCACCTGGCCGCCGCGGCCGCCGTCACCCTGGCCGGCGGCCTGCTGCCGGTCGGCACCGCCGAGGCCGCCGCACCCCCGGCCGGCAGCGCCACCCGGTACACCATGACCGCGTTCACCAACAGCAGTGAATCCAACATGTACGTCTACGACTCCCCGGACGCCACCGGCTACCGGATCGTCAAGTCCTCGGCGTACACCCCGCCTTCGGGCCTGATCCGGGACCCGAGCATCATCCGGCACACCGACGGCCGGTACTACCTCACCTACACCACCAACTGGTCCGGCAACACCATCGGCTTCGCCACCAGCACCGACCGGGTGAACTGGACCTTCCTCGGCAACCACACCATCCCGCTGGCCGGCCTCCAGCGCACCTGGGCGCCCGAGTGGCACGTCGACTCCGACGGCAGCGTCAACGTGATCGTCTCGCTCTCCACCTCCGCCTCCGGCGCCGACTTCGCGCCGTACCGGCTGACCGCCACCAACGCGGCGCTCACGTCGTGGAGTTCACCCACCCCGCTGGCCGGCATCACCGGCAACCACATCGACACCTTCGTGGTGAAGATCGGCTCGACCTACCACGCGATCACCAAGAACGAGACCACCAAGTACCTGGAGCACGCCACCGCCACCAGCCTCGGCGGCCCCTACACCTTCACCGGCACCGGCAACTGGGCCGGCTTCGGCAACTGGGTCGAGGGCCCGGCGCTGGTCCAGCTCGACAACGGCGGCTGGCGGATCTACTACGACGGCTACTCCGCCCACAAGTACTACTACAGCGACAGCTACGACAACCTGTCCACCTGGACCACCCCCACCGAACTGCCCGCACTCAGCGGCTTCGCCCGCCACTTCACCGTGCTCCGGGAGACGGTCCCCGGCGGTGCCACCCTCCCGGTGAACACCACCCGCTCCCTCCAGTCGGTCAACTACCCCTCCCGCTACGTCAGTTCGGACGGCAGCCTGGCCGCCGTGACCTCCTCCAGCAGCGCCGCCGCCAAGCAGGCCGCCACCGTCACCGTCGTCCCCGGCCTCGCCGACCCCAACTGCCACTCGCTGCGCGCCGCCGACGGCCGCTACCTGCGCCACTGGGACTTCAAGCTCCGCCTCGGCACCGACGACGGCTCCGCCGTCTTCAAGGGCGACGCGACCTTCTGCCCGCGCCCCGGCTCGGTGGCCGGCTCGGTCTCGCTGGAGTCCTACAACTACCCGGGCCGCTACCTGCGCCACTACGACTACCAGTTGAGCATGGACGTCTACCAGGACAGCGACACCTTCCGCGCCGACAGCTCCTTCCAGGCCGTCAGCCCCTGGAGCTGAGTACACGCGGAACTGCCCGGCTCCCCTCCGAGGGGAGCCGGGCAGTTCCGTCGGGGGCAGGCCGCTAGGAACCGGCCTTGCGCTTGTTGTAGACGTCGAAGCCGACGGCGGCCAGCAGCACCAGGCCCTTGATCACCTGCTGGTAGTCGGTGCCGACGCCGACCAGCGACATGCCGTTGTTGAGCACGCCGAGCACCAGACCGCCGATGATCGCGCCGAGCACGGTGCCGACACCGCCGCTGGCCGAGGCGCCGCCGATGAAGGCCGCCGCGATCGCCTCCAGCTCGAAGTTGATGCCGGCCTGCGGGGTGCCCGCGTTGAGCCGGGCGGCGAAGACCAGGCCGGCCAGTGCGGCCAGCACGCCCATGTTGACGAAGGCCAGGAAGACCACCCGCTTGCTCTTCACACCGGAGAGCTTGGCCGCCGCCTCGTTGCCGCCGATCGCGTAGGTGTGGCGGCCCAGGATCGAGTTGCGCATCAGGTAGCCGAAGCTGACCAGCAGCGCGCCGAGGATCAGCAGCACGATCGGCACACCGTGGTAGCTGGCCAGCAGCATGGTGAAGGCCAGCACCGCCACCGCGATCGCCGCCAGCTTGGCCGCGAACAGCCCGGCCGGCAGCAGCTCCAGCCCGTACGAGGCGGCCTGACGGCGGCCCCGGATCTCCTGGAAGACCGCCACGGCCAGCACGGCCGCGCCGACCAGCAGGGTCAGGTTGTGGTAGTTGGTCTGCGGGCCGACCTCCGGCAGGAAGCCGCTGCTGATCTTCTGGAAACCGGCCGGGAACGGTGCCACCGACTGGCCCTGCAGGATGATCTGGGTGCCACCGCGGAACAGCAGCATGCCGGCCAGCGTCACGATGAACGACGGGATGCCGATGTAGGCGATCCAGAAGCCCTGCCACGCGCCGGCCAGCGCGCCGATCAGCAGCGCGGCGACCATGGCCACCGGCCACGGCACCTGGTGCTTGACCATCATCACGGCCGAGGCCGCGCCGACGAAGGCGGCCAGCGAGCCGACCGACAGGTCGATGTGCCCGGCGATGATGACGATCATCATGCCGATGGCCAGGATGAGGATGTAGCCGTTCTGCTGGATCAGGTTGGTGATGTTCAGCGGCTGGAGCAGGATGCCGTCGGTCCAGATCTGGAACAGCAGCACGATCAGCGCCAGCGCACCCAGCATGCCGTACTGGCGGACGTTGCCGCGCAGCACCCTGGTCAACAGCCCGACCGATTCCGGCCGTTCGGCCTTCAGGGGGGTCTCGGTGGTTATCTGGGCCATTGCCTTACACCTGCTCGTGTCGTCGGTCCGCGGTCTGGGTCATCAGCCGCATCAGGGATTCCTGGGTCGCCTCGGCCCGGCTCACCTCACCGGTGATCCGGCCCTCGGCCATGGTGTAGATCCGGTCACACAGACCGAGCAGCTCGGGGAGTTCGGAGGAGATCACCAGCACGGCCCGTCCCTGGGCGGCCAGGTCGGCGATCACCGTGTAGATCTCCGCCTTGGCACCGATGTCGATGCCACGGGTCGGCTCGTCGAGGATCAGCACCTCGGGCTCGGTGAAGATCCACTTGCTCAGCACGACCTTCTGCTGGTTGCCGCCGCTGAGCTTGCCGGTCTGCGCGAAGACCGAGGGCGCCTTGATGTTCATCGCGGAGCGGAACCGCTCGGCGACCTTGGTCTCCTCGTGCTGGTTCACCCAGCCGCGCCGGGCCACCTTGCCGAGCGCGCTCAGCGAGATGTTCCGGCTGATGTCGTCCATCAGGTTGAGCCCGAGCTGCTTGCGGTCCTCGGTGACGTAGGCGAGGCCGTGGCCGATCGCCTCCGGCACCGTCCGGGTGCGGATCTCCTTGCCGTCCAGCAGCACCCGGCCGTCGGTGTGGCGGCCGTAGGAGCGGCCGAAGACGCTCATCGCCAGCTCGGTGCGGCCGGCGCCCATCAGGCCCGCGATGCCGACGATCTCGCCGCGCCGGACGTTCAGCGAGGCCCCGTCCACCACCTTGCGCTGGTGGTCGATCGGGTGACGGACCGTCCAGTCCTCGATCGCCAGCGCGACCTCGCCGATTTCCGGCGTGCGCTCGGGGTAGCGGTGCTCCAGGTCGCGCCCGACCATGCCGCGGATGATCCGGTCCTCGGTGATGCCCTCGACCGGGATGGTCTCGATGGTCCGGCCGTCCCGAAGGATGGTCACCGAGTCGGCCACCCGGGCGATCTCGTTGAGCTTGTGCGAGATGATGATGCAGGCGATGCCCTGGGCCTTGAGCTCCAGGATCAGGTCCAGCAGCTGGTGGCTGTCCTCGTCGTTCAGCGCGGCGGTCGGCTCGTCCAGGATCAGCAGCTTGACCTCCTTGGCCAGCGCCTTGGCGATCTCGACCAGCTGCTGCTTGCCCACCCCGATGTCGGCGATCCGGGTCTGCGGGTGGTCCGGCAGCCCGACCCGGCGGAGCAGCTCGGTGGCGTGGGTCAGGGTACGGTGCCAGTCGATCCGGCCGCGGCGGGCGTGCTCGTTGCCGAGGAAGATGTTCTCGGCGATCGACAGGTAGGGCACCAGGGCGAGCTCCTGATGGATGATCACGATGCCGCGCTTCTCGCTGGCCCGGATGTCCTTGAACTCGCAGGGCTCGCCCTCGAAGAGGATGTCGCCCTGGTAGGAGCCGTGCGGGTAGACACCGCTGAGCACCTTCATCAGGGTCGACTTCCCGGCGCCGTTCTCGCCGCAGATCGCGTGCACCTCGCCCGGCGCCACGCTCAGGTTGACGTCGGAGAGCGCGAGGACGCCGGGGAAGGTCTTGGTGATCGAACGCATCTCCAGGATGGGTCCGGCCATGGTGGTGGTTCCGTTCGCCGAGGGCGGCCCCGGGCCCGTTGGGGTGGGCCCGGAACCACCGGTCTTGGTGGGGCGGCTACTTGAGGCCTACTTGACCTGGTCGGCGGTGTACTGGCCGCCGTCGATCAGCACCTTCTGGTAGTTGTCCTTGTCCACGCTCACCGGCTGCAGCAGGTACGCGGGCACGGTCTTGGCGCCGTTGTCGTACTGGCTGGTGTCGTTGACCTCCGGCTTGCCGCCGTTCAGCACCGCGTCGCCCATCTGCACGGCCACCTTGGCGAGCTCGCGGGTGTCCTTGTAGACGGTCTGGGTCTGTTGCCCGGCGATGATCGACTTCACCGAGGCCAGCTCGGCGTCCTGGCCGGTGACCACCGGCAGGGCCTTGCCGCCGGTGCCGTACCCGACGCCCTTGAGCGAGGAGATGATGCCGATCGAGATGCCGTCGTACGGCGAGAGCACCGCGTCCACCTGGGTGCCGGTGTAGGCCTTGCTGAGCAGGTTGTCCATCCGGGACTGGGCCACTCCGCCGTCCCAGCGCAGGGTGGCGACCTGGTTGAAGGCGGTCTGGCCGCTCTGCACCACGAGCTTCTTGTCGTCCAGGTACGGCTTCAGCACGCTCATCGCGCCGTTGAAGAAGAAGGTGGCGTTGTTGTCGTCCGGGGAGCCGGCGAACAGCTCGACGTTGAACGGGCCCTTGCCGTCCTTCAGGCCGAGCTTGTCGACGATGTAGCTGCCCTGGAGCACGCCGACCTTGAAGTTGTCGAAGGTGGCGTAGTAGTCGACGTTCTTGGTGCCGCGGATCAGGCGGTCGTAGGAGATGACCGGGATCTTGGCGTCGGCGGCCTTCTGCAGCACGTTGGTCAGCGAGGAGCCGTCGATGGCGGCGACCACCAGGAGCTTGGCGCCCTTGGTGATCATGTTCTCCAGCTGCGACACCTGGTTCTCCACCACGTTGTCGCCGTACTGGAGGTCGGTCTTGTAGCCCTTGGCCTGGAACTCCTTGGCGATGTTGTTGCCGTCGTTGATCCAGCGCTCCGAGGACTTGGTCGGCATGGCGATGCCGACCAGGCCGCCCTTGGCGTCGCCGGCCTTGGCCGGGCCGTCGCCGACGCCGTTGGCGCTCTGGCCGCAGGCTGCCAGAGAGAGGGAGAGGCCCGCCGCCGCGAGTCCGATCGAGAGCTTCCGCACAGTTCCTCCAGGGGTGGTCCGCGCCGCGGTGTGGGCGGGGCGGTACCTGAGTGTTAACGCTCACAGAGGGGTCGTCAAGGGATCTCAGGTCACCGTTCCGTCTCGTCGGAACGCGCTTGACGTGGCGATTGTTAGCGCTAACAATTCCCGCGTGGAACCCACCCGCCCGGCGGCAGCACGCTCAGTACGGGGCCGGTCCGGTGCTCTCGCCGATCACCAGCTCCGGCGCCGTCAGCACCAGTTCGTCCTGCGGCACGGTGCCGGCCTCGTGCGCGGTGATGCGGGCCATCAGCTGCTGGACGGCGATCCGGCCGAGGTCGCTGCCCGGGCCGGTGACGTGGGTGAGGCGCGGCGTGTGCTGGTTGGCGAGGGAGGTGGGGCAGATGGCGAGGACGGAGGCGTCCTCGGGGACGGTGCGTCCGCTCGCGCGCAGCAGGTTGAGCAGCGGGCCGACGGCGGCCTCGTTCTGGACCACGAAGCCGGTGGTGTCCGGGCGTTCGGTGAGGATGCGGGCGAGCGTCCCGGCGGTCGACTCGTAGGAGCCGTCGCAGGGGCGGTGCAGGTGGTGCAGCCCGCGCTGGGCCGCCTGGTGGCTGAAGCCCTGGAGGGTGCGCTGCGCGTACGCGGCGTGGCGTTGGTAGACGGCGGTCGAGTAGCCGATGAAGGCGGCCCGGCGGTGGCCGAGGTCGGCGAGGTGGTTGGCGGCCAGCGCGCCCGCCGTGGTGAAGTCGTGGTCGGTGCAGGAGAGTCCGGCGGGATCGTCGGGCAGGCCGATCAGGGCAGCTGGGAGGTCCTGGCCGCGCAGCAGGGGGACACGTTCGTCGTGCAGGCGGACGTCCATCAGGATCACGCCGTCGGCGAGGCCGGTGGCGGCGACCCTGTGCAGGCCCCCGGGGCCTTCGTCGCTGGTGAGCAGCAGGGTGTCGTAGCCGTGCTCGCGGGCGGCGACGGTGACGGCGATGGCGATCTCCGTCATGGTCGGGACGTGGACCTCGATAGTGAGGGGCACGACGAGGGCGATGATGTGCGAACGCTTGCCGGCCAGTGCCCGGGCCCCGGCGTTGGGGTGGTAGCCGAGCTCGCTGACGGCCTGGTGGATGCGCTCGCGGGTCTCCTCGGAGATGGGGCGCTTGCCGCTGAGGGCGTAGCTGACCGTGCTGGCCGAGACCCCGGCGTGCCGGGCCACGTCGGCGAGAGTCACCATCGCGCTGCTTCCTTCGGTTCGGGTTCTGCGGGTTCTGCGGGGGCCGGGAGGGAGGGCGGCGCGGTCAGCGGAGGGCCAGCCTGGTCGGGTCGGCCAGCAGCTGACGCACCGTCGACAGCGCCGCGCCGAGCACCGGGCCGCGGCGGCCCAGGGCGGACGGGTGCAGTGACCGCGGGTCCCACGGGCGGACGGTGACCCGGGCGGACAGCTCGGCGCGGACCGCCGGGAGCAGCCACTCGGCCAGTTCGGCGTAGGCGCCGCCCAGCACCAGCCGGTCCGGGTCGAGCAGTTGGACGGCCGAGGCGAGGGCCAGGCCCAGCGCCTGCCCGGCCCGCTCCAGCGCGCGCAGGACGGCGGCGTCGCCGGCGGCCGCGCGCTCGGCCAGCAGGGCCACCGGATCGAGCAGCGCCGCCGGGTCGAGGTGCGCCGCGGGGTCGAGGTGTGCCGCCGGATCGCCGCCGTCGGCCGGTCCGGCCAGCCCGGCCTCGCGGAGCACCGCAGCCTTGCCCGCGTACTGCTCCAGGCAGCCCCGCGCCCCGCAGGCGCAGGGGGCGCCCTCCGGGTGGACGGGCAGGTGGCCGAGCTCGCCCGCGAAGCCATGGGTGCCGCGGAACAGTTCGCCGCCGACCACCAGGGCGGCGCCGATGCCGGAGCCGGCCGAGACGTAGACGAAGGTGCCGCCGGGGTCGTCCGAGTGCCACTGTTCGGCCAGCGCGCCGAGGTTGGCCTCGTTCTCCGGGGCGGGCGCGCTGCCCGGGCCGGGCCAGAGCTCACCGGGGCTGACGGTGTGCCAGCCGAGGTTGGGCGCGTTCTCGACCAGCCCGGCGCCGCCGCCCGGGACCACGCCGGGGACGGCGAGCACCCGGCCCTCGATCCGCAGCCCGAGCCCCTCGGCCTCGGCCTGGGCCTCGGCGGCCAGTTCGGCCGCCTCGGCCAGCACCTGCGCGGCCGGGCGGCCGGCGTTGGCCCGCTCCACCCGGCGCCAGACCCGGGCCTGGCCGCGCAGGTCCGCCACGCAGGCGGAGAGGTGGGTGACGCCGACCTCCAGGCCGAGCCCGGCCGGCCCCTGGTCGCTGAGCGCCAGGGCCCGGCCCGGCCGGCCGACCCGGCCCTGGCGCTGGGCCTCGGTCTCGGTCAGCGCGCCGCGGGCGATCAGCTCGTCCGCCAGTGAGGAGACGGCCGCCCTGGTCAGTCCGGTGTGCCCGGCGACGTCCGCCCGCGAGGGCGCGTCGAGGGCGGCGACGGCGCCGAGCACCACCGCGAGGTTCTGCCGGCGCATCCCCTGTTGCGAGGCGGGGGCGTTCTCCTGGCCCCCGCCCGCCGTGCCGATCCCCGTCACGTGCCGTCTCTCCGCTCGGTCTCCGCGCGGGGCGTCCTGGAGCGCCCCGGCTCGATGCAGGGTATCCGTGATCAGTGCGAGCGTGGACTCCTCGCGGGGATCGGGTTCGGGTACCGGGTGGTGCGGGTTTCCGTTCAGGGGGCGGGCGGGGCCACCTGGAGAGCCTGGGCCCGGTGCAGGGTGTCCGTGATCAGCCCGAGTGTGGACCCGTCCCGGGGGACGGCCTCCAGCACCGGCCCCTCGGCGGTGCGCCAGCGCCGGGCGACCGCGTCGGCGGGCTCGCCGGTGAGCAGCGCGGCGGCCTGCGCGGCGGCGCCCAGGGCGACCAACTCCTCGGCCACCGGCACCTGTACCGGGCGGCCGGAGAGCCGGAGCACGGTCCGCTGCCAGGCCCGGCCGCGGGCGCCGCCGCCGATCAGCAGCAGCGGGCGGTCGTCGTCCGCGCTCTCGCCGCCGGCGCGCAGCACGTCCGCCAGCGCGGTCAGCAGGGCGTGCGCGGCGCCGTCGTAGGCGGCCTGGAGCAGCTGGCCCGGGGTGGTGTCGTGGCGCAGCCCGTGCACCAGGCCGGAGGCGGCGGGGAGGTCGGGGGTGCGCTCGCCGTCCAGGTAGGGGAGGACCACGGCGGTGCCGCCGGCCTCCACCTGCTCGCGGTCGCGGCCGAGCAGGGTGGCGAACCGGTCCACCGCCAGCGTGCAGTTGAGCGTGCAGGCCAGCGGCAGCCAGCCGTCCAGCGCGTCGGCGAAGCCGGCCACCGTCCCGGTCGGGTCGGCGGGCCGGGAGCGGCCGACGGCGTAGACGGTGCCGGAGGTGCCGAGGCTGAGCACCGGCTGACCGGGCGTCAGGCCGAGGCCGAGGGCGGCGGCCATGTTGTCCCCGGTGCCGGTGGCGACCGGGGTGCCGGCGCGCAGCGGCGAGCCGGGGCGGGCGGTGCCGGCCCGCGACCCGGCGGGGAGGACCGGCGGCAGCAGGGCCGGGTCGAGGCCGATCCGGGCCAGCAGCGCGTGGTCGTACCCGTCCGGGCCCCACCAGCCGGTGCCCGAGGCGTCGCCGCGGTCGGTGGCCGCCTCGCCGGTCAGACGCTCCGTCAGGAAGTCGTGCGGGAGCCGGACCGCGGCCGTCCGGGCGGCGGCCCGCGGCTCGTTGGCCCAGAGCCAGGCCCACTTGGCGGCGGTGAAGGCGGCGGTCGGCACGCTGCCGGTACGGGCGGCCAGCTCCGAGGCCCCGAACTGCTCGCGCAGGGCGGCGGCCTGGGGGGCGGAGCGGACGTCGTTCCACAGCAGGGCCGGGCGCACCGGCCGGGCGTCCGCGTCCAGGGTGACCAGGCCGTGCTGCTGGCCGGCCACCGAGCAGGCGGCCGCGCGGTCGGCCCGGCCGGTGCCGGCCACGGCCGTCTCCAGGGCCTTCCACCACCGCTCGGGGTCGCTCTCCCGGCCGGGGCCGGTGCTCACGGTGTGCGGGGCGCGGCCGCTGCCCAGCACCTCGCCGGTCTCCACGTCGACGGCGAGCGCCTTGGTGGACTGGGTGGAGCTGTCGATGCCGATGACGACCTGCCGAACGGCCATGCGTTTCCTCCCGCGGGGGTTTCCTTCGGACGGCTCCGCATACTAGTTTGTTTTTCGCCCTGACAAACAGCCCCCGTACCGATCCGGAGCCGCTCGATGACCACCGACCCGCTCGTCCCCACCCCCGCGCACCGCTTCACCTTCGGCCTGTGGACCGTCGGCTGGCAGGGGCGCGACCCGTTCGGCGACGCCACCCGGCCCGCGCTCGACCCGGTCGAGACGGTGCAGCGGCTGGCCGCCCTCGGCGCCCACGGCGTGACCTTCCACGACGACGACCTGATCCCGTTCGGCGCCGGCGAGACCGAGCGGGAGCAGACCGTCAAGCGCTTCCGCTCGGCGCTGGACGCCGCCGGGATGAAGGTCCCGATGGCCACCACCAACCTCTTCACCCACCCGGTCTTCAAGGACGGCGCGTTCACCTCGAACGACCGCGACGTGCGCCGCTACGCGCTGCGCAAGACCATCCGCAACATCGACCTGGCGGCCGAGCTCGGCGCCACCACGTACGTCGCGTGGGGCGGCCGGGAGGGTGCCGAGTCGGGCGCGGCCAAGGACGTGCGGGTGGCGCTGGACCGGCTGAAGGAGGCCTTCGACCTGCTCGGCGAGTACGTCGAGGTGCAGGGCTACGACATCCGGTTCGCCATCGAGCCCAAGCCGAACGAGCCGCGCGGCGACATCCTGCTGCCGACGGTCGGTCACGCCCTGGCGTTCATCAACGAGTTGGAGCGCCCGGACCGGGTCGGCGTCAACCCGGAGGTCGGCCACGAGCAGATGGCCGGGCTGAACTTCCCGCACGGCATCGCCCAGGCGCTCTGGCACGGCAAGCTCTTCCACATCGACCTCAACGGCCAGTCCGGCATCAAGTACGACCAGGACTTCCGCTTCGGCGCCGGTGACCTGCGCCAGGCCTTCTGGCTGGTCGACCTGCTGGAGAACGCCGGCTACGACGGCCCGAAGCACTTCGACTTCAAGCCGCCGCGCACCGAGGACTTCGACGGCGTCTGGGCCTCGGCCGCCGCCTGCATGCGCAACTACCTGCTGCTGGCCGAGCGTTCCCGCGCCTTCCGGGCCGACCCCGAGGTCCAGGCCGCGCTGGCCGCCTCCCGGCTGCCCGAGCTGGCGCAGCCCACCGCGGCCGACGGCCTGGCCGGGCTGCTGGGCGACCGCTCGGCCTTCGAGGAGTTCGACGTGGACGCGGCCGCCGACCGCGGCATGGCCTTCGAGCAGCTCGACCAGCTCGCCCTGGAGCACCTGCTCGGCGCCCGCTGAGCTCTTCCGGCCCCGTGCCCCCGCCCCGTTCGCGGGGCGGGGGCGCTCTGTGTCCCTGACGGGCCGTCGCACAAAGGCCGGGTGGCTGCGGTGCACGCACCATGAGGGCGGGAAGGTGGGTTCGTGCCGGTCGCCGATGAGGCGGCTCCGCAACATCCTCGGCACCCGCGTCGCCCCCGGTCGGTGGCAGCCGGGCGACGAGCAGCGCGTCCGAGCCGGTCAACCGCCAGACGTAGCGGCTTCCCCAGTGGCCGGCCGACAGTCCGCGGGGCGCGGCTCCTGAGGTGTCCGGCAGGGCTGACGGGGGAGTTCAGCGGGCCGCGGCCACGGCGTCGGTGTACAGCTCCGTGGTGAGGTCGGCCTCGCCGATCCCGAGCTCGGCCAGCACCGCGCGCACCGTGCCGAGTGCCTCGGCCACGTCATCCTCGGCGGCCGCCGTCTCGACCTCGATGAACGTGCCGTCGATCTCCGGGACCTGCACCAGAGTGGCTAGCAGGTCCCGACTTCCGTGGTGGAAGCTGTAGTTGCGGCACCGCTTCTCGAACGCGATCACCGGCACGTAGCCGAGCCCGCGTACGATCGCGTGCGCGGCCTCCGCGTCCTCGACCCGGGTCTCGTGCTCGGGCTTCGAACCGGACGCCTCGTCCACCCGGGCGCCCTTGTAGGTCAGCACCGTGCGGGAGTCGTCGCCGCTGTGCACCGTCCTGATTCGCAGCTCGCGGTCGCCCTGGTCGAGCGCGCCGGCCGGGTCGTCGTAGTAGGTGTCCTGGTAGACCTCGACGCGGCCCGGGCCGTACGCCTCCTCCAGCCGGGCCAGGACCGACTCGGGGTCCAGCACCCGGGCCTTCAGCTCGGCTTCGATCGCCACGTGCTCTCCTCTCAGATGACGCGCTCGGCGTCCTCGACCATCGCATCAAACTGCCTGCGGTACCCGCTGTACAAGGGGCCCGCCGGGGTCGCCAGGATCTTGTAGGTGGCGGACTGGTGTCCTTCCCGCTCCGGGGTGAACGCCGAGACGTACAGGGCTGTGTCGAGCCTGATGGCCCGCCAGACGGGCAGCGTCCGGTACCGGTAGACCTCGACCCGGCCCAGCTCGGCCAGTTCGCGCAGCCGGGCCTCGGCCAGCCTGATGCCGCCGGCGAGGGACTCCGCGGACTCCCCGATCTCAGCGGCCCGCCGGTTGAGCGCGGCCGAGTCCGGGTCGAGCAACAGGACCCGGAGGCGGGGCGGCTCGTCGCCGTCGCGGTCGAGGTGGGGGCGGAGCAGGGAGTCACGGAGGCCGAGCAGGCCGAGGCCGCGCACGGCGAGGACGTCCAGCTCGTGCGCGGCGCGGGCGGTCCGCTGGATCTCGGTGGCTGCGGCGGCCTGGTCGGCGTAGACCCGGACGATCTCCGGGAACGCGGCGAGGTCGAAGGCGACGCCGCCGCTTCGGCGTTCGCGTTGCGGGGCGAGGCCGAGCAGGCGCCGGGCGTCGTCCGGCATGGTGAGGCCGTCGGCGATCCGTTCGTAGACGTCGAGGCGGGACACCTCCCGCCGGCCGTTCATGATCTCGTTGACGCGTCCTTGGGTCATCCCGCAGGCAACCGCGATCCGGGCCTGGCTGATCCCACTGTGGTGCTGGACGTACCGGAAGAGGTCGCCGACCGCCCGGGCTCGCAGTGCGGTGCGAAGGTCGGCGTTCTGCCAGGCCAGGTCAGGCAGGGTGACGGGCATGATCGCGGTGGTCCTCGCTCGCGTCGCTCCCCGATGTATCTCACCGTGAGATTACCGTCCGGGTATCGACCCTGACGCCCCGTCGACCGACCACGTCTTCGTGTGTACCAGCGAGGCGGAGGACGGCACGCTGTGCGGCGCCCAGTCGCCGGTCACCGTGGCGTTCCCGGCCACCCGGGCCTGGGCGATCGAGCACCTCGAGGTGCATCCGGACCACCGGTCGTTCCGGCATGTCCGCGCGACGCCGTGGAGCGTGGTGCCGGACACCGAGCCGTGGTCGGACCCGGGCGACCTCGCGCACACCACCTGTACACCGCCGTGAGAGGAGAACCCAGCCAGGCGAGCGTTTCGAGCGGGCCACCGGGGTTGGGGACGTCAAGGGCCGTTCCCCTCTGGACAGTTGGGGAACGGCCCTGGTGGCCGGGTGGGTGTCAGCACTCCCCGCGCCACACCACCCCGGTGATGATCACGCCGGGGGAGACGCTGCCCTTGTAGTTGCCGGGGCCCGGGTTGTAGTGGACGCAGAAGCTGCTGTCCAGGCCCTGCCAGTTGTAGTGCAGGTCGACGTGGTCGGCGCCGGGGGAGACGTAGCCGTTGTTGAAGTAGGACTGGTACCAGGCCGAGCCGGACCAGTTGCCCGCGGTCCGGACGACCTGACGGCCCGTCTGGTCCGGTCCCTCCCAGGCGCAGAAGTAGCCCTTCGGGCAGTCGGCCGGGCTGGGTTCGGCGGAGGCGGTGGGTGCGGAGACGAAGACGGTCGCGAGGGCGGCGGAGGAGGCGAGGGCGGCAACGGCGCGGCGGAGCATGGCAGTTCCTTCCGGGGGCGGTGGTGCTACTGGTGCTCTTGATGCTGGCATGACAGGGGGTGCGGGTGCAATGCGTCCACTGAAGGCCGCCTGGCTTTGGAGATGCACTCGACGGCATCCGCTGGTGTCCGGGCACCGGGAAGTCCTAGATTCTCCTCAGCACCCTTGCCGGGGAGGTCTCTTGTCCCACCGCATCACCGCCACCACCGCTGTCGGCCTGCTGGCGGTCCTGACCGCCTGCGCACCCGGGACGGCCACCCCTACCTCCGCACGGGCGACCGGAACACACGCGAGCGCCCCCAGGACCGGCGAGCTGCCCGACTTCGTCGGCTCGGGACTGCAGTCCGCCCAGGACGGGGCGCAGGCCGCCGGATTCCACAGCCTGCACTCCCACGACGCCCTCGGCCGCTCCCGGGGCCAGGTCGACGACCGGAACTGGAAGGTGTGCACCCAGGCCCCGGCCGCCGGGCGGCAACCGGTCGACTCCAAGGTGGACTTCGGGACGGTGAAGCTCGACGAGCAGTGTCCGGCCGCCGACCAGGGTGCCGCCACGCCCAAGGCGGGCGGCACGATGCCGGACTTCAAGGGCAGGGCCGTCTCCGCGGTCAAGGACGCACTGCCCTGGTCGACCAGCTATACGCTGACGGACGTGCGGCAGAGCCGCGTGGTCCTGGTCGACTCCAACTGGCAGGTCTGCGCGCAGGAGCCGGTGGCCGGCACCGCGTTCCACGGACAGCCGGTGACGCTCCGGGTCGTCAAGTTCGGCGAGGCCTGCCCCTGATCCCACCCGAAGGTCCCCGAGAGCAGGCCGCGTACTCGACCGGAGAGTCCGATCGGCCGGAAGCGGAGCCGGATCCGGGCTAGAAAGGTCGGTATGGAACTCACCCAGATTCGCCTGCTGGTGTCCGACTTCCCCGCCGTCTACCGC
This sequence comes from Kitasatospora sp. NPDC088742, assembly GCF_055584905.1. Lineage (NCBI taxonomy): Bacteria > Bacillati > Actinomycetota > Actinomycetes > Kitasatosporales > Streptomycetaceae > Kitasatospora > Kitasatospora sp. NPDC088742. The sequence continues at coordinate 27,585 of NZ_JBVJLD010000038.1, read as the reverse complement.
TTCTACCGGGACGTGCTCGGGCTCCGGCCGCAGTTCGAGGCCGAGAGCGGTCCGTACGCCAAGCTGAGCCCCGACACCGGGCACGCCGCGATCGCGCTGCAGGACCGGGCGCAACTGGCCGACGTGCTGGCTCGGTTGGGGGTGGAGCCGGACGGACACCGGGCGCTGGTGGTGCTGCGGGTGGACGACCTGGACACCACACACGCCGAACTCACCTCGCGCGGAGCGGAGTTCCTCCGGAATCCGGGCCCGATGGGTGACCGAATCCGGGTCGCCTACCTGGAGGACCCGGAGGGGAATCTGATCGAGCTTCAGGAGTGGCTGGCGCTGCGCGAGCAGGCGGGCAACGCTTCGGCATAGGGGTGCGACGGTCCGCTGGCCGACGGTCTGTCCGGCCGGACCACCCGAGTGCGCCCACGGGCCACGGAGCACGTCGGAGGAATCGGGCGGTCGCCGCGCGGACGCAGTTCCTCGTTCATGAGGAGCAGCGGCCGCTACGCGCCGGGCCGCCGGGTGCGCTTCCGGGTCGAGGGCTGGTTCTTGACGGCGTTGCAGGCGAGCAGTTCGGTGTCGGCGGCGTCGAAGTAGAGGGTGAAGAACCAGGACCGGTCGGGCGCTTCGAGGAGGCCGGTTCGGAAGTCTACGTCGCGGTGTCGGGAGAGGATCTCGACCGACGAGTCGAGGCCGACGGTGACCAGGCCCGCCTTGCGTGCCCAGCCGAGCCGGGTGGCGGCGATGCCGCGCACCATCCAGTCGGGCGCGGCACCGTCGGACAGCCGCAGCTTGCCGCCGGCCAGGAGCGCCTCGCGGGCCGGGGCGCAGGCGGCGGTCTGGTCGGTGAGCATGGCGGCGAGCTCGGGCCGGGGCGGATGCTCGTTCTGGCTGGTCATGCCGGGACCGTAGCCGCCGACCGGTGGGTGGGTTCCACCGGATTCGGCCGATGGGGCTTTCCGGGGGCGGGGCAACCTGCCGCAGCCCCAGGCAAGTTGAGCGGGACTGGCTGACGCCGATGGCTGAGGCCCACCCGGCGTCAAGGGCGAGGCGGGAGGAGCGGTCCGCCTACGGCCACTCGGCTCGCGCGCGTCCGGTGTCGTGGGCCCAGATCGCGATCTCGACGCGGTTGCGGGCGCCGAGCTTGGTCATCAAGGAGGCGACGTGGGTCTTCACGGTGCTCAGGCTGATGAAGAGCTGGGTGGCGACCTCGGCGTTGGTCCGGCCCCGTGCCACCAGTGCGAGCACCTGCTCCTCGCGCTCGGTGATCGGGTCCACCGGCTGGACCGGAATGGCCGCTGCCTGGTCGGCGAAGGTCGCCAGCAGGCGGCGGGTGACGTTGGGGGCGATCAGTGCGTCCCCGTTGGCCGCCGCGTGGACGGCCTGCACGAGGAGGGCCGGGCCGGCGTCCTTGAGCAGGAAGCCGCGGGCGCCGGCGCGCAGGGCGCCGAGGACGTACTCGTCGAGGTCGAAGGTGGTGATCACGACGACCGCCATCGGGTCCGGAACGTCCGGCCCGGCCAGACGCCGCGTCACTTCGACGCCGTCGAGGCCGGGCATCCGGATGTCGACGAGGAGGACGTCGGGACGCAGCCGGGTCGCCAGGTCGAGTGCGGTGAGCCCGTCCGCCGCCTCGCCCACGACCTCCAGGCCGGGCTGCGCGTCGAGGATCATCACCAGCCCGGTCCGGACCAGGTCCTGGTCGTCGGCCACGACGACACGGATGCTCATGCCGGCGCCTCCGCCGGCAGCACGGCCTCGACCACCCAGCCCCCCTCGGGACACGGCCCTGCGGTGAGCGATCCGCCGAGCAGCCGGGCGCGTTCGGCCATGCCCAGCAGGCCGAACCCGGGCTCCGGGGCCGGACCCGGAGACCTCTGGCCGTCGTCGCTGACCCGCAGCCAGACGGCGTCGCCCTCCTGGCGTACGTCGATCGCGACGCGGGTCACGCTCCGGGCGTGCCGTACGGCGTTGGTCAGGGACTCCTGCGCGAGCCGGTAGAGCGCGGTGTCCACCGGGCGTGCCAGCTGGGCGAAGGAACCGTCCACGGAGACCTCGACGGTGGGCGCCGTGTCGCCGCGCGCCAGAGCGGGCAGGTCCGCGACACCCGGCTGCGGTGCGTAGGGGACGGCTTCCTCCTCACGCAGCACCCGCACCATGGACCTCATCTCCGCGAGGGTCCGCGACGCCTCGGACTCGATCGCGGCCAGGATCTCGGCGGCCTTCCCGGGCTGCAGGTCGGCGACCACGCCACCGGCCTGGGCCTGCACGGCGATGGCCGAGACGTGGTGGGCCACGGTGTCGTGCAGCTCTCGTGCCAGCGCCATCCGCTCCTGGTTGCGGATCTCACGCTGTTGGCGGTGCCAGAGGTCCGCGCGGTAGCGGAGAGCCGCCGCGAGGGCGACGACCAGGATCAGGAGGACGCTTCCGCCGAAGACGTCGGCCCGGCCCGCGGAGGACGCGTACATCCCCAGCGCGACGACGACCGCCACGAATGCCGTCCCCATGACGATCTCCCGTCCCGATCCCCACCGCACCAGTGAGTGGAGCAGGATCAGGATGGCCGTCATGGAGTGGAGGCCGAGGTCTCCGGCGTGCGTGGTCAGCCGGAGGACCGAGAGCAGCCCGGCGACCCCCCACCCGACCAGGGCGGCCGTCAGCGGACGGCCCCGCCGCCAGAGCAGGGCCGGCGCCAGGGCCAGTGCGAGCACCACCACTAGAGGGCGCCAGGCCAGGCCCGGCCGGAGGATGCCCTCGACCAGGACGGCGGCCGTGAACACGCCCACCAGCAGCCGGTCGGGACGGCCGACGGGTGGGGCGTCGGCGGGCCGCGGCTCGTACCAGACGGAGCGCCGGAAGGTGACCACGGCTCCAGCGTAGGGATCTTCGTGCCCCGGCGGATCGGCCGGAAGTACGAGGGAGGGACCGTTCCAACGGCCAGGTGGAACGCGGCCCCCGGGCCGAGGCGCCCGCCGCCCGGCCCGGCGATCGTGGAGCCACCGATCCGCACCACGACCACGGAGCCCGCGATGACGACGCGTCAACCCACCACCACCGCACCGGAGGACCAGCAGGTCCCGGTACGGGCCAAGCTCGCCGCAGCGTGGACGAGCTTCATGTTCCTGTACGCCTACGTGGACATCCTCAACTTCTTCACGCCCGGCGTCGTCCAGGACGTCCTCGACGGCAAGGTGTTCACGTTCGGCCTCTCGCAGACCTTCTCCACCACGGCGCTGACCCTGGTGGCCGTCCCGAGTCTCATGGTGATGCTGTCGATGACGCTGCCCGCCAGGGCGAACCGCATCGCGAACCTCGCCGTGGCCTCGCTCTACGTCCCCGTCACGGCGTTCAACGTGGTCGGCGCGGACTGGCTGTACTTCTACGGCCTCGGCGTCCTCCTGGAGCTGGTCCTGCTCGCCCTCATCCTGCGGTACGCCTGGACCTCGACCCCGGCCCGGGCTCAGTCCCCGGCGAAGGAGAGGTTGTAGGAACGCCCCGCACGCAGGTCCACGCGGAGGCGTCCGGTGCCCTCGGGCAGCCAGAGGTCCACGGTCCGGTCCGCGGCCGACCGGATTTCGGCGGTCAGCAGCACGCCCTGACGCCAGGTCAGGCCGACGGTGAGCCCGCCGCGGCCGCGCAGGCCGTGCACCTCGCCGTCCGGCCAGCCCGGGGGGAGGGTGGGGAGCAGGCGCAGGACGCCGTTGTGGCTCTGCACCAGCATCTCGGCGACGGCGGCGGTGATGCCGAAGTTGCCGTCGATCTGGAAGAGCTGCGGCGGGTGCAGGTCGAACAGGTTGGGCGCGACGGAGGTGGCCAGCAGCCGCTCGGTGGCGTGGCCGGCCAGCGGGCCGTCGCCGAGGCGGGCGGCCAGCGCGGCCACCCAGGCGAGGCTCCAGCCGGTGCCGCCACCGCCGTGCTCCAGGCGGCGGTCCAGGGCGCGGCGGGCCGGGTCGAGCAGGGTGTCGTCGGCCAGCGGGTCGACCGCGCTGCCCGGGTAGACGCCGTACAGGTGGGAGAGGTGGCGGTGGCCGGGGTCCTCGTCGGGCAGGATGACCGGGCCCGGCTGGAGCGGGTGCGCGAGACCGAGGGCGACGGCATCGACTGGCGCACCCTGCGCCCCTTCCGCTCCAAGGAGGAGTCGGCGCACGAGAAGGCCTGGTTCGCCTTCCTGGCCGGTGACGACCCCGGCTACCCCGAGCGCATCCTCGCCACCGCCCAGGCCCAGGTCCGCCACCGGCTGCGCCGGATCGACCGCTACCGCGACCTGGACGTGCCCGAGGCCGACATCCACGTCTGGCAGCAGTGCAACCCGGTGGCCACCGAGGCGCTGGTCCAACTCACCTGGGGCGGACCGCAGGTGCTCTACAACGGCGGTCTCCAGCAGGCCCGGCTGCGCTACCACGACGCCGAGGCCCGCCGGGCCGGCCTGCCGCCGGAGGTGGCCGCACTGGTCACCTCGATCGAGCCCGGGGCGACCACCGTCGAGCTGGTGAACCTGGCCCCCGAGACCGACCGCACGGTGATCGTCCAGGCGGGCGCCTTCGCCGAGCACGCCATCACCTCGGTCCGGTACACGACCTGCAGGGACGAGGGCTGGATCGGCGACATGTACGACTACGGGCACACCGAGCCCGTGGTCACCGAGGCGGAACTGGACTGCGACAGCAGCTTTCTGACGGTCCGGCTGCCCGCATCCACCCGGATCCGGCTGACCCTCGGGCTCCGGCTGCGCGCACGCACCCCCAGCTACCGCACCCCGTTCGACGCGGCTAGCAGGTGATCCCATGTCTGAGGAAGAGATCGGACCTCCACTCGGCACCGACTGTCGCCAACAGCGCTATGTTGCTGGAACTTTGTAAGTTGTCACGCCAAGCCCTGGACTCGACGGGGCGGGGCAGCTGAGAATACATCCCATGTATCCGCGTGATGCGGCTGATCCGCCCGAAGGAACCACCATGAAGCGCATGGCCCAGACCATCCGGCTCCGGCCCGAGTACCGGGAGCGGTACCTAGAACTGCACTCCGCCGTCTGGCCCGGGGTCGAGGCCGCGCTGCTGCGGGCGAACATCCGCAACTACAGCATCTTCCTGCACGGCGAGGTGCTGTTCGCCTACCTCGAGTACCACGGCGAGGACTTCGAGGCGGACATGGCCTCGATCGAGGCCGACCCGGTCACCCAGGAGTGGTGGACCCACACCGACCCCTGCCAGGAGCCCTGGCCGGACCGGGGCGACTCCCGCCAGTGGACCGAACTCCCCGAGGTCTGGCACCTGAGCGAGCCCACCACCGACTGACCAGCGCCCCAGCCGACTTGGATGCCCCCGTGACCACCTCCGCCCTGCTCGTCGACGCCCATCACCACGTGTGGGACCTCGTCCACCGTCCCCAGCCCTGGCTGGACGACCCCGGCGTGGCGTCGATCCGCCGTACGTTCACCCCTGAGGACCTGCGCGCCACCGGCACCCACCCGATCGCGGGCCGGCGGCTCGGCAGCACCGTGGTGGTGCAGTGCATCCCGGGCCAGCCCGAGACCGAGGACCTGCTCGCACTCGCCGAGCGGGAGCCGCTGGTCGCGGCCGTGGTCGGCTGGGCCGACCTGACCTCCCCGGGCATCGGCGACGCCCTCGACCGGCTGCTGGCCGGGCCGGGCGGCAGCCACCTGCGCTCGCTGCGCCATCTGGTGCAGGGCGAGAGCGACCCGGCCTGGCTGCAACGCCCGGACGTGGAGCGCGGGTTGACGGCGCTTCAGGCCCGAGGGCTCGGCTACGACGTCCTGGTCCGCAGCCACCAGCTCGACCAGGCCGTCCGGCTGGCCGAGCGCTTCCCCGAGCTGCCCCAGGTGCTCGACCACGCGGGCAAGCCGGACATCGCCGGTGGCCGGCTCGCGGACTGGGAGCGCTGGATCCGGCAGCTGGCCCACCACCCCCAGGTGGTGTGCAAGGTGTCGGGCCTGATCACCGAGGCCGACCACCGCGCCTGGACCATCGACGACCTTCGCCCGGTCTGGGACGTGCTGCTGGCCGCCTTCGGCCCCGAGCGGCTGATGTTCGGCTCGGACTGGCCGGTCGCCAACCTGGCGGGCGGCTGGAACCGCTGGGCCGAGGCCGTGGACGAGCTGCTCACCGGCTGGTCCGCCGCCGACCTCCAGGCCCTGCTGGCCGGCACCGCCACCTCCTTCTACCGACTTCCCCCCGTCACCGGGAAAGGACTCTGACGCCATGTCACTAGCTGTCCGTTACACGGCGGCCCGCAAGCTGGACCAGGCCGAGGTGGAGACCACCACGCCCGGGCCGGGCGAGGTCGAGCTGGCCCCGGCCTTCGTCGGTATCTGCGGGACCGACCTGCACATCTTCCACGGCGACATGGACGCCCGGGTCAAGACGCCCGCGGTGATCGGGCACGAGATGTCCGGCCGGGTCGTCCGGGTCGGCGCGGGTGTCGAGGGCTGGCAGCCCGGCGACGCCGTCACGGTGATGCCGCTGCGCTGGGACGGCACCTGCCCGGCCTGCCTGGCCGGTCACCAGCACGTCTGCCAGAACCTGGACTTCATCGGCATCGACTCGCCCGGTGCGATGCAGCAGCGCTGGACGGTGCCCGCCTCGACGCTGGTGCGCCTGCCCGGCTCGGTGCCGCTGGAGCACGCCGCGCTGGTGGAGCCCACGGCGGTCGCGGTGCACGACGTTGGCCGTGCCGAGGTGCGCGCCGGCGAGAAGGTCGTCGTGGTCGGCGGCGGTCCGGTCGGCATCCTGATCGCGCTGGTCGCCAAGGCGGTCGGCGCCGAGGTGCGGGTGGCCGAGCTCAGCACCCACCGCCGCCTGCTGGCGGAGGAGTCGGGCCTGGTCACCTGGGACCCGGCCACCCAGGACGTGCCGGCGCTGGCCTGGGAGTGGACCGGCGGCGCGGGCGCGGACGTGGCCTTCGAGGTCTCCGGTGCGGCCGCCGGGGTGGCCGCGGCGGTCGAGTCGCTCGGGGTGCGCGGCCGGCTCTGCCTGGTGGCGATCCACCCGCGCCCGCGCGAGGTGAACCTGCACCGCTTCTTCTGGCGCGAACTCACCCTGGTGGGCGCCCGGTTGTACGACCGTGGCGACTTCGAGCGGGCGGTCGAGCTGATCGCGGACGGCACCGTCCCGGCGGACCGGCTGATCAGCAAGGTGGTGCCGCTCACCGACGCTCCGGCGGCCTTCGAGGCGCTCGAGGGCGGCGGCGACGTGATGAAGATCCTGGTGAACTGCACCGACGAGACCGAGGGAGCCACCGCATGAGCACCCCCTTCGACCTGACGGGCCGTCTGGCCGTGGTGACCGGTGCCCGGCGCGGCATCGGCCGGGCGATGGCCCGAGCCCTGGCCCAGGCCGGGGCGGACGTGATCGGCGTCAGCGCCTCGCTGGAGGAGTCCGGCAGCGAGGTGGAGAAGGACGTGCTGGCCGCGGGCCGCACCTTCGAGGCGATCCGCACCGACTTCGCCGACCGCGAGGCGGTCCGCGCCCTGGGCGCCGACCTGGCCGGGCGGGAGCGCCCGGTGGACATCCTGGTCAACAACGCGGGCACCATCCGGCGCGCCCCGGCCGCCGAACACCCCGACGAGGACTGGGACTTGGTGCTCCAGGTCAACCTCGGCGCGCAGTTCGCGCTGTCGCGGGCGGTCGGCGCAGCGATGGTGGCGCGCGGCCGGGGGAAGATCATCTTCACTGCCTCGCTGCTCAGCTGCCAGGGCGGCATCACCGTGCCCGGCTACACCGCCGCCAAGCACGGCGTCGCGGGCCTGACCAAGGCGCTCGCCAACGAGTGGGCCGGGCGCGGGGTCAACGTCAACGCGATCGCCCCCGGCTACATCGCCACCGACAACACCCAGGCGCTCCAGGACGACCCGGTCCGCAGCCGGGCGATCCTGGACCGCATCCCGGCCAGCCGCTGGGGCGCCGCGGACGACCTGGCCGGCGCCACCGTGTTCCTGGCCTCTGACGCCGCCGCCTACATCCACGGCACCGTCCTTCCCGTCGACGGTGGATGGCTCGGCCGATGACCACCGACCTCGCCGAAGTCCTGGACGGCGCACGGCTGATGCCGGTGCTGGTCGTCCCCGACCCGGCTGCCGCCGCTCCGCTGGCCGACGCGCTGGCGGAGGGCGGCGCCCGGTGCGCGGAGGTCACCTTCCGCACCCCGGGCGCCGAGCGGGCGCTCAAGGCGATGGCCGCACACGGCGGGCTGACCGTCGGCGCCGGGACCGTCCTCACCCCCGAGCAGGCCGAGCGGGCGGTGGAGGCCGGGGCGCGATTCGTGGTCTCACCGGGTTTCGACGCCGAAGTGGTCGCCAAGTGCTGGGAGTTGGGCGTCGCCGCGGCCCCGGGCCCGCTCACCACCGCCGGCCTCCGGTACGCCCTCGGCTACGGCACGGCCCACGGCGCCCTGGCCATGACCACCCCCGGCGACGTCTCGATGGCCACCCGCGCGGAGGTCGAGGCCCTGATGTCCGGCGCCTCCGCCGCCGTCCGCCGCTGACCCGACGTCAGGTGCCCGGCCCGGATCACCGGTAGCCGCGCGCCTGTAGCGCGTACAGCTCGGCGTACCGTCTCGATTCCGCATGGCCGCACTCCGGGAGCTTCACCATGGCAACACGGCAGGACGTAGGCGGGAGTTCGGCCACCTACGACAGCCGTGACCGCCGGCTGCACCGGGTCTTCGTCCAGCTGGACAACCGACGGAACCGCCGGTGATCGCCGTCGAATCCGCGCGGACCGCACTCGATCACCAGCAGCAACCCCGGGTAGAGCCGGTAGAGGGCGAGGCGATGCACCACCGTGACCGGCTCGCCCGTTCGAAGCTCCGTCGATCCGCGTTCCGGCCCCGGCACCCCCGCCGGCCGGAACCCCGTCACTACCCGAGGTCCCCACATGTCCGTTCTGCCCCCGCGCGTCCTGTTCGGCGCCGCCTACTACCACGAGTACCAGCCCTACGACCGGCTGAAGGAAGACCTCGACCTGATGGCGGCGGCGAAGTTCACCGTCATCCGGGTCGGCGAGTCGGTCTGGTCCACCTGGGAGCCTACGAGCGGCCGCTTCGACCTGGACTGGCTGCAGCCCGTCCTGGACGGGGCCCACCAGCGCGGCATCTCGGTCGTGCTCGGCACCCCGACCTACGCCGTGCCGCCGTGGCTGGCCCGCCAGTACCCCGAGATCGGCGCCGAGAACTCCACCGGCCAGACCGGCCGTTGGGGCGCCCGGCAGGAGGTGGACTTCAGCCACCCGGCCTTCCGCTTCCACGCCGAGCGGGTGGTGCGGAAGATCGTCGCCCGCTACGCCGACCACCCGGCGGTGATCGGCTACCAGGTGGACAACGAGCCGGGCGCCCGGCTGCCGCACAACCGGGGCGTGTTCGAGCGCTTCGTCGACGAGCTGCGGCAGAAGTACGGCGACGTGGAGACCCTCAACAAGGAGTGGGGCCTGGTCTACTGGTCCCACCGGCTGACCACCTGGGCCGACCTGTGGACGCCCGACGGCAACGCCCAGCCGCAGTACGACGTCGCCTGGCGGGCCTTCCAGGCGCGGCAGACCAGCGAGTTCATCGCTTGGCAGGCCGACCTGGTGCGCGAGTACGCCCGCCCCGGGCAGTTCGTCACCACCTGCCTGCACTACAACCACGTCGCGCTCGAGGACGACGAGATCACCGACGCCCTCGACGTCACCGCGGGCAATCCGTACTACGACATGCAGGACGCCCTGACCCTGCCCGACCCGGCCTCCGACGACCTGGAGCAGGGCTGGAGGACCACCGGCGTCTGGGCGCTGTACCGGGACGCCGACCGGACCTTCTCCTCCAAGCAGGAACCGTTCCTGATCACCGAGACCAACGCGCAGGCGATCGGCGGCACCGAGGACACCCGCCCCGCCTACGACGGCCAGTGGCGGCAGGCGGCCTGGGCGCTGGTCTCGCGCGGCGCGGCGATGATCGAGTACTGGCACTGGCACACCCTGCACTTCGGCGCCGAGACCTACTGGGGCGGCGTGCTCCCGCACAGCGGCCGGCCCGGCCGGATGTTTGCCGAAGTCGCCCGGCTGGGCGCGGAGTTCGAGACGGCGGGCTCCCTGGTCGCCGGGATCGAGCCGGACGCGGACATCGCGGTGGTGTACTCGATGCCTAGCAAGTGGCTGATGCAGAAGTATCCGCCGCTGATGCACGCCGACGGCAGCGCCGACCACGGCTCGTACCAGCGGCTCTTCGACCCCTTCTACCGTGGCGCCTTCGAGGCCGGCCGCCAGGTGCGCATCCTGCACGCCCGGCAGCTGCACGACGCGCGTGGCGAACGGGACGGTCTCTCCCCGTCGGAGGCGGCGCGGCTGCACCCCGTCCTGGTCGTCCCCGGGCTCTACCTGGCCGAGGACTCGCTGCTCGACTGGTTCGCCGCCTACGCCGAGGCCGGCGGCCACCTGGTGCTCGGCCCGCGCACCGGCTACGCCGACCAGGAGGCCCGGGCCCGCCACGAGCCCGCCCCGGCCCGGCTGACCGCCGCGGCCGGGGTCTCCTACGAGGAGTTCAGCAACCTGACCGCCGGGCTTCCGGTCCGCGCCGTCCCCGGCAGCGGCCTGACCCTCCCCGAGGGCACCACCGCCACCCGCTGGGTGGACGGCCTCACCGTCACCGACGCCACCGTCCTCGCCTCGTACGAGCACCCGCACTTCGGCCGCTGGCCCGCCGTCACCACCCGCCCCCACGGCGCCGGCCGCATCACCTACGTCGGCACCGTGCCGGACCGTGCGATGGCCCGCTCCCTCGCCACCTGGCTCACGCCCACCCCGCGCAGCGGCTGGACCTCCCTCCCCGAGACCGTCACCGCCACCAGCGGTACCGCCCGCGACGGCCGCCGCGTCCACGTGGTCCACAACTGGAGCTGGCAGCCCGTCAGCATCCAGGCCCCCGCAGCCCTGACCGACGCGTTGTCCGGCACCGCCGTCCCGGCGGGGGGAGAGCTGTCGTTCGGCGCCTGGGACGTCCGGGTGTTCACCTCGCCCACCGGCTGAGCCCGGCGGTGCCCCGCTGAACCACGACCGTCAGCGGGGCACCGGGGGTTCGCCGCTCGCGTGTCAGCCGAGCTGCCCGGTCGGCCGCATGACGATCTGGTTGATGTCCACGCCCGCAGGCTGGTCGAGCACGAAGGCGATCGTGGCCGCGATCTGATCGGGGGTCATCGCCTCCTCCGGGGTGCCGCCGCGCTCGGCCCAGAACGCCGTGTCCACCACCCCGGGGGCGACGACGGTCACGCCGACCCGGTCCTTGCCGACCAGCAGCCGGGTGTTCTCGGCCAGCGCGTGGACGGCCCACTTGGTGACCGAGTACAGGTTCCCGGGAGTGTTGCGCACCCCGGCCACGGAGCCGACGAACACGATCCGGCCCTGGGACTCCCTCAACCGCGGCAGGGTCTCCCGCACCAGCAGGGCCGGGCCCAGAACGTTGGTGAGAACCATGGCCCGCATGTCTTCGGGGGCGTGGCTCTCCAGGTTTCCGGGCAGCGAGAACCCGGCATTGGCGATGACGTTGTCCAGCCGGCCCCACGCCTCGACCACCCGCTGCACGGTACCGGCGACGTCCTCCGCCTCGGCGGCGTCGCCGGCGATCGTCAGCAGCCGCTCACCCGCCCGGGCGGAGGCGGCGAAGTCGGCCAGCTTCCCCGCGTCACGCCCGGTCACCGCCACGCGGTGGCCCTGCCCGAGGAGGGTACGGGCGGTGGCAGCACCGATGCCGGTCGATCCACCGGTGATCAGCGTGACGGGCTCCATGCGACGGGCTCCTCGGTGAGTTGGTGATCAGTTCCCCAAAACGCCTGCACTATACGTGGGGTGACCTGCCGCCAGATCCGTCTTGCCGTACCGACTGCCCCCGTGTGCTCTTGACGGACCGTCACCGGCGTACGCCAGTCGGCCCGCTACCACCTCGGAAATCGATCCGGCAATCGCACCGCCTTCGCCGCGTTGCGGTTGGACTGGCCGATAGCAAGACGGTCGCACGCTCACATCGCCGTCCCGCCACCAGGATTGCGCGCCCGCGCCGTCCACGCGGTCAGTGCCGGAACATCGGCACCCGGACAGGGCCGCAGGCATCTCGCGCTCCTTGTCAGTCCTACGGACCATGCGCAAGCGCGAGACTGACGCACCATCATGCTCACCGGTGGCCGAAGGCCAAGATCACCAGCAGTGCCAAGTGCATGTTCGTCACTCCTATAGTGACTGGAATGCAACTGGATCTGAACCTGCTCACGGCCCTGGACGCGCTGCTGGAAGAGGGCAGCGTGGCCGGAGCCGCGGACCGGCTCCACGTCACCGCGCCGGCGATGAGCCGATCGCTGGGCCGCATCCGCAAGGCCACCGGTGACCAGATCCTGGTGCGCACCGGACGCCACATGACGCCCACCCCTCGCGCCCTGGCCATGCGCACGGAGGTTCACGTCCTGGTCCAGCAAGCCCACCAACTGCTGTCCCCGCGCACGGACCTCGACCTGGCCGGGCTGGAGCGGGTGTTCACCGTTCGCCTGCACGACGCCCTCACCACCGCTTGCGGGAGCGCCCTCGTCGCCGCGGTACACCGCCAGGCCCCGAAGGTGAAGATACGCCTCACGGTCGAGCCCGGCCACGACAGCCCTGAGCTGCGTCGCGGCGAAGTCGACGTGGCCTCCAGCGCCGGACCGCCGCCCCAACCCGACATCCGTCACCGCCTCATCGGCCAGGACCGGATCGTCCTCGCCCTCCGGGCGGGACACCCGCTCACCGAAGGGCCGCTGACCGTCGCGCGGTACGCGGCCGCCGATCACGTGACCGTCTCCCGGCGCGGGGAGCTGCGCGACCGGGTCGACGAAGTCGTCGCCGCCCTGGGCCACGAGCGCCGTGTCATCGTCGCCGCCCCTGCGACGGACACCGCACTCCAACTGGCCCGCGACACCGACGTCGTGGTCACCCTCCCCGAAGCGGTCACCCGCTCCGCCCGCGACCAACTGGGCCTGACGATGCTGCCGCTGCCGTTCGAACTGCCGCCCGTCCCTCTCTACCTGCTCTGGCACCAGCGCTACGACGACGACCCCGCCCACACCTGGCTCCTCAACCTGGCGGCCCAGACCCTCCAGAGCCTGTTCGCCACCCCGGACGCTCCTGACCGGTGACGTTCCATCAGGGCGCCGGTACGGGTCCCCCACGAACGTGTTGAGGCTTCGCGATTCCGGGAGGACTTCGTCACGTGAATGACCGGTGTCAGGTCGTGTGCAGCACGGCCCGCCGCACGCCGGCGGACTCCAGCTCCTGGATGACCACGCCGATCATGGTGCGGGTCATGTAGGGGGAGATGGAGTCCTTGCAGTCCAGCCAGATCCGCGGCACCGGCTCCGCCTCCACCGCCGCGTAGTTCGGGGTGTAGGTGTTGATCCCCGCCGTGAGCTCGGCGTACAGCTCCGCGTGCGACACCTCGCGGCCGTCGTGGGTGACCCGCATCAGCCGCGGGTCGGCCGCGGTCAGGGCGGCCAGCACCGCCGTCCGGCCCTCGTCCGAGCACCTGACCGCGATCTCCCAGTTCTGGTACTCCGGGTCTCCGTACCGGACGACGACCGGCAGTGTGCCCGGATCCACCTCGATCCCTCCCGGCACGCCCGGCGACTCGACGGCACGGCGCAGCCACTCGGTCGCCCGGGGCCCGTCGAACTCGTCCACGAAGGCCTCGACGATCCGCCACCGCAGCTCGGGCCCCGCCGCCGCGGCGGCGCGCTCGAACAACTGCTCCGCGTCCGCGCGGCCTTCGGCCAGGGCCACGCGCCCCTCGTCGAACAGCGCTTCGCCCTCACCGTACGCACCTGCCGGCTCCAAGGTCATGCACACCGTGATAGCAGGCCCCTGCGACACGAGCCCGGCACCGCTGCTGACGGGGGCTCAGCCGAGGGCGGAGCCGGCGGCGCCGAGGCGGTCGCGGAGCCACTGCTCGACGCCGGCCACGTGGACCGTCGCCCAGGAGTGCGCGAGTTCGGGGCTGCGGCGGGCGATGGCGTCGACGATGGCGCGGTGCTGCTCGCGGGTGCGGGCGACCGCGCCCTCCTCGGTGGCGCCGCGCCAGATCCGGGCCCGGGTGGTGGGGCCTGACAGGCCGTCGATCAGGGAGCAGAGCACGCTGTTGCCGGAGCCGAGTGCGATCGCCCGGTGGAACTCGAGGTCGTTGGCGACGACCTCCTCCAGGGAGGCGTCGTCGCGCAGGTCCTCCACGACCTCGCGCAGGGCGGTGATGTCCTCGTCGGACATCACCCGGGCGGCCATCGCCGAGGCGGCGGGCTCCAGGATCCGGCGGACCTCCAGGAACTGCAGCACCGTGTCGTCCTGGTGGAAGTCGACGACGAAGCCCAGCGCCTCCATCAGCAGGTTGGGCTCCAGGCTGGTGACGTAGGTGCCGTCGCCCTGGCGCACGTCCAGCACCCGGATCAGCGAGAGCGCCTTCACGGCCTCGCGCAGCGAGTTGCGCGACAAGCCGAGCCGCTCGGCGAGGTCGGCCTCCTTCGGCAGGCGTGCGCCGGGGCGCAGCTCACCGCTGACGATCATTTCCTTGATCTTCTCGATCGCCTCGTCGGTGACCGGCACGTGCTACCTCCCTGGTGCTGACCCGTGCAGCATAGCCACCGCGCGGCTCAGGACGTCTCGACGATGACGACCTGGAGGGTGCGGGGGCCGTGGACGCCCTCCACCCGGTCGAGTTCGATGTCGCTGGTGGCGGAGGGGCCGGAGACGAAGGTGAGCGGGCGGGCGGGGTCGAGCCGTGACAGCGCGTCGGGGACGTCGTCCACGATCTGCTCGGCGCGGACCACGCAGAGGTGGTGGTCCGGGACCAGGGTGAGGGCGCGGCGCCCCTGGCCGGGGCCGGCGTCCAGCACGATGGTGCCGGTGACGGCGATGCCGACGGCGGCCAGGGTGACGGCGCCGTCCAGCCCGTCCAGGCCGGGGACGTCCAGCGGCTCGCGGTGCCACTCCCAACTCCCTTGCGGGAGAAGCTCCTCGGGGAAACCCGCGGGCAGCGCGAGCCGGGTGGCGCCGTGCCCGGTGAGCAGGGCGGCGATCACCCCGGGCAGCCCGGCCCGGTCGGTGCGGGTGACCTCGGCCCGGTAGTCGGCGACCCGTTCGGCGAAGAGGCCGACCAGGTCCCCGTCCGCGTGGCCGCGGCGGTAGTCGCGGGGGACGGGGACGTCCTCGGGCGTCTCGTCGGCGGGTACGTCGGCGAGCGCGGCACGGATGCGGCGGAGGACGGCGTCGCGGCTGGTCACTGGTTCTCCCTGTTCTTGCGCCACCAGGTGCGGAAGGACTCCGCCGGGGGTGCGGCGGTGTCGCGGGCGTCGGTCCAGCCGGCCAGCGGGCCGGGCAGGCGGCCGATCCTGCCGTTGCGGGCGAGGGCGCGGCCGCCGAGGGAGGTGGCCTTCTGGGCGGCGCCGAGCAGGCGGGGGGAGTCGAAGACCTTGGCGGCGGCCTTCATGGCCAGCGACTCGGCCGTCAGCCCCTTGGATTCGACGGCCTCGGCGCGCAGGTGGACCAGCACCTCGGGGATGTCGATCTTCACGGGGCAGGCGTCGTAGCAGGCCCCGCACAGGGTGGAGGCGAACGGCAGCGAGGCGGCCCCGCTTTTCGTGTCACTGCCGATGCCGACCAGCTGCGGGGTGAGCACCGCGCCGATCGGCCCGGGGTAGACCGAGCCGTAGGCGTGGCCGCCGGTGCGCTCGAAGACCGGGCAGACGTTGAGGCAGGCCGAGCAGCGGATGCAGCCGAGCACCTGGCGGCCGACCTGGTCGGCCAGGGTGTCGGTGCGGCCGTTGTCGAGCAGCACCAGGTGGAAGGCTGACGGGCCGTCACCGTCGGTGGTGCCGGTCCAGGTGGAGGTGTAGGGGTTCATCCGCTCGCCGGTGGAGGAGCGCGGCAGCAGCTGGAGGAAGACCTCCAGGTCGGACCAGCTGGGCACCACCTTCTCGATGCCCATCACGGTGATCAGGGTCTCGGGCAGGGTCAGGCACATCCGGCCGTTGCCCTCGGACTCCACCACGACCACCGTGCCGGTGTCGGCGCAGGCGAAGTTGGCGCCGGAGACGGCCACCTTGGCGGTGAGGAACTTCTGCCGCAGGTGCAGCCGGGCCGCCTCGGCCAGCGCGCGCGGCTCGTCGGTCAGGCCCTCGGGGGCCGGCCGGCCCCAGTGGCCCATCTCGGCCGCGAACAGGTCGCGGACCTCGGTACGGTTCTTGTGGATGGCCGGCACCAGGATGTGCGAGGGCCGGTCGTCGCCCAACTGCACGATCAGCTCGGCGAGATCGGTCTCGTAGGCCCGGATGCCCTCGGCCTCCAGGTGCTCGTTGAGGCCGATCTCCTGGGTGGCCATCGACTTGATCTTGACCACCTCACGCTCGCCGGTGGCCTTCACCAGATCCGCGACGATGCGGTTGGCGTCCGCGGCGTCGGAGGCCCAGTGCACGGTGCCGCCCGCCGCCGTCACGGACTCCTCCAACTGGAGCAGGTAGCGCTCCAGGTGACGGGCCGTCCGCCGCTTGATCGCGGCCGCGGCGTCGCGCAGCTGCTCCCAGTCGTCCAGCTCGGCGGCGACCGCGAGGCGCTTGTCGCGGATGGTGGTGGTGGCGCGTTTGAGGTTGGCCCGCAGCTGGGTGTCGGCCAGGGCCGCGCGCGCGGCCTCGGGGAAGGCCGGGGAGCCGAGCCAGACCACTCCACGGTCGCTCACGGGGTACCTCCGTCGGTCGCGGCGAGGATCTCGGCCAGGTGTACGGTACGCACCGGCGCGCCCTGGCGGGAGAGGCCGCCGCCGATGTGCATCAGGCAGGAGTTGTCGGCCGCGCAGAGCACCTCGGCCCCGCTGGCCAGCACCGCGGCGTTCTTGTCGGCGAGCATCGCGGCGGAGGTGTCGGCGTTCTTCACGGCGAAGGTGCCGCCGAAGCCGCAGCACTGGTCGGAGCCGGCCAGGTCGGCCAGCTCCAGGTCCTTCACCGCGCGCAGCAGGCGCTCGGGGCGGTCCCCGAGCCGCAGGCCGCGCAGCGAGTGGCAGGTCGGGTGGTACGCGACCTTGTGCGGGTAGCGGGCGCCGACGTCGGTGACGCCCAGCACGTCGGTCAGGAACTCGGTGAACTCGTGGACCTTCGGGGCGAGTTCGGTGACCTGCTGCTGGAGGTCGGTGTGGCCGTACTCGGCGGCGAGGCGCGGGTGGTTCTCGCGGACCATCCCGGCGCAGGACGCGGACGGGGTGACCACCGCGTCGTAGTCGGCGAAGGTCCGGGCGAAGCGGGCCACCAGCGGTACGGCGTCCGGGCGGTAGCCGGTGTTGAAGTGCATCTGCCCGCAGCAGGTCTGCTCCTGCGGGAAGTCGACCTGGTGGCCGAGCCGCTCCAGCACCTCGACCACGGCCCGGCCGGTGCCGGGGTAGAGGGTGTCGTTGAAACAGGTGATGAACAGCGCGACGCGCATCAGCCCGCCTCCTTCGGGGTGGGGATCTCGGGGGCCAGCATGCCCCGTTCCCTCAGCTCGTCCCAGAGCGCGTCCGGGACGGGGTGGCGGAGCATCAGCGCGGCGTCCTCGGCCTCGGCGGCGCTGCGGGTGCCGACCAGGACGCTCGCCACGGCCGGGTGGCCGAACGGGAAGCGCAGGGCGGCGGCCCGCAGCGGGACGCCGTGCCGCTCGCAGACGGCCTTGAGGTCCAGGGCGCGGGCCAGCAACGCGTCGGGGGCGGCGGCGTAGTCGAAGGTGGCGCCGGGCCGGGGGTCGGCCAGCAGCCCGGAGTTGAAGACCCCGCCGATGACCACGCTGACGCCCCGCCGCTCGGCCAGCGGCAGCAGCTCGGTGAGCCCGTCCTGGTCGAGCAGGCTGTAGCGGCCGGCCAGCAGGACGGCGTCGATGTCGGTCTCGCGGACGAACCGGGCGGGCAGCGCGGACTGGTTCATCCCGATCCCGATCACGCCCAACACGCCCTCGGCGCGCAGGCGTTCGAGCTCGGGGTAGGCCTCGGTGAGGGCCTGCTCGGCGTGGTCGTCCGGGTCGTGCAGGTAGGCGATGTCGATCCGGTCGGTCCCCAGCCGCTCCAGGCTGTCCTCGACCGAGCGGCGCACCCCGGCGGCGGAGAAGTCCCAGACCCGGCGGTGGGTGGCGGGCGCCGCGAAGCCGTTGGCCAGGTCGTCCCCGTCACCCGCGGCCGGCTCCAGCAGCCGGCCGACCTTGGTGGAGATCACGTAGCCGTCCCGGGGCTGCTCGCGCAGCACCGCGCCCAGGCGGCGCTCGGACAGGCCCAGGCCGTAGTGCGGGGCGGTGTCGAAGTACCGCACCCCCGCCCCCCAGGCGGCCCGGACGGCGTCGGCTGCCTGCTCCTCGCTCACCGGGGTGAAGAGGTTGCCGATCCCCGCCGCCCCGAAGGCCAGTCCGCTCACCCGGACCTGGCTGTGCCCGAGCTGACGCGCCCTCACCGGGACGGCTCCGGCCGCAGGCGCAGGCCCTGCACGCCGCCGTCGACGGCCAGCACGGAGCCGGTGACGGCCGCCGCGGCCGGGGAGGCCAGGTAGACGATCGCCGCGGCCACCTCCTCGGGGGTGACCAGCCGGCCGATCGGCTGACGGGCGTTCAGCGCGGCCCGCTCCGCCATCGGGTCGGCGGCGCCGTCCAGCAGCCGGGCCACCCACGGGGTGTCGGCGGTGCCGGGGTTGACGCAGTTGACCCGGATGCCCTCGCGGACGTGGTCGGCCGCCATCGCCAGGCTGAGCGAGAGCACCGCGCCCTTGGAGGCCGAATACAGCGCCCGCTGCGGGAGGCCCGCGGTGGTGGCGATCGAGCCCAGGTTGACGATCGCCGCGTTCGAGGACTTGCGCAGGTGAGGGAGGGCGGCCCGGCTGACCCGGACCATGCCGAGCACGTTGACGTCCAGCACCCTCGCCCACAGTGCGTCGTCGTTGTCCTCGACGCTGCCCACGGCGCCGATGCCCGCGTTGTTGACCACGACGTCGATCCCGCCGAACCCCTCGGCCACCGCCGCGACGGCGGTGCGCACGGACAGGTCGTCGGAGACGTCCGCGGTGAAGCCGTGCAGCGGGGCGGGCACCCCGGAGGGGTCCAGGTCCAGCACGGCCACGTTCGCGCCCCGCTCGGCGAAGAGCCGCGCGGTGGCCAGCCCGATGCCGGAGGCGCCGCCGGTGACCAGGGCGGTGAGGCCCTCGAACTCGGGGGTCATGAAGGCTCCTTGAGGTCTGCTGCCCAGAACGCGCCGTCGGGGTAGCGGTAGGTGTCGATGCTCGCCCGGTGCATGGTGGCGGAGAAACCCGCCGCGCGGGGAGCCTTGTAGTGACCCTGCTCGATGACCACCGGGTCGTGGAAGTGCTGGTGCAGGTGGTCGACGTACTCGATGACCCGGTCCTCGAACGTGCCGGTGAGCGCGACGTAGTCGAACATCGACAGGTGCTGGACCAGCTCGCACAGGCCGACGCCGCCGGCGTGCGGGCAGACCGGGACGCCGAACTTGGCGGCCAGCAGCAGGATGGCGAGGTTCTCGTTGACGCCGGCCACCCGGGCCGAGTCCAGCTGGAGGACGTCGATGGCGCCGGCCTGGAGCAGCTGCTTGAAGACGATCCGGTTCTGTACGTGCTCGCCGGTGGCCACCTTGACCGGGCTGACGCCCCGTCGGATGGTGGCGTGGCCGAGGATGTCGTCGGGGCTGGTGGGCTCCTCGATCCAGTACGGGTCGAACTCGCCGAGCGCCTTGGTCCACTCGATCGCCTCGGCGACGTTCCAGCGCTGGTTGGCGTCGATCGCCATCCGGATGTCCGGGCCGACGGCGGCGCGGGCGGCGCGGCAGCGGCGGATGTCGTCCTCCAGGTCGGCGCCGACCTTCAGCTTGATCTGGGTGAAGCCGTCCTCGACGGCCTGCTTGGCCAGGCGGGTGAGCTTCTCGTCGGAGTAGCCGAGCCAGCCGGGCGAGGTGGTGTAGGCCGGGTAGCCGCGGCGCAGCAGCTCGGTGGCCCGGCCGGCGGCGCCGGTCTTGCCCTTGGTGAGCAGCTCCAGCGCGTCCTCGGGGGTCAGCGCGTCCGCGATGTAGCGGAAGTCCACCTGGGAGACCAGCCAGCCCGGGTCGGCGTCGGCGAGCAGCTGCCACAGGGGCTTGCCCTCGCGCTTGGCGGCCAGGTCCCAGACGGCGTTGACCACGGCGCCGATCGCCATGTGCATCACGCCCTTCTCGGGGCCGAGCCAGCGCAGCTGGCTGTCGCCGATCAGGTCGCGGTAGAGCGAACCGGGGTCGTCGCACAGGTCGGTGACGGAACGTCCGATGACGTGGTCGGCCAACGCGTCGATGGCGGCGACCTGCACGTCGTTGCCGCGCCCGATGGTGAAGGTGAAGCCGTGGCCCTCGTGGCCGCCCGTGGAGGTGCGCAGGACGAGGTAGGCGGCCGAGTAGTCGGGGTCGGGGTTCATGGCGTCGGACCCGTCCAGCTCCCGCGAGGTGGGGAAGCGGATGTCGTAGGTGTCGACCGCGGTGATCCGCGCAGTGGTAACGGACACGGGGGTGCCTTTCAGGCGTTGGCGAAGGTCTGGCGCTGGGTGCCGAGGCCGTCGACGGTCAGCTCGACGGTGTCGCCGGAGCGCAGGTAGGGGGTGCCGGGCAGTCCGAGGGCCACGCCGGCGGGGGTGCCGGTGTTGATCACGTCACCGGGGTTGAGCACCATGTACTGGCTCAGGTACCAGACCAGGTAGCCGACCTCGAAGATCATGTTCTTGGTGCTGCCGTGCTGCCGGGTCTCCCCGTTGACGGCCAGCTGCAGGCCGAGCTGCTGGACGTCGCCCAGCTCCTCGGGGGTGACCAGCCAGGGGCCCAGCGGGTTGAAGGTCTCGCAGGACTTGCCGAGGTCCCACTGGGCGGAGTAGTCGAGCTGGAACTCGCGCTCGGAGACGTCGTTGCTGATCGCGAAGCCCGCGATGTGGGCCGGGGCCTGCTCCGGCGAGTCCAGGTAGCGGGCCTGACGGCCGATCACCACCGCGAGCTCCACCTCCCAGTCGGTCCTGACCGAGCCGCGCGGGATCAGCACCTCGTCGTAAGGGCCGACCACGGTGGCCGGGTCCTTCATGAACACCACCGGACGGGTGGGCACGGCGGCGCCGGTCTCCTCGGCGTGGTCGCGGTAGTTGAGTCCGATGCACACCACCTTGCCGGGCCGGGCCACCGGCGGGCCGACCCGCAGGCCGGCCGGGTCGAGCAGCGGGAGCTCCCCGGCCGCCAGCGCCGCCCGCACCCGGGCCGGGCCGTCGGCGGCGAGGAAGGCGCCGTCGATGTCGCTGGTCAGCGCCGAGAGCGCGTAGGTGTGCCCGTCCTGGTCGAGCACTGCCGGGACTTCCTCGCCGGGCGCACCGATCCGCAGCAGCTTCATGTCGCCGTCTCCCTTGGAACATCGGATGAATCTGTGGTGCCCCGACCATAAGAGCGGCGATCGCTCTTTGCAAGAAGTCCTCCGATGTCTCGGGGTGTGCCGGGTGGCGGGTGAGCGATTTGCCCGAACTGCTGTGGGGTTCAGGATTTACCCAGTTCAAGGGGCTAGGCAGGGGCCGAGAAAAGCGGTATCACGCCCTCCGGATCACGGTTGAGATTCGTCCGAGGTTTCCTCTTGTCAGTCAAAGTGTCCTGCTCGTATCGTCCTCGTTACCGCAAGCCATCCGATGACTGCGGGAGTCGCGGCGAGGGCTGTTGGGTCATCCGCTCAGCGCCGCGTGTCAGGGGCCGCCCCCTCAGGAGTGAGGGTTTGAGGGTGGCCGGCTCCGCCCAACCTTCCTGCTCAGCCAAGGAGATCGGCATCATGAAGGCTCGCTCTTCCAGAATCGCGGCCACGGCCGCCGCCGTGGTCGTCCTGGCGGGGCTCGCCACCGCCTGCAACCGGGGCAGCGACTCGCCCACCGGCGCGGCCGGCGGCGGCAAGCCGGCGATCGGCGTCGACCTGCCGCGTGCGGACTCCGACTTCTGGAACTCCTACGCCCAGTACATCAAGCAGGGCGCCTCCGCCCAGGGCCTGAACACCCTGCCGGTCAGCAACTCCCAGAACGACGTCACCAAGCTGGTCGCCAACGTCCAGGTCTTCCAGAACACCGGCGCCAAGGCCGTCGTGATGGCCCCTCAGGACACCGGCGCCATCGCCTCCACCCTCGACCAGCTCGCCGCCAAGAAGATCCCCGTCGTCAGCGTCGACACCCGCCCCGACACCGGCAACGTCTACATGGTGGTGCGCGCCGACAACAAGGCCTACGGCACCAAGGCCTGCGAGGTCCTCGGCAAGCAGCTCGACGGCAAGGGCAAGGTCGCCGAACTCCAGGGCTCGCTCAGCTCCATCAACGGCCGTGACCGCTCCGAGGCCTTCGCCTCCTGCATGAAGGACAAGTTCCCCGGCATCCAGGTCATCGAGCTGGCCACCGACTGGAAGGGCGACGTGGCCTCGGCCAAGCTCCAGTCCACCCTGGCCGCCAACCCCGACCTGGGCGGCATCTACATGCAGGCCGGCGGCGCCTTCCTGCAGCCCACCCTCGCCCTGCTCACCCAGAAGGGCCTGCTCAAGCCCGCCGGCCAGCCCGGCCACATCGCCATCGTCTCCAACGACGGCATCCCCCAGGAGTTCGACGCCATCCGCAAGGGCGACATCGACGCCACCGTCTCCCAGCCCGCCGACCTCTACGCCAAGTACGCCCTCTACTACGCCCAGGCCGCCGCCGAGGGCAAGACCTTCCAGCCCGGCGCCACCGACCACCAGTCGACCATCATCCAGCTGCCCAACGGCCTGGAGGACCAACTCCCCGCCCCCGTGGTCACCAAGGACAACGTCGACGACAAGACCCTCTGGGGCAACAACGTCGGCAAGTAGCCCCCTTCTCCGTGAACGGCGGCCCACCCTTTGGGGCCGCCGTTCACGGGACCACCTGGAAAGGACACCCGCCATGGCGGATCCCAGCCCCGCCCGGGGCCCCGTCGTCGAGGCCGACGGGATCAGCAAGCGCTTCGGCGCCACCGTCGCCCTCGCCGACGCCCGCATCTCGGTCGCCCCCGGCGAGTCGCACGCCCTGGTCGGGCGCAACGGCGCGGGCAAGTCCACCCTCGTCTCGATCCTGACCGGCCTGCAGACCGCCGACACCGGCACCCTGCGCTTCAACGGCGAGCCCGCCCCCGCCCCCGGCGACACCGACGCCTGGCGCTCCCGGGTGGCCTGCGTCTACCAGCGCTCCACCATCATCCCGGCGCTCACCGTCGCCGAGAACCTCTTCTTGGACCGGCAGAGCTCCGGCGCGCTGCGCCCGATCAGCTGGAAGCAACTGCGCCACCGGGCGGGCGAGTTGCTCGCCGAGTACGGCGTCGACGTGGACCCCTCCGTGCGGGCCGGTCAACTGAGCGTCGAGCAACGGCAGTTCGTCGAGATCGCCCGCGCCCTGTCCTTCGGCGCCCGGTTCATCATCCTCGACGAGCCGACCGCCAGGCTGGACGCCCGCGGCATCGAGAAGCTCTTCGACAAGCTGCGCGAGCTCCAGCGGCAGGGCGTCGCCTTCCTGTTCATCTCGCACCACCTCCAGGAGGTCTACGACCTCTGCGACACCGTCACCGTCTACCGGGACGCCCGGCACATCACCACCGCCCCGGTGGCCGAACTCGACCAGCAGGCGCTGGTGGAGGCGATGACCGGCGAGCGCTCGCGGGGCAGCGAGCCCACCTGGTCGGTGACCGGCCGTCAACAGGCCGAGGGCGAAGCGCTGTTGGAGGTCTCCGGGCTCAGCCTGGCCGGCCACTACCAGGACTTCGCGCTCACCGCCCGCCCCGGCGAGGTGGTCGGCCTGGCCGGAGCGGCCGCCAGCGGCAACGTCCGGCTCGGCGAGACCATCGCCGGACTGCACCGCCCGCAGGCCGGCACCATCACCGTCGCCGGACGGCCCGTGCGCACCGGCCAGGTCCCCGCCGCGCTGGCCGCCGGGATCGGCTTCGTCCCCGAGGACCGGCACATCCAGGGCATCATCCCGCAGCGCAGCGTGGCCGAGAACGCCACCCTGACCGTCACCGACCAGCTCGGCCCGTTCGGCACGGTGCTGCCGTCGCGCACCCGGGTCTTCGCCGAGCGGATGATCGCCGACCTCGACATCAAGACGCCCGGCGCCTCGACCCCGGTCGCCGCGCTCTCCGGCGGCAACCAGCAGAAGGTGGTGATCGCCCGGGCGCTGGCCACCGAGCCGCACGTCCTGGTCGCGATCCGTCCCACCAACGGCGTGGACGTCAAGTCCAAGGAGGCCCTGCTCGGCACCGTCCGCCAGGTCGCCGACGCCGGCAAGAGCGCGCTGATCGTCTCCGACGAACTCGACGACCTGCGGGTCTGCGATCGCGTGCTGGCCATGTTCCACGGCCGGGTGGTCGCCGAGTTCGGCCACGGCTGGAGCGACGAAGAACTGGTCTCGGCCATGGAGGGCATGGCCGGCCCGAGCGACCCGAAGGAAACCCATGTCTGACACCACCGAGCTCGCCACGGGCGCCGCGACCGTGGCCGCCCCCGGCGGGAGCCGCTTCCAGCTCGCCCGCTACCGCGACCTCTCGCTCGTCCCGGTCCTGCTGGTGCTGGGCCTCATCGGGTTCATCGTCTCGCCCGCCTTCCTCACCTCCGACAACCTGCTCGGCGTAGGCCAGCAGGCCACCGAGCTGAGCCTGCTGGTGCTGGCCGAGGCGCTGATCCTGATCGCCGCCCGGATGGACCTCTCGCTGGAGTCCACGATCGGCGTCGCCCCGGTGATCGCCGTCTGGCTGGTGCTGCCCGACCACGGCGCGCGCTTCCTGGGCCTCGGCCTCCTCCCCGAGTGGACGGCCTTCCCGCTCTGCCTGCTGATCGGCGCGCTGATCGGTGCGGTCAACGGCTTCCTGATCCTCAAGCTGCGCCTCAACGGCTTCATCGTCACCCTCGGCATGCTCACCCTGCTGAGGGGTCTTCAGGTCGCCATCTCCCAGGGCCAGTCGATCATCAACCTGCCGAGCTCCTTCACCTACCTCGGCCGCACCAGCTGGCTCGGCGTCCCCGCCGCGATCTGGATCTGCGCCCTGCTCTTCCTCGCGGGTGGCAGCGCCCTCGCCTGGCTGCGCCACGGCCGCGCCCTCTACGCGATCGGCGGCAACGCCGAGGCCGCCCGCGCCGCGGGCATCCGGGTCGACCGGATCAGCTGGGTGGTGCTGATCATCGGCAGCCTGCTCGCGGCCTTCGCCGGCATCCTCTACACCGGCCACTACGGCTCCATCTCCGCCGACCAGGGCAACGGCTGGATCTTCCAGGTCTTCGCCGCCACCGTCATCGGCGGCGTGAGCCTCAACGGCGGCCGCGGCACCCTGTTCGGCGCCCTGACCGGTGTGCTCACCCTCCAACTGGTCGTCAACGTCATGACCCTGGCGGGCGTGCCGCCGCTGTGGAACCAGTTCCTCAACGGCGCGATCATCATCGTCGCGCTGATCATCTCCCGGTTCGCCTCCGGCGAGAAGCAGGAGTGACACCTCCCCGGAGGTGACGAAAGCCGCCGGGGAGGGGCGGTCGGCCAGGACGAGCGGGTCAAGCGCGACCCCTGGACAACGGCAACTCCACCGCCGAGGGCGCCACGGTCATCCAATGGACCGTCAACGGCGGCTCCCCGCAGGGCTGGACGCTCACCAAGCTCAACTGAGCGCGCCCTGCGGAGTGTTCACGCCTGCCCGCAGGTCGGCCGGCCCTCGCCGACAGGCCTGCGGGCAGGTGGGTTCAGAGCTCCGGGTACTCGTCGAAGCCGTCGTGGCCGGCGCCGGCCGCCGTCAGGGCGAGCCAGCCGTGGCCCCGGACGGGGGTGTCGGCGTCGATCGCGGCCGGGTCCACCGACAGGTGTGCGGCGGCGGTGTTGACGTCGGTGGTCTCCGCCCGGCCCGGGTCCTCGGCGTACTCCTCGTACTCGTCCGGGTCGTCCGCGAAGTCCGCCTCGGTCAGCACGGTCTCCCAGGGCAGCGGCGTGCCGGTCCACTCGGAGTCCTCGTGGCGCCAGTAGCCCCGGATCACCTCGCCCTCCTCGGCCGCTGCCCAGATCACCGCGTCGGCGAACGGGTCCTGGTAGTACACCTGGGCCCGGCCGCACGCCTTGCTGAGCCGCTCGATCACCTCGTACGGACCCCAAGTGGTCGTCCCCAGCGGCTCGTTGGCGTAGATCAGCCGCCAGCCCGCGTACTCCGGGGTGACGAACACCCGGTGTACAGCGCCCGGCGCGTACTTGGTGTCCTCCTGCTGGGCCTCCTGCCCGTACCGCACCGTCACCGGGATCCGGTCGTGCAGGCCCAGCACCTCGAAGGCGGCCTCGTACGTGGTGCCCGGGACCGCCAGCCACCAGTGGTCGGGCTGCTCGTCCGGGCGTTCGGCGGTGAAGGCGTCGCGGGCGAGCCGCTCCCACCCGGCCCGGTCACGGCCGGCGGAATCGGAGGTGGCCAGCAACACCTCGACCAGGCGGGTGAGGTCGGCTTCGGTGGGGATCGCGGTGTTCATTCCGGCGAGTCTAGGGGCCGCCTTCTCGACGGGGCCGGGCGGCCGCCTCCGGTGAGGCGTACGCCCGGCCCGCGCATCCGCTGGAACACCGATGCCGTGCACGCGCGTTCGGCGCTGTCAGTCCTGCTGAAGGAGCGTCAGGACGAACGCGAAGTCCACCGGCCCGAGTTCGAGCCGGTGCTGAGGCAGGACACCGGGACCCACGGCGGCGCTGCCGAGGCCCTGGACGGCGTGGTCGGTGTGGAGGTGGATCACAGGGCCCGGGACGAGATCGCTGTGGTGCCGGGCGGCGTCGAGCTGCTGGTCGGTCCAGCGGCGCGCGGCGAGGTGGAACGGCTCCTCGCCGAGGACGTGCAGCCCGCTCCCGGCCCCGTCGGTGAGGGTGGCCCAGCGGGTGTCCGCACGGTTGCCGTTCTCCTGGGGGCGGACGTACGGCGTCTGCAACTCCTCCACGCTCGCGCGGAACCGTCCGACGCGAACCGCCTGTCGCGAGTCGGGGTAGGCCTCGCCCGGGCCCGTGCCGAACCACTCCACCTGGGACCGGTCGGTGGGAAGCTCCCAGTCGAGTCCGATGCGGGCCAGTGAGCGTGAGCCGTTCCTGCGCAGCAACTCCTGGTACTCCTCCGGCGGGAGCGCCGGGTCCGCCATGGTGTCCCGGAAGTCGTCACCGCGCTCCGGCCAGTGGCCGACGGGTTCGGCGTGTACCCGCAGGCGCAGGCTGTCACCGTCGCTGTCCCAGCGGTGGGTGGTGATGTAGCCGGAGTTGCCCGCGGCAGCGGCGCTGCGGACGACGACGGTCAGGCCCTGGGCGTCAGGGGTGACGGAGACGGTGCGGTGCCGCAGCCGGTGCAGCCCGCGGTCCTTCCAGTAGGCGGCGTCGCGCTGGTGCCAGCCGTGGTCGTTGTCGGTGGGGGCGCGCTGCGGGCTGGGGGCGAACCAGCAGTTCCAGCGCACCTCGGTCTGAGCCGGTACGGCGTGCTAGTAGGGCTTGGTCAGGTGTACTCGCCGGTGGCGTGTCTTGCTGCCGGTTGGCGCGTTGATGGTGTGTGACACCTGGGGAGATGGATCAGGTC